>DASSUD010000411.1:0-24400 GCA_035707385.1 Acidimicrobiales bacterium
CGCCGCCAGCGGGTACAGCCGCCCGGCCGTCTCCCAGGCCGTGGAGCGGGCCCAGCGCATCGAGAAGTTGAACAGCCGGCCACCGCCCAGCGCCGCAGCTTCGCCGGCCCAGCGGGACACCCGGTCCAGGTCCCGGATCACCCCGGTGAACGAGGCGGCCAGGACGTCGTTGACGACGGCGAAGTCGTCCTCCACCGCCGCCAGGCCGCCGTGGTCGGCGGCGACGTCGACGACCGCCTGGGTCAGGTCGTGGTTGACGTGCGCGTTGGCCCCCAGCAACAGATGCTGCACGATCAGCAGGTCCGGGTCGCCCGCCACGTCCCAGGTCGCCTGCCAGCAGCGCGGCACCGGTCCCTCGCCCCGCCGGGCCCGCAGGTAGTAGCCGGCGAACGCGTCGGCCAGCCGCTCCATCCGCTCGCCGTCCTCGAAGCACCGGTCGCGGACGCAGCGGGCGATGTCGCTCGTCACCCGCACGTAGAGCGCGGCGAAGTACCCGCTCGCGTCGTCGGCCCGGAGCGCCACGTCCAGCAGCTCGTCGATCGTGCGCTCGATCACCTCTCCAGAGAGATCGGCGGCCCCCCGGCGGATACAGGCCGGCGCGGCTCAGGCGGAGCGGCGGGCCCGGTTGCGGGCCGGCTTGCCGCGCCCGCCCCGGCGTCCCTTGCGGGCGTCCCGCACGCTGGCCTCCAGGGCCGCCATGAGGTCGACGACCTCGCCGGCGGGCTCGGCGGGAGCCTCCTCGACCTTGCCGGCGCCCCCGCCCTCGGCGCGCTCGCGGATGAGCCGGCGCAGCTCCTCGGTGTAGGTGTCGTGGTAGCGCTCCGGCTTCCAGTCCGTGGCCAGCGACTCGACGATCTGGCGGGCCAGCGCCAGCTCCCGGGGCTTGGCCCTGGCCTTGCGGTCCGGTATCCCCTCGATGTCCGAGCTGGGCACGACCTCGTCGGCGAAGCGCATGGTCGACAGGGCGAGGGCACGCTCGATCGGCCGGATGGCGGCCAGGTACTGCTTGCGCCGCATGACCACGGTCCCGATGGCGACCATCTGCTGGTCCGCCATGACGTCCCGGAGCAGCGCGTAGGCCGACCGGGCCTCCTCGGTGGCCGGCGCCAGCCAGTAGGTCTTGTCGTAGAAGACGGGGTCGATCTCGTGCAGGTCGACGAAGTCGAGCACCTCGACGGCCCGGGTGGAGGCCGGGCGCAGCTCCTCGATCTCCTCGGGCGTGAAGCGCACGTAATGGCCCTTGGACGTCTCGAACCCGAGCCTGATCTCGTCCACCGGCTTGCCCGAGCGGGCCGACACCTTCTCGTGCCGGACGCGGCCGCCGCGCTGGTCGAGCTCGCGGAAGTGGACCTTGTGGTCCCGGGTGGCGGAGTACGCCTTCACCGGGACGTTGACCAGCCCGAAGCTGATCGTGCCGGTCCAGACCGCACGAGCCATCGCCGCGGGCGTACCCGGTGGCACCGTCGGCCATGCGCCGGGTGCTCCCCGGTACCGTCGCGGCCGTGGCGAAGGCTCCGGCGACCGAGGTCCGGGTGGGAGAGCGCACGGTGCGCATCTCCAACCCGGACCGCGTCTACTTCCCGGCGACGGGGGCGACCAAGCTCGACCTGGTCGAGTACTACCTGGCCGTCGGGCCCGGCATCGTGAACGCCCTGCGGGAGCGGCCGTGCATGATGCACCGGTTCCCGAAGGGCCTGGCCGGTGAGAAGGTCCACCAGAAGCGGGTGCCGGGCGGTGCCCCGCCCTGGCTGGAGACCGTGCGGCTCCACTTCCCCCGCTACGGCCAGCACGCCGACGAGCTGTGCGTGACCGAGCTGGCCCAGGTGATCTGGGCGGTGCAGATGTCGACCGTCGAGTTCCACCCCTGGAACTCGCGGCGGGCCGACACCGAGAAGCCCGACGAGTGGCGGATCGACCTCGACCCCATGCCGGCCTGCCCGCCGGCCACCGTGCGGCAGGTGGCGGGCATCGTCCACGAGGTGCTCGACGAGCTGGGCGCCACCGGCTGGCCCAAGACCTCGGGCGGCAAGGGCCTGCACGTCTACGTCCGCATCGAGCCGGTCCACGGGTTCACCGACGTGCGCCGGGCCGCCCTCGCCTTCGCCCGCGAGGTCGAGCGCCGGGCCCCGGAGCAGGTCACGACCACCTGGTGGCGCAAGGACCGCGACCCGTCCGCCCTGTTCGTGGACTACAACCAGAACGCCCGCGACCACACCATGGCGGCGGCCTACTCGGTGCGGGGACGGCCCGACGCCACGGTGTCGACGCCGATCACCTGGGACGAGGTCGACACCGTCGAGCCGCTCGACTGCACGATGGCGACCGTCCCCGCCCGCTTCGCCGAGATCGGCGACCTCCACGCCGGCATCGACGCCGCGGTCTTCGCCATCGACCCGTTGCTGGAGTGGGCCGCCCGCGACGAGGCCGCCGGCGCCGAGGTCCCGGACGAGCCCGCCGATTGACGGGCCGTATCACCGGCCGCCGGCGCACCACTGAGGGGGTGACATCGACCGAGGAGCAGGACCCATGTCCGACACGATGACCACCGCCAGCCCGTCCGCCGAGGACGTCGAGCTGACCCGGCGCCTCCTGGAGCGGAAGGCGCCCCCGGGCGACGAGGCCGCCATCGTCGGCCAGTTCGGCGGAGCGCCCACCTCCACGTTCTGGGGCATGCACTCGTTCCGGGGCCGTGGCCTGAACTCGATCGTCTTCGGCCTCCCCAACACGATCGTGAACCTGCAGAGCCAGATCGCGGTGTCCATCACCGAGCTGGACAGCAACGGCAACCCGTTCCTCGGGAACGCCACCATGACCGTGCACAACGTGGTCCCCACCGCCGAGGGCAACGTGCTCGTGCGGTTCAACATCGGTTTCGACTCACCACTCACCGTGCAGCTCAACTTCATCATCTTCAACTAGCGCGCTCGGCGCTCCGGCCGGCGGGTCGGGCGGCGGCACGCCTGCCCGACCGCCCGGCGTACCGACCGGGCGGGACATACTGCGCTCGTGGACCGGTTCCAGTACCTGCTCGTCCTGGGCGCCAGCGTGGTCGGCACGCTGCCGCTGGAGATCCTCTTCGACGCGCGGGTGTGGCGGCGTCCCCGGCGGCTGGCGATGGCGCTGGGGCCCGCGCTGGCGGTGTTCGGGGTCTGGGACCTCTGGGCCTCGGCGCGCGGCACGTGGGGCTTCAGCGACCGGTACACGCTGGGCGTGGAGCTGCCCGGCGGGATGGTCGTCGAGGAGATCGGGTTCTTCGTGGTCGTCCCCGTGTGCGCGCTGCTGACGTTCGAGGCCGTGCGCAACCTGCGGACGGGACGGGTCCGCTGGCCGGTGGCCCTCGACCCGGCCGGGCGAGCCAGCCGGGATGACCGGCCCGGGCGGGGCGGCTGACCGGTGCCCGTCTATCCCGCGCTGAGCCTGGCGGCGGCCGTCGCCGTGATCCTGGTGGAGTGCCGGGTGCTGCGCACCGGCATCTTCCGCGAGCCCGCCTACTGGGCGGCGATGCTGATCTCGTACGTGTTCATGGTCCCGGTGGACGGGTGGCTCACCAAGCTGTCGGCCCCGATCGTCATCTACCGCGACCGCGACGTGAGCGGCTGGCGGCCGATCTGGGACATCCTGGCCGAGGAGTACGTCTACGCGTTCGCCCTGCTCACGCTCGTGATCGCGCTGTGGGAGTGGGCGGGCCGCCACGAGGCCGGGTGACGACCGCCCCGGCCGCGGTGGCGAGCTTGCGCCACGTCGGGACGCGGGCGCGCCGGCGGAACACGTCGTAGTCGGCCCGCTCGATCCGCTCGAGGATCCCCGCGTAGAGCACGCGGGCGGTGCGCACGCAGCGGGCGCCGGCGGGCGGGAGCAGCGCGATGCCTGTGTCGGCCGACCGGTAGAGCGCGCGGCAGCGGTCGATCTCGAAGGCCATGAGCCGGCGCCACGGCTCGTCCACCTGCCGGCGACGGGGGTCGGCGCCGAAGCGGTCGAGGTCCTCCTGCGGCAGGTACACGCGCCCGCGGTCGAGGTCTTCGGCGACGTCACGGAGGAAGTTGGTCAGCTGGAAGGCCAGCCCGAGGTCCCGGGCCGGGCCCCGCGCCTCGTCCGGCCGGGGCGGGTCGAGGATCGGCAGCATCATCTCGCCGATGACCGCCGCCGACCCGTCCACGTAGACGAGCAGGTCGTCCCACGTCTCGTAGGACGACGTCGTCAGGTCCATCGCCATGGAGGCGAGGAAGCGGCGGAAGCAGTCGGGATCGTGGCCGTACGTGCGGACGGTGTGGACGACCGCCCGCAGGATCGGGTCGTCGGACGCCCCGGCGGCGAGGTCGGCGAAGAAGCGGTCGCCCAGCGAGCCGAGGGCCCGCGCCCGCTCGGCCGGCGGGGTGTCGCCGAGGTCGTCGACCACCTCGTCGGCCAGGCGGCAGAAGGCGTACAGCGCCCAGACGTGCCGCCACGCCGTCCGCGGGAGCAGGAACGTGGACAGGTAGTACGTGGTCCCGTGCTCCTTGGCCAGCGCCCGGCAGCGGCGGTAGGACTCGTCGAGCGCGGCGCCCGGGCTCGCCGCGGGACCGGTCGGGGTCGGGGGGCCGGCGTGGTCGGCGAGGGTCATCGGTCGCGGTCCGAGGCGAGGGCGGCGAGGCGAACCAGGGCGGTCCGGGCCGGGTCTGCGAGGCCGGCGACGGCCGCGACGGCTCGGGCCTGCTCGGCGGCGATCAGCGCCTCGATCGAGGCCCGGGCGCCGGACGCGGCGACGATGGCACGGCACCGGGCGGCGCCGGCGGGATCGAGGTCGGGGTCGCCCAGGGCCCGCCGCAGCCGGTCGCGGTCCCGATCGGCTGTTAGCCGCAGGGCCCGCAGCACGAGGAGGGTGCGCTTGCCTTCCCGCAGGTCGTCGACGCCGTTCTTGCCCGTGGACGTGGGGTCGCCGAACATGCCGAGCACGTCGTCGCGCATCTGGAACGCCAGGCCGACGGCGTCGCCGTAGGTGGCCAGCGCCGCGGCCAAGGACCCGGCCCCGTCGCCCCCGGCGAGCGCCGCGCCGAGCTGCAGCGGCCGGGTGACCGTGTAGCGGGCGGACTTGAGCAGGGCGACCCGCGTCGCGGTGTCCTCGTCGGTCGCGGGGTCGTGCGCCTGGCGGAGGTCGAGGTACTGGCCGCAGATCACCTCGGCCCGGAGCCGGTCGAACACCTGCCGGCCCGCGGCGACGGCCACGGGTGGCAGCGGCGTCGCGCCGAACAGCTGGTCGGCCCAGACCGAGCAGAGGTCGCCGGCGAGCACCGCGGCCGAGGCGCCGAACCACTCGCCGTCGCCGGTGAGCCGGTCGGCGCGGTGGCGCCGGGCGAGGGCGACGTGGGCGGCCGGCAGGCCCCGCCGCCGCCGCGAGCGGTCCATGACGTCGTCGTGGAGCAGGGCGAAGGTGTGGAGCAGCTCGAGCGCTGCGGCCGCGACCACCGCGCCGCCCCGCCGATCGCCGCCGGCCGCCGCGTGGCCCCAGAGCACGAAGGCCGGTCGTAAGCGCTTGCCGCCCGCCGCTACCAGGCGGCGGATCTCGGCGGTGAGGTCGCCCACGGCCGGGTCGAGCTGCCCGAGCTCGCACTCCTGCCGGGTGAGGAAGTCGTCGATCACGGCCTCGACCGCCGGCCGGACGGGCGCCACCGGGTCGTCGCCACCCGCCGATCCCCGAGACGGCGACGACGGCGACGGCCCACTCGCGGCAAACGCGGGTCCCGGCCCGAGCAGGTCGCCGGGCGCTGCCCCCGCCGACGGACCCGCCGCGGCCTCGGCGAGCAGCGCCACCGGCGATGCCACCCGCCGGTGCAGCTCGCGGATCTGCAGCACGGCCCACGGGCTCAACGACGCCGGCCGCTCCCGGGCCCGGGCGACCAGGTCCTCCCAGGCGATCCACGCGACCTCGGCGACCTCGGCCGGATCGGGCCGGGGCACGTCGTCGACCAGGGCGACGACCACCGGGCACAGCTCGTGCTCGACGCACCCGTCGTCCATCGACGCCCGGTAGGCGAAGTCGGGGAGGCCCAGCGCCATCCGCTGGGCGCGCACCCCGAGCTCGTCCCGGAGCCGGCGCGCCACCGCGGCGCCGAGCGCCTCGCCGGGTCGGGGGTGGCCGCAGCAGGCGTTGGTCCACACGCCCGGCCAGGTCCGCTTGGTCAGGGCCCGCCGGGTCACCAGCACGCGGCCGTCCCGGTCGACCACGTAGCAGGAGAACCCCAGGTGGAGGGGGGTCTGCCGGTCGTGGACCGTGCGGCGGGGCCGGCGGCCCGCCGGGCGCCCGAGGTCGTCGAGCAGGACCACCTGGTCGGCGTCCGCCTCGGTGGCGGGACCGATGCCGATCGGGCGGGGCGGGGCCGGCACCCCGGCGAGGTCGGGGGACGTGGGCGTGCGCACGTCGGTCACGCGGTGCCTCCTGTCGACGGGCCGCGGGGGACGGGCGAGGTCGCGCATCGATGGAGGCTTCGCCCCGGGCCGGCCTGGCGGATGCGCCGCTCCGGGCTGCGTTCGAGCACCGCGGCCACCGCCGGGTCGAGCGCCCGGGCGTCGTCGCCGGCCGGGACCACGGGCACCAGGAAGCCGTACGGGGCCCGGCCGGTGCGGTGGTGGAGGGCGTGGGCCCGGGCCACCCACCGCACGTAGCGCAGGTCGGCGCCGGGGAGCCGGCCGAGACGGCCGTGGATATAGAGGTCGTGGACGACCAGGTAGAGGGCCCCGTAGGCGGTGACGCCGGTGCCGATCCAGAGCAATGCGTCGAGCGACTCGACGGCGGCGCCTAGCGCCATCACGGCGATCGTGACCGCGGCGAAGGCGAGCGGCAGCAGGTCGTTCGCCTCCAGCCCCGCCCGCGGCGGCTGGTGGTGGCTGCGGTGCCAGCGCCAGGCGGCGGGGCCGTGCATGGCGGAACGGTGGAGCAGCGCGACCGCCGGCTCCATGGCGGCGAGGGCCACGAGCGCGAGGGCGAGCCGGCTCACCGCAGGTCCTGCAGCCGCTGCGTCGCCGGGGCCCGGCGCTCGAGGATGTCGAGGAGCCGTCCCCGGTTGTACCTCTGGACCAGGAGGCAGGGGACGTTCGCGGCCACCGCGTAGGCGACCATCGCCGCGAGCAGCCACGGCGGGTTCCACAGCACGAACACCGGCGTGACCGCCGGGATCGCCCAGTGCACCAGCTCGGCCCGCCGGGTCTCGACGGCGAACCGCTCGAGGCCGGCGGCGCTGGTCGATCCGAGCCGCCGCTTCGACACGCCGCCCCGGAAGGTGGCGCCGAGCTCGGGCAGGCGGTCCTTCCACCGCCGGATGCCCAGGCGCTCGTAGACCCGGCCGCCCCGCTCCCACGGGCGCAGGCGGGTGAGCCCGTTGTCGTGGCCCAGGCGCTCCGCGGGGAGGCGGTGCGCGGCGAAGCCGACGACCGCGCTCCAGGCGGCCCAGACCGCCGAGTCGGCGACCACCGTCCCGGCGAGGCTCACCGGGCCACCGCCCGGTGGGGACCGCCGGGCCGGGCACGCACGTCGATCGTCCGGCCCCGCCACCGGACCCGGCCGGGCCCGAGCGCGAGGGCCAGCGACCACGCGAAGAGCAGGACGAACGCCCCCAGCAGCAGCGGGTACAGCGCCGCGGTCACGGCGCCGAAGCTCCCGATGCGCCGGGCGAGGACACGGAACTGAGCCGCGAAGAGCCCGTAGGCCGCCAGCCCGACCCACCACGGGCCGGCGAGGTCCAGCGCACCGGCCGCGGCCAGGGCCGCCTGCAGCGCCGCGGTCACCCACAGCACGGCGGCGGCCAGCCGCACCGGCGGCGTCGCCATGCCCCCGGCGGCGATGTTCTTGGTCCAGCCCTCGATGAGCTGCCCGAGCCCGCCGGGGTACATCCGGTAGCGGAGGTCCGGGCCGCCGAGGAGGGCGACGACCGGCACCCCGTGGTCGTCGGCCACGCGGGCCAGCGCCACGTCGTCGACGATCGAGGAGCGGACGGCGGCGTGACCGCCGATCTCCCGGTAGACGCCGGCCGGCACCGCGAGCGCCGGCCCGAAGGCGAAGGGACGGCGCCACCAGCGCCGGGCGGGCGTCGCGCCGGTGCCTGCGCCCAGCAGCGCCACCAGCCCGATGCCGGCCGAGAGCAGCTCGTAGGGGCGCTCGATCCGGTGGCGGGGGTGGGCCGAGACCAGCCCGCGGTGGCGGGCGGCGGCCCCGGCCAACCGGGCCACCACGTCGCCGCCGGGCTCGACGTCGGCGTCGAGGAACACCAGGACGTCGCCCCGCGCCACGTCCGCGCCCCGCTGGCACGCCTGTGCCTTGCCGGTCCACCCGGGCGGCGGTGCACTGGCCACCACCCGTGCCCCCGCGGCCCGGGCCACCGCCGCGGTGGCGTCCACGGACCCGTCGTCGACCACGATCACCTCGTCCGGCGCAGGAACCGCCCGTGCCAGCCCCGCGAGCAGCCGCGGCAGGTGCTCGGCCTCGTCCCGCGCCGGGACGACGACCGAGGTCGAGACGGTGCCGCCGCCGCCGGCGCCGGCCCCCGAGCCGGCGGGCGCGGGCGGGAGCTCGCGGCGTCGGCCGGCGACGGCCCAGCCGAGGAGCCAGCCGACGATGACCACGCCGGTCGCGAGGGCGGGGCCGACGCCGCTCACGGCCGGCCGCGCCGCGTGGTGAGCGGGCAATAGGTCATCGAGGCAACATTAGTGCTAATTATTGGCCATGCCACATCTGCCCCTCCCTCCGTCGCCCGGTGTCCGCTTCGTGCCGCACCGGCAGGTGCCTTCCCCGGGAGGCGGGTCGTGAGTCGGCGGGCGATCGTCGTCGGCGCCGGCCTCGGCGGGCTCGCCACCGCCTGCCACCTGCTCGGCGCCGGGTGGGACGTCCGCGTCATCGAGCGGCTCGACCGCCCGGGAGGGCGGGCCGGGCGGCTGGAGCGCGGCGGGTTCCGGTTCGACACCGGCCCCACCGTCCTGACGATGCCCGGCCTGCTCGAGGACGCCTTCGACGCGGCGGGCGCCAAACTGGGCGACCACCTCACGCTCTCCCGGCTCGACCCGGCGTACCGCGCCTGCTTCGCCGACGGCAGCGAGCTGGCGGTGCGGGCCGATCGCGAGGCCATGGCCGCCGAGGTCGCCGCGCTGTGCGGGCCGGAGGAGGCCGACCGCTTCGTCCGCTACTGCGAGTGGCTCGGCCGGTTGTGCCGCCTGGAGATGGACCGCTTCCTCGACCGGAACTACGACGGCCCGCTCGACCTGGTGCGCCCGCTGGGCCCCGCGCTCGCCCTGTTGCGGCTCGGCGCGCTGCGGCGGCTCGACACGGTGGTCCGCCGGGCGTTCCGGGACGACCGCCTGCGCCGCCTATTCAGCTTCCAGTCGCTCTACGCCGGGGTCGCCCCCCAGCAGGCGCTCGGCGTGCTCGCCGTCATCGCCTACATGGACGTCGTGGCGGGGGTGTGGGCGGCGACCGGCGGGGTCCACGCGGTCGCCACCGCGCTCGCCGGCGCCGTGGTCCGGGCCGGCGGCGAGATCACCTACTCGACCAGCGTCGACGCGGTGGCGACAGCCGGTGGCGACGGGGCGGGCGGGCCGGTCCGCGGGGTCCTGGTCGGCGGCGACCTGCTCCCCGCCGACGCGGTCGTGGTCAACGCCGACCTCCCCGGCGCGTACGGCCTGCTGCCCGGCGTCCGCACCCCGCCGCGCCTGCGGCGGGCCCACTGCTCGCCGTCGGCGGTCGTGTGGCACGTCGGGGTGCGCGGCACCCCCGGCCCGGGGGTCGCCCACCACAACATCCACTTCGCCTCGGCCTGGGCGGCCGCGTTCCGGGACCTCGACCAGGGCCGGCGGAGTGCCGACCCGTCCCTGCTCGTGTCGGTGCCCACCGTGTCGGACCCGGCGCTCGCCCCGGCGGGCTGCTCGGTGCTCTACGCGCTCGAGCCGGTGCCCAACCTCCGGGCCGACCTCGACTGGTCGCGGCTCCGCGGCGTCGTGCGCGACGAGATGGCGAGCAGGGTCGCGGCGCTCGGCTACCCGGTCGACGTCGTGGAGGAGGAGCTGGTCGACCCGGTGGACTGGGCCCGGCAGGGCCTCGTCGCCGGGACCCCGTTCTCGCTGAGCCACCGGTTCTTCCAGTCGGGGCCCTTCCGGCCGTCCAACGTCGATGCCCGTGTGCCCGGCCTGGTGTTCGTCGGCACCGGTACCGTCCCCGGGGTCGGCATCCCGATGGTGCTGCTGTCCGGCAAGCTGGCCGCGGCCCGGCTGGGGCCGGGGGCGTGACGTCGCACGGCGATCCCGACGAGCCGCCGGGTCCATCGGCCGGCCTCACGCTGCAGGAGGCGGCGGCTCGACTGGGCGTCCACTACATGACCGCGTACCGCTACGTCCGCATCGGGCGGCTGCGGGCCCGGCGTCGGGGCGGGCGGTGGGAAGTGACCGAGGCCGACCTGGACGCCTTCGAGCGCCGGGGCCCGCCGGGGCGCCGGGGCTCCGTGTCCTGGCTCGACGACGCGCCCGCCGCCGGCGCGACGCCGGCCGGCGGCGCCGTCGCCGCCCTCCAGCGGGGCCGGCTGCTCGACCGGCTCCTGGCCGGCGACGAGCCCGGGGCCTGGCGGGTCGTCGAGTCCACCCTGGTCTCGCAGACGACCGCCGAGCGGGCGCACCTCGACCTGCTGGCGCCGTGCCTGGTCGAGGTGGGCCGGCGCTGGGCGCACGGGGCGCTGACCGTCGGCGGCGAGCACGTGGCCTCGACCACCGCGGCGCGCCTCGCGGCGCGCCTCGCGCCGCTGTCGGCCGGCCCGGGGCGGCGCCGGGGGACCGTGGTGCTCGGCGGGGCGCCGGGCGAGCAGCACGGGCTGCCGCTGACCCTGCTCACCAACGTGCTCCGGGCGCGTGGCTGGCGTGTCGTCGAGCTGGGCCCGGACACGCCGGTCGACGACCTCCTGTGGGCCGCCCGCGACGCCGACCAGCTGATCGCCGTCGGCGTGTGCGCTGGCAGCGACGGGACCCTGCCCGCCGCGGCGGAGGTGCTGGCCGCGCTCCGCCGGGCCCTCCCCGCCGTCCCCCTGCTGGCCGGCGGCCCGGCCGTCCCCGACGACCGCTCGGCCCGCGCCCTCGGGGCCGACTCCGGCGGCGTGGAAGCCGACCACGTTGCGACGCTGCTCACCGACCTCCCGTCGCCATCCCACTAGCTGTAGCTATAGCTATAGCTAGGCAACGAGGCGGACCGGCAGGCGCTTGTAGGCGTTGGCCAGGTTGGAGCGCACCCGGGCCGGCTCGCCGGCGGGCTCGATGGCCGCGAAGGCGGCCAGCAGCTCCTCGACGAACACCCGGGCTTCGAGCCGGGCCAGGTGCGCCCCCAGGCAGAAGTGGGTGCCGATGCCGAAGCTGACGTGCGGGTTGGGCGACCGGCGCACGTCGAAGGCCTGGGGGTCGGCGAACACGGTCTCGTCGCGGTTGGCCGACGTGTAGACCAGCGCCACCTTGTCGCCTGCCCGGATCCGCCGGCCGCCCAGCTCGGTGTCGGCCGTGGCCGTGCGCCGGAAGTAGTGCAGCGGGTTGCAGTAGCGCAGCATCTCCTCGACGGCGTCGGGGACCAGCCCCGGGTCGTCGCGCAGGGCGGCCACCTGGTCGGGATGGCGCATCAGCTCGTGGACCCCGGCGCTCATCATCGCCTTGGTGGTGTCGTTGCCGGCCGTGACCAGCTGGACGAAGAACGAACCGAAGTCCACGTCGCTCATGGGTTCGCCGTCCTCGAACCGGGTGCTCAGCAACAGGTCGGTGACATCCGCGGGCTCGGCCGGTCCCGCCGTGGCCGCCGCCCGCCGGGTGGCCGCCAGCTCGATCCCGTACATGGCCATCTCGATCGACGCGACCCCCGGGTCCTCACCGGAGACCTCCTCGTCCTGGCCGGCGACCATGGCCTCGGCCCAGCGCTGGATCCGGGGGGCATCGCCCGGGGGCAGCCCCATGATCCCGGCGATGATGCGGGCCGGCAGCGGGGCGGCCACGTCCCGGACCAGGTCGACCTCGCCCCGCTCGGCGGCGCCGGCCAGGATCTCCCGGCACAGGTCCCGGACCTGGCCCTCCATCAGGCCGACCACCCGGGCGCCGAAATGCGGGGCCAGCGGCTTGCGGTAGGCCGTGTGCCCCGGCGGGTCCATGACCAGCAGCATGTGCCGCATGAGCTCGAGCCGGTCGGGCTCCAGGTCCTCGAGCACGACGCTGCCCTCCCACGACGAGAACAGCTCGGGGTGGCGCGACACGTGCACCACGTCGGCATGGCGCAGCACCGCCCAGTACCCGGCCTGGCCGTCGATGTCCTGCCAGTGGACGGGGTCCTCGCGGCGCAGGCGGGCGAAGGTGGTGTGGACCTCGTCGCCGAGGTACCAGTCAGGGTCGTAGATCCCGGCCGGCTGCGGTGCCGTCGCCCCCATGGCCACCCCCTCGGGTCGGCGGCCATACTAGAACGCGTTCCACTTCCACAGGGGGCTCCATGACTGCCATCGCCGCGCTGCCCGAGGCCGTGCACATCGGGGACGACGACCTGCCGTTCGTGGAGATCGGCGGCGGGAACAAGCTCAAGGTGCTGATGGTCGACGAGGCCGCCGGCCTGTGGGTCGTCGAGGACATCTTCCAGGCCGGCTTCGAGGTGCCGACGCACAGGCACACCGGGCCCGTGTTCGGCTTCACCCGGTCGGGCGCCTGGAAGTACAAGGAGTACGACTACGTGAACCGGGCCGGGTCGGTGCTCTACGAGCCGGCCGGGTCGGTCCACACGCTCACCTGCATCGAGGACGACACCCGGGTGTGGTTCCACATGACCGGCACCAACATCGACCTCGATGCCGAGGGCAACATCATCGGCACGACGGACGGCCCCACCACCCTCGCCGCCTACTACGCCCTGGCCGAGGCGCAGGGCCTGGGCCGGCCCGACGTGGTCGTGCGCTGACGGCCTCGTCGAGCGCCACCCCACTAGCGTCCCGTCCGTGCGACTGACGCCCCGGTACGGCGGACCGCCCATCCTCGACCTGGGGGGCGCGGTGGGCGTTCCAGCCGAGCCGCTGCTGCGGCAGCGGCGGCGGCTGGCGGCGGTCCTCGGCGGGCTCGACGAGGACGCGTGGGCGGCCGCCAGCCGGTGCGAGGGCTGGACGGTCCGCGACGTCGTCGCCCACCTCGTCACCACCAACCAGTTCTGGGCGCTGTCGGTCGGTGCGGCGCGGGCGGGCGAGCCGACCCGGCTCCTCGCCACCTTCGACCCGGTGGCGACCCCGGCCGCGCTGGTGGAGGCGACCCGGTCGCAGCCGGCCGCCGAGGTGCTGGCCGCCTTCGTCGAGTCGAACGACGCCCTGGCCACCGCGGTCGCCGGCATCGACGGCGACGGCTGGTCGCTGCCCGGCGAGGCACCACCGGGCCACGTGCCCCTCCAGGCGGTGGCGCTCCACGCGCTGTGGGACGCGTGGGTCCACGAGCGGGACGTGGTCCTCCCCCTGGGGCTCGCGCCGGTCGAGGAGCCCGACGAGATCGCCGGCTGCCTCGCCTACGCCGCGGCGATCGGCCCCGTGTTCGCCCTGACCCGGGGCACCGATCGCCGGGGCGCGATCGTCGTGGAGGCCACCGAGCCCGACTTGCGGCTGGTGGTCGAGGTGGGCGACGCCGTCATCGTCACTGCCGACGACGCCCCGGCGGGTGCCCTGCGGCTGGCCGGACGGGCCGTCGACCTGGTCGAGGGGCTGAGCGTCCGGGCACCGCTCCCCTGCCCGGTCCCCGACGGCGACCGGTGGCTCGTCCAGGGCCTCGTCGACGTCTTCGGCGGGGCGTCCTGATCCACGGAGGGAAGCGATGGCCGAGCTGATCCTGTTCCACCACGCGCAGGGGCTGACGCCCGGCGTGCACGCCCTGGCGGAGGACCTGCGGGCGGCCGGCCACCGGGTCACCGTGCCCGACCTCTACGACGGCGCCACGTTCACGGACCTCGCCGTGGGCGTGGCCCACGCCGAGGCGATCGGCATGGAGACGGTCATCGAGCGGGGCGAGGCCGCGGCCGCCGGCCTGCCCGACCGGGCCGTCTACATGGGCATGTCGCTGGGCGCGCTGCCCGCCCAGAAGCTGGCCCAGACCCGGCCCGGCGCCCTCGCCGCCATCCTCGTCCACGGCGGCACCGAGACCCGGTGGTTCGGGGGAACGTGGCCCGCGGAGGTGGCGCTCCAGGTCCACCTGGCCGACCCGGACGACTGGACCGAGCGCGAGGAGGCCGAGACGCTGGTGGCGGAGGCCGCCGGCGAGCTGTTCCTCTACCCCGGGTCGGCCCACCTCTTCACCGACCGCAGCCTCGGCGACTACGACGAGGGCCCGGCGGCGCAGGTCCTCCGCCGGGCCCTCGCCCTCCTCAGCCGGTGGCCGTGATCGGCACCGCCCCGGTCACTGCACGACCGCGACCAGGGCGGCGACGACCGGCAGCTTGACGAGCCAGTCGCCGGCGTGGATGGCGGCCAGCTTCCACGGCGTGCGCTCGTGGAGCACGGCCCCGGCCCACAGGACCAGGGCGAAGCCGACCCACAGCGCCAGGCCCAGCACCACGCCGCCCCACCAGCCGTCGGCGCCGGTCTCGGCCACCAGCCCGGCCACCACCGTCACCAGGACGAGGGTGCGCACCACCTCGGCCGGGATGGCCCACGGGACCGGGTCCCCCGCGGCCGCAGCGGGGCTGACCGCGGCCAGGCGGTCCCCGAGCGCCGCGTACCAGGCTCCGCTCAGCACGAAGGCGGCCGCGGTGGCCGCCAGCACGGCGACCACGTCGACGTCAGGCATCGGACGCGCCCCCTTCCAGCCGCGACCTGAGTGCGCCCAGGTGCTCGCGCCAGTAGGCCTTCATGCGCTCGGTGTCGGCCACGTCGGCCAGGCGGGCGTGCTCGACGTGGACGGTGCAGCGGGCCGGGCCCTTGGCGGCGATGACGACGTTGACGCGGGTGGTGCCGTCGTCCCAGTCGAACCGGAGCGAGCGCGGCCGGATCGACGTGCGCTCCGACATCCGGCCGCCGGGCAGCCAGGCCGCCCGCTCGTCCGCGTCGGCGAAGGCGTCGAAGGCCCGCTCGGCCGGGACCGCCAGGGTCCGGGAGGCGGTGGCCGCGAACGAGCGGTCGCCGCGCTGGCCGACGACCCGCAGCCCGCGGGCGTGCTCGTAGCTGTAGGTGACCGCCTGGGCCGCCCAGGCCAGCGGCTCGATCCCGAGCTCGCCGGCGACCTTGCGGGCCAGGTCACGGTGGGTCATCTGGTCGGCCTGCCAGGCGTCGAGGAGGTCGAACCACTCCTCCCAGCCTCGCCCCGTCCGGCGCCGGATCTCCGGGTCGGACGTCGCCAGCACCGGCTTCCCGCCGCCCGCCGACTCCTCCTGCGCGGCCAGCAGCACGGCCCGCGCCGCGGTGTAGCTCTCTCCGGTCTTGCCCATGCGCGCTCGGACGAGGCGCTTGAACGACTTCTGCCGGGTCATCGGATGCTCCCTTGCTCCGGGCGGCGGCCCCGCGACCCACGCTCACGGCGCCCCGCCGGGAAAGGGCACGCGCTGAACCGGCGTCCCGAGAGCAGGAGCTCCCTTTGCCCCCGCTACCGCCGGTGGCGTGGGCACCGGAACCGGGGGTTGGGCGACGAGACGGCGCCCGGACCTCACTGTACGCCGACTACGACGGCGCGGTGGGGCCGAACTCATCGCGCCCCGCGAGGATCAGGCCTCGGTCTCGGTGACCTCGCCGGCCGGGTCGTAGTGGGAATAGAACTGCCGGCACCAGCGCCGGTGCTCGATGATCGGGCGCTCCGAGCGGGTCAGCGCTGGGCGGGGCCGGTAGATCTTGTTCTCCCAGATGGGGATGTCCTGGCTGACGCCGTCGCAGAACGACTCGGCGGCCCGGACCGCGGCGTCCTCGCCGTTGGCCCGGGGGGCGGTGAACGCCCAGCGCACGTGCACGCTCTCCTCGTCGATGGGCGTGGTCGAGGAGATGAAGGTCACGTAGCCCGTGATGCGCAGCACGCCGAGGCCGAGGCCGTACCCCTCACGGACGAAGTTGCCGTCCATGCCGACGGCCCGCTTGTAGGTGCCGTCGACGAAGAACTCGTCCTCGGGGATGGCGTCGGTGCCGTGGACGAAGCGGAAGTGGGCGTAGTCGACGTTGTTCTCCGCCATGTCCTGGGCGGGCACGGCGATCTCGAAGTCGCGGACCACGACCGGCGACCACGCCGGGTCGCCGAACTCGGGGACCACCGGGACGTCGTAGAACGGGTTGCCGCCCTCGGCGTGGTGCCAGGCCCACACCATGCCGTTGCGCTCCAGCGTCGGGTAGGCGCCGGCCGCGGCCCGGGCGGGGATGCGGGTGCCCTCGCCATAGGGGATGTCGACGCAGGCGCCCGATTCCCCGTCGAAGGCCCAGCCGTGGAACGGGCAGCGCAGGCGGTCGCCCTCGACCTTGCCGCCCACCGCCAGGTGGGCGCCGAGGTGCGGGCAGTGGGCGTCGACGAGGCGCGCCGCCCCGGTCTCGGTGCGGTAGAGCACCAGGTCGCGCCCGAAGTAGAAGAGGGCCTGCACGTCCCCGGGGGCGAGGTCGCCGGATTCCGCCACCACGAACCACCCGTTCGGGACCGGGAAGGGGAAGCGGCGCGCCGCGGACCGGGTGACCCGCACCCGCTTGGCCCGGTCGGCCACCAGGTCGCGGTCGCGGGGCATCGGGAGCCCGACGGGCAGGCCCGTGGCCCGGCGGCCCGCGCCGTCGAGGGTGACGGCTCCGAGGGCCTCGTCCCATCCGGTCATCGCGCCTCCTTATCGAGTATCCGAAACATAGTCGAAAACTCAGGCCGGTTGAAGGCCAGGTGGGGGGTGGTTTCCGAAGTAACGTGCCTGGCATGCCGGGAAACGCCACCGACGCTGCCAGCGCTGCTGCCCCCCGCGGGGCGGCCCGGCGCCGCGTCGGGCGCCCCCCGCAGATCAGCCGGCAGGCGATCGCCGAAGCGGCCCAGCAGGTCGGGCTGGGCAACCTCACGCTGAAGGCGGTGGCCGACCACCTCGGGGTCAGCGTCGCGGGCCTCTACCACCACATCCGCGGCAAGGAGGACCTGCTGCGGCTGGCCGCCGAGCACACCGCCACCCACAGCGAGGTCCCGCTCGACCACGGCCAGCACTGGGCCGAGTGGCTGGCCGAGTGGGCGGTCTACAACTACGACGCCTTCGTGACCGAACCGCTCCTCGTCGACCAGTTCCTGGCCGGCGCCATCAACAACGAGTCGATCGCCGGCACCACCGACGCCATCCTCGGCGCCCTCGTCCGGCAGGGCTTCACCATGGCGGAGGCCCACGCCGCGTACCAGCTCACCAGCTCGTGCGCGCTGGGCTCGGCGCTCAAGGCCATCCGCCAGGCCCGCAGCCGCGCCGCCGGCCGGTCCGAGATCGCCGAGCTGTACCAGGTGCTCGACGAGCACGACCCCGAGGAGCTGCCCTACCTGCGCCAGTACCTCGCCCTCATGCTCACGGAGAAGCCCCAGGGTTTTGCCGCCGCGCTCGGCACCGCGCTGTCCGGCATCGCCGTGACCCGCGGCGAGTCACCGGACGACGTGGCCCCCCTGGTCGCCCGGGCCCTCGGCGGCGGCTGACGCGCCCGGCGGGACCGTGACACCCGCCGTCCACGCCACCACCTCGCCGGCCACCTCGACCATCCGGGCCATCTGCGCGGGGTCGGTGGCGAGACCGGCCGAGGCGGCCACCGGGCCGGCCAGCAGGTCCTCCAGGCGCGCGGCATGGGCCTCGGCGTCCAGCGCCGGGCCGTCGCCCACCCAGCGCTCGACGGGGACCGCCACGCCCCAGCGGGCTGCGGCCTCGACCACCGCCGCGGTCCGCTCGCCGGCGGCGTCGACGACCGCCAGCGCCCGGCGACCGGGCCGGGCCCGGCGGGCCACCGCCACGCACGCCGCCGCCAGGCCCCCGGCCCCTGCCCGGGCCGGGACCACCGCACCGCCGAGCGCGGTGGTGGCGAACGTGCGAGCGACCCAGTAGCCGGCGGTGCCCGGGTCGGCGGCCACCAGGCCGCCGCCGGCGAGCGCCCGGGCGTAGGCCCGGGTCACCGCGCTCGGGGCCAGGGGGGCCGTCGCCCGCGCCCAGCCCTCCTGGGTGACGCGGGCCAACCCGTCGCGCAGGGCCGGCATCGCCGGGCGGCGGCGGGGCCGGGCGAGGGCCTCGGCGGCCGGCCCGAGTGCGCCGGGCGCCAGGACGAGGACCGGGGCGGCGCCCCATCCGGATGTGGGCACCTCGCGGCCGTCCAGGCCGGCGGCGACGACCAGGTCGGCCGCCGGCAGCCCGCCCAGCTCCAGGTCACGCTCCTGGAGGCCCACCGTGGCCAGGTGGTGGTGGCTGCGCCAGTCGAACACCCCCTTGGCGCCCCAGGTGTTCAGCACGCCGAGGCCCCCCGCCGCGGCCAGCGCGTGCAGGCCCGGGACCAGCGCCGGCTCGGCCACGCCCGGGCCCGCCAGCACGACCGGGGCCTCGGCCGCGTTCAGGCGCTCGACGTCGTCGCGGTCCGGGACCACCCACCGGTCGACCGCCGCGGGCGGCGGCGGGGACCCGTCCCCGGCCGGGGCCGCGGGGTCGAGGGCGACGGCCAGCCGGGCGGTGCCGCCGGGGCCGGCCAGCTGATCGGCGACGGCCGCCCAGCACCCGGCCAGGGCGGCGGCGTCGTCGACGGCCACCTCGTCGGGCGCGGGGTCGGGCCGACCGCCCGGCCCGACACCGAGCGCCGCCCGCCGGTCGAGGATCGTCAGCCGTCCCTCGCCGTGGTGCACGGCGCAACGCGTCCGGTGGACGAGCAGGTGGGCCTCGGCCAGCAGGGACGCCACGACCGGGTCGGCCGCCTCGGCCACGTCCACGCCGGCCAGCGGCAGGCCGTACACGGCGTCGACGCCGAGGTCCGCCAGGCCCTGCCGCAGGGTGCCGGCGACGGTGGCCGCACCCGCCGTCACGGCCGGGGGCGGGTGGCCCGGCCGGCCAGCTCCGCCTTCAGCACCTTGCCGACCTGGTTGCGGGGCAGCCCGCGCACGACCTCGAAGCCCACCGGCACCTTGTAGGGCGCCAGGTGGCGGCGGCAGTGGTCGGCCAGCACGCCCGGGTCGAGCGGCCCGGCCGCCGGGACGACGAACCCCCACGGGACCTCGCCCAACCGGTCGTCGGGCACGCCGACGACGGCCGCGTCGGCGACCCCCGGCGCCGCCCGCAGCACCTCCTCGACCTCGGCGGGGAACACCTTCAGGCCGCCCCGGTTCACCATGTCGGACAGGCGGCCCTCGATCCACACGAACCCGTCGGCGTCGATGCGGGCCACGTCGCCGGTCCGGAACCAGCCGTCCGGGCTGAGCCGGTCGGACAGGTCGGCGCCCCCGGCGTAGCCGGCCGCCAGCGCCGGGGTCCGGACCCACAGCTCGCCGGCCTCCCCGGGCGGCGCGTCGCGGCCGGCGTCGTCGACCACCCGGGCGGTGACGCCGTCGTGGGGCCGGCCGATCGAGCCCAGCTTGTCGTCGCCGTGCCGGCGGGCGTCCTCGGCGCTCCAGCCGATGATCTCCCCGCCGATCTCGGTCTGGCCGTAGCTGTTCATCACCGCGATGCCGAAGCGGTCCTTGAAGCCCCGTGCCTGGCGGGGCGACAGCGGCGCCGTGATGCTGCGGACGTAGCGCAGCGGGGCCAGGTCGCCGACCTCGTCCCCGGGCGCGGCGGTCAGCATGGCCATGGCCGCGGGCGGCAGGACGGTCGAGCGGATGCCGTGGCGCCGGACCGCGGCGGCGAACCCGGCAGGCGTGAACCCGTCCAGCAGCACGACCGGCGCCCCCACCGTGAAGGCGAACAGCACGTTGTAGAGGCCGGCCCACAGCGACAGGGACACGGGCACGAGGTTGGGCATGGGCGCCAGGCCGGGCGCCGCCGGGCCGCCGGCCCGGAGCTTGCGCACCACCCCGTCGAGCAGGTCGGACACCCCGCGGTGGGTGAGCAGCACCGCTTTGGGGCGCCCGGTCGTGCCCGACGTGAACTGGACGAGCGCCACGTCGTCGTCGCCGGCGGGAGCCGCCCCCGTGCGTCCCGGGCGCACCTCCGGCGACCCGCCGGGCGAGGGGACGACCACCAGCGGCCACCCCGCGAAGCGGCCGGCATGGTCGCCGGTGGACACGACGGCCGCCGGGCCGACCGCGGCCAGCACGCCCTCGACCTCGCCGCCGGTGAGGCGGGGGTTGAGCGGGACGTAGGCCGCCCCCGCTCCCCACACCCCGAACAGCGCGGCCACGACGTCCGGCCCGTCGGGGAGCATGACCCCGACCCGGGCACCCGGGCCCGCCCCCGCGGCGGCCAGGGCCGCGGCCAGCGCCGCCGCCCGGTCCTGCACCCAGCCCCGGGTCCACGATCGGTCACCCAGGTGGACCAGGACGTCGTCGCGCCCGCCACCATCCGGTGCGGCCAGCAGTCGGGCCAGGCTCATGCCGGCGGCTGCCAGCGGGGCGGGCGGCCCTCGGCGAAGGCGGCGGGGCCCTCGGCCTGGTCGGGGTGGCCCCACAGCGACACCAGGTCCTGCGCACCGGACCGGCAGGCGTCGGTCAGCCCGGCCTCCAGCGCGCCCCACAGGGCCCGCTTGGTGGCGGCCAGGGCGGCGGGCGAGTTGCGGGCGACCGTCTCGGCCAGCTCCTGGGCCGCCTCCCGCAACCGCTCGGGAGGGTCGACGACCTGGCTGACCATGCCCAGCTCGTAGGCCCGGGCGGCCGGCATCCGCTCGTGGCGCCCGACCATCGCCATGCGCATGACCGCCTCGGCCGGCATCTTGCGGATGAGGCCGATCGCCTCCAGCGACACCACCTGGCCGACCGACACGTGGGGGTCGAAGAACTCGGCGTCGGAGGCGGCGATGACGATGTCCGCGTCCGCCACCCAGTGGAAGCCGCCGCCCGCGCAGATGCCGTTGACCGCCGTGATGACCGGCTTGGCCACCCCCTGGTGCCAGGCGGTGAAGTGGAGGTCGAAGTCCTCGACCGACCGCCGGTAGCGCTCCATGCCGACACCGTCGCTGGCGATCTGGCGGACGTCGACGCCGGTCTGGAAGGCCCGGCCGTTGCCGGTGTGGACGATGACCCGCACCGCCGGGTCGGCGTCGAGCTCGCGCCAGGCCACGGCCAGCTCGTCCCGCATGATGAAGTCCATGGCGTTGAGCTGGTCGGGCCGGTCGAAGATCAGCCAGCCGACCGGTCCGTGCCGCTCGACCCGGAGCGTCTCGTACGACGAGTAGGAACCGGGGGGCGCCGGGGTGGGCGCGGCATCGGCGGTGTCGGCGGCATCGGTCACGGTGTCCTCCTGCGGCGGTCGGGGGCCCGGGCGCCAGCGGCCGGGACCGGGGCCGGTGACCCCGGGGTCGAGGGGCTGCCACGCCGCCGGACGGCCCTCGGCGAAGGCCCGGGGACCCTCCGCCTGGTCGGGGTGGCCCCACATGGCGACGAGGTCCTGCCCGCCGGCCCGGCTGGCCTCGGTCAGCCCCGCCTCCAGCGCGCCCCACAGCGCCCGCTTGCTGAGCGCCATCGCGGTGGGCGAGTTGCGGGCGATGGCCTCGGCCAGCGCCTGGGCGGTCGCCTCCAGGTCGGCGGCCGGGACGACCTGGCCGACGATGCCCAGCTGGCGGGCGCGGGCGGCGCCCATCCGCTCGTGGCGCCCGACCAGGGCCATGCGCACGACCGGCTCCATCGGCGACCGGCGGACCAGGCCGATCGCCTCGAACGCGGTGGCCTGGCCGACCGAGGTGTGGGGGTCGAGGAAGGTGGCCGTGTCGGCCGCGATCACGATGTCGGCGTCGGCCACGAAGTGCAGGCCCCCGCCGGCGCAGGTGCCGTTGACCGCGGCGATCACCGGCTTGCGCACGGCGTTGTGCCAGGCGCTGAGGCGCAGCTCGGCGCGGCGGGTGCGGCGCGACTGCTCGCGCAGGGCGTCGGGGTCCCGGGCCAGCTGGGCCATGTCGAGGCCGGTCTGGAACGCCGGGCCCGCCCCGGTGTTGACGATGACGCGCACGCCCGGGTCGGCGTCCAGCTCGCCCCAGGCGTGCGCCAGCTCGTCCAGCATGGTGGCGTCCATGGCGTTGCCGACGTCGGGCCGGTCGAAGGTCAGCCAGCCGACCGGACCCCGCCGCTCCACCCGCAGCGTCGTGTAGGCCATGGTCAGCTCCGGGGGACCTCGTGCCAGGGCGCGTCGCGCCACGGGTCGGGCTCGCGGGGCAGCCCCAGCACCCGCTCGCCCACGATGGTCTTGTTGACCTCGGTGGTGCCGCCCTCGATCGTGTTGGCCCGGCTGCGGAGCATGCTCGCCACCTCGTAGGGCAGGCCGTCGCAATACCCGCCGGCGCCCGCCGGGGCGTCCCAGGCCAGCGCCCCCGCCCCCCGCAGGTCGGTGGCCAGCAGCTGGATGCGCTGGTTGAGGTCACCCTGGTGGACCTTGCCGATCGAGCTCTCGGCCCCGGGGGGCCGCCCGGCCCGCAGCCCGGCCCGGATCCGCTGGTTCGTCCAGGCCCGGATGCGCTCCTCCGACAGCAGGGCCACGATCCGCTGGCGGACGACCGGATCGTCCCAGCCTCCCGGGAGCCCGGCGGCCGTGCGCTCGCGGGCCGACGCCACGAGCCGGGTGGCGCCCGACCCGCCGATGCGGTCGACCCCGCCCGAGCCGGCGCCCGCCACCATCTGGCGCTCGCCCGACAGCGTGGCGCCCGCCACCCGCCAGCCCTCACCCACGGCGCCGACCCGCTGGCCGTCGGGCACCCAGGCGCCGTCGAGGAACACCTCGTTGAAGTCGACCTCGCCGCCCAGGTGGCGCAGGGGCCGGACCTCCACGCCCGGCTGGTGGAGGTCGATCAGGAAGTAGGTGATGCCCCGCCGCTTGGGCACGGCCGGATCGGTGCGGGCCAGCAGCAACCCGTAGTCGGCGAGGTGCGCCCAGGTGGTCCACACCTTCTGCCCGCTGACCCGCCAGCCGTCGCCGTCCCGCTCGGCCCGGGTGGCGAGCGAGGCGAGGTCCGAGCCCGCTCCCGGCTCGCTGAACAGCTGGCACCACACCTCCTCGTTGCGCACGATCGGAGGCAGGTAGCGGAGCCGCTGCTGCTCGGTGCCGTGGGCGAACAGCGCGGGCGCCGCCAGGTTCAGCCCCAGTGGGTTGAGGCGCCCCAGGTTGAGTGGGCGGAGCTCGGCCTCGACCGCCCGGGCCCCGGTCGCCGGCAGGTCGAGGCCGCCATAGGCCACCGGCCACGTCGGCGCCACCAGGCCGGAGGCACCGAAGACGGGATACCACGCCTCGTAGTCCGCTCGGCTCCGCACCGCCCGCACCGCGGCGGGGCCGCCGCGGGCCGCGGCCTCCCGCCAGGGGGCGGGCACGTGCTCGTCCACCCACGCCCGCACCCGGGCCACGACCTCGTCCAGGGGGGCGCCCGGCGCCACCGGCAGGCGGGCGCCCGCGGCGCTCATCGGCCCGTGAAGCGCGGCGGGCGCTTCTCCCGGAAGGCGGCCAGTCCCTCGCGGAAGTCCTCGCTGCGCGACGACAGCTCCAGGCCGAGGGCCTCGTTCTGCAGCTGGTCGCCCAGCGCGGCGGTGTGCCCGGCGTGCAGCAGCCACTTGGTGAGGCCGAGGGCCACCGTGGGCCCGCCGGCCAGGCGCTCGACCAGCGCGCCCACCTCGGCGTCGAGCCGGTCGGCGGGGACGGCGCGGTGGACCAGTCCCCAGGCCGCCGCCTCCCGGCCGTCGAGCTGCCGGCCGAGCAGGAGCAGCTCCCGGGCCCGGGCGGTGCCGACGGCGCGGGGCAGCAGCCAGGTGGCGCCGGAGTCCGGGGTGAAGCCACGCTCGGCGAAGGGCTCCCACAGCCGGGCCTCCTGGTCCACGACCGCGAAGTCCGCGGCCACGGCCAGGTGCAGGCCGATGCCCGCCGCCCAGCCCTGGACCCGGCACACCACCGGCACCTGGACCCCCAGCACCAGTCCGATCAGCCGGTGGGCCAGCGACGGCACCCGGCGCTGGATGCTGCCGACCCGGGGACGGTGGGCGGGCCCGCCGCCCGGGGGCGGGGCGTTGCGGGCCACGATGTCGGCGCCCCCGCAGAAGTGGTCGCCGGCGCCGGACAGCACGACGCAGCGGACGCGCTCGTCGCGCCCGCAGGCGTCGAGGGCGTCGACCAGGCCCGCGACCATGGCGTCGTCGAGGGCGTTGCGCCGGGCGGGGCGGTCGAGGTGGAGGCGCAGGACCGGGCCGTCGAGCGTGACCGCCAGCCCGTCCACCGACCGGTAGCCGGCGCGTGCGGCGTCGGGCTGCGTCACCGGTCGGCCCAGGCCGTGCCGTCGGCGAAGCCGGTGGCCACGGCGTCGAGCGCGGCGGCCAGGTCGGCGGCGCCGCCGGGCGGGTCGGG
>DASSUD010000412.1:0-5738 GCA_035707385.1 Acidimicrobiales bacterium
CCGAACCCCCGGTTCAGATCTTGCTTGATAGAGAGATCGAGTACTCCCCGTCCCTGGCCCAAGGCAGGTCACCCCCTCGTCGCGGCAGACCTTGTGAATGATTTCGCAATCTATCGGAGCGGGTCGCGGAACACCAAACTCAGATCTTTGGTGCGCGGCGGGTCACCCTACCGGGTGCGCTGATGGCGCTCCCAGTCCGGCACCTGCCAGCCCGCGGGCGGGACCTCGCCGTGGCCGTTGGCACGCCGCGCGTCCCAGCCCGGGGCCAGGACCGTGTACAGGCCCAGGGCCAGGGCCGCCACGCCGAGCGGGATCAGGCCCGTGCCGTCGCCCGTGTACACGGGGACCAGCACGGCGGCCGACAGCAGGCCGGTCCACGCCCACAGGATCAGCACCGCCCGGCGCTGGCCGTGGCCCAGGCGGACCAGGCGGTGGTGGAGGTGGCCCTTGTCGGCGATGGTCAGGCCGGTGCGGCCCTTGGCCCGGCGCAGCAGCGCCCAGGCGGCGTCGGCGATCGGCACCCCCAGGATGACCAGGGGCAGGAACAGCGGGGCGAAGAAGAAGAACGTCTGGCCCGGCAGCTCGGCGTCGGTGTTGCCGCCGATGGCGACGGTGGACGCGGCCATCAACAACCCGAGCGTGAGCGCGCCCGCGTCGCCCATGAAGATCTTGGCCGGGTGGAAGTTCCACGGCAGGTAGCCGAGGCACGCCCCCACCACGCACGCCGCGATCAGGGCGCCGATGTTGTCGTCGCTGATGATCGAGCCCTTGTTGTCCAGGTGCTCGGCGAACATGAGGATCGCCCCCGCGCCGATGCACACCACCCCGGCGGCCAGGCCGTCCAGCCCGTCGATCAGGTTGACCGCCTGGGCCATGCCCACCACCCACAGCACGGTGATGAGGGTGGCCAGGTCCGGCGGCAGCGCCACCAGCCCCACGAACGGGATCCTGAAGAACAGGATGACCACGCCCGAGATGGCCAGGATGCTGCCGGCCAGCACCGAGCCCGCCGTCTTGGCCGGTGCGGACACCTCGCGCAGGTCGTCGAGCTGGCCGACCAGGTAGATCGTGACCGTGGCCAGCACCACGCCGAGGGGCGGGGCGATGGTCCGGAACACCGCGGTGAACTCGCCGGTCAGCCAGGCCACCAGGAACCCGACCAGGACCCCGGCCACGATCCCGGCCCCGCCCAGGATGGGTGTGGGGCGGGGATGGTCCCGGCGGGCATCGGGGTGCTGCACCGCCCCCACGCGGAACGACAGCTTCCGCAGCAGGGGCATCGACGAGCACGTGACGGCGAAGGCCGCCCCGATGACCGCCAGGTAGCCGATCACGCCGGGTACGGCGCGTACTTGGAGCAGAGGGCGACGACCTCGTCGCGCACCGCCGCCACCTCGGCGTCGTCGTCGCGACCCACCAGCGTGCGGTGGATGAGCGACGCCACGTCGCCCATCTCGGCCTCCCGCAGGCCCTGCGTGGTCATCGCCGGCGTGCCGATGCGTAGGCCGCTGGTGATGTACGGCGGCCGGGGGTCGTTCGGCACGGTGTTCTCGTTGAGGCTGATGCCGGCCCGGTCGAGCGCCAGGCGCGCCTTCTTGCCCGACAGGTCGGGGTCGAAGCTGCGCAGGTCGACGAGCATGAGGTGGTTGTCGGTACCGCCGGACACCAGCCGCAGCCCGGTGCCGGCCAGGCCCTCGGCCAGGGCGGCGGCGTTGGCCACGATCTGGTGGGCGTAGTCGGTGAACTCGGGCTGGGCGGCCTCGTGGAAGGCCACGGCCTTGGCCGCGATGACGTGGTCGAGCGGCCCGCCCTGGAGGCCGGGGAACACAGACTTGTCGAAGCGCTCGCCGATCTCGGCCTTGGCCAGGATGGCCCCGCCCCGCGGGCCCCGCAGCGTCTTGTGGGTGGTCAAGGTGACCACGTCGGCGTGGGGCACCGGGCTCGGGTGCGCGCCCCCGGCGATCAGGCCGGCGATGTGCGCGGCGTCGAACATGAACAGCGCGCCCACCTCGTCGGCGATGGCCCGGAACGGGGCCGCGTCGATGACGCGGGGGTAGGCGGTGGCGCCGGTGACGATCAGCTTGGGCCGGTGCTCGAGCGCCAGGTCCCGGACCTGGTCGAGGTCGATGCGCTCGTCCGACGGGGTCACCCCGTAGGACACGAAGTGGTACAGCCGCCCGCTGGCGTTGACCGGCGACCCGTGGGTCAGGTGGCCGCCCTGGTCCAGCCGCAGGCCGAGCACGGTGTCGCCCGGCTCCAGCAGGGCGAAGTACACGGCCAGGTTGGCGTTGGCACCCGAGTGCGGCTGCACGTTGGCGTACTCGGCGTCGAACAGGGCCTTCGCCCGGTCGCGGGCCAGGTTCTCGACCTCGTCGATGACCTCGTTGCCGCCGTAGTAGCGCTTGCCGGGGTAGCCCTCGCTGTACTTGTTGGTGAGGACCGAGCCCGTGGCGCGCAGGACCGCGGGCGAGGTGAAGTTCTCGCTGGCGATCAGCTGGAGGGTGGTGTTCTGGCGCTCGACCTCGCGGTCGATGAGGCCGAACAGCTCGTCGTCGGACGTGGTGGGCCAGCCCATGGCGGTTCCTAGTAGGTCTCGATCTCGTGGATCTGGGCGATGCGACGCTCGTGGCGGCCGCCCTCGAAGGGCGTCGTGAGCCACAGCGTCAGGATCTCGTCGGCCAGCGGCGGGGCCACGATGCGCGCGCCGATGGACAGGACGTTGGCGTCGTTGTGCTCGCGGGACATGCGTGCCGTGTACAGATCGTTGCACAGGGCGGCGCGCACCCCGCGCACCTTGTTGGCCGCCATCTGCTCGCCCTGCCCCGACCCGCCCAGCACGACGCCCCGCTCGGCCTCCCCCTTGACCACCGCCCGGCCGACCTCCGCGCAGATCGGCGGGTAGTCGACCGCCTCGGGCGCGTGGGTGCCCAGGTCGAGGACCTCGTGGCCGAGCGAGCGCATGGTCTCGGACAGGTGGGCCTTCAGGCCGAAACCGGCGTGGTCGGATCCGATGGCGACGCGCACGTCAACTCCGTAGGTAGCCGTTGGTGGCGGCGCCCGCCCGGGCCGCGGTGCACACCAACAGGATGTCGATGAGAGGGATTGTAGGTTGGCCTGCCGGAAGGAGAGACATGCCCCTCGATCCCCGCACGCCCGTCCTGGTCGGCACCGGCCAGTGGTCCAACCGCGTCGACCGCGGCGAGCCGCCCGCCGAGCCCGTCGAGATGATGGCCGAGGCCCTGCGCCGGGCCGCCGCCGACAGCGGCGCCAGCGGCGACCTGCTCGGCTCGCTCGACGCCCTGCGGGTGGTGGCGGTCATCTCCCGCCGCTACCGCAACCCGGCCCGGCTGGTGGCCGGGCGCGTCGGGGCCCGGCCCCGCGACGAGGCCCTCAGCCCCGTCGGGGGCCACGAGCCCCAGGCGCTGGTCAACCGGGCCTGCCTCGACATCGCGTCCGGCGAGGCCGACGTGGTGGCGATCTGCGGCGCCGAGGCCTGGCGCACCCGCAGCGCCACGCCCCGCGACGAGCTGGGGTGGACCGAGGAGGACCCGTCGGTGCCGCCGGCTCGCGCCACCGGGCCCGACATGGAGATGGTTCACCCGGCGGAGATCGCCCGGGGCATCGTGATGCCGGCGCAGGTCTACCCGCTGTTCGAGCAGGCACTGCGGCACGCGGCCGGCCGGTCGGTCGAGGACCACCTGGTCCGGGTCAGCGAGCTGTGGGCCGGGTTCTCGGCGGTGGCGGCCGGCAACCCCCACGCCTGGATCCGGGACCGGTGGACGGCCGAGGAGATCCGCACGCCCTCGTCCCGCAACCGCTGGGTGTGCTGGCCGTACACCAAGGTCATGAACGCCAACAACGCGGTGGAGCAGGCGGCGGGGCTGATCCTGTGCTCGGCGGCCAAGGCGGAGGCGCTGGGCGTGCCCGGGGACCGCTGGGTGTTCCCGGTGGCCGGCACCCAGGCCCACGACACCTACGCGCTGTCGCACCGGCCCGACCTGCGGTCCTCGGGTGCGATCCGGCTGGCGGCCCGGCGGCTGTTCGCCCTGGCGGGCGCCGGGGTCGACGACGTGGCGCACGTCGACCTGTACTCGTGCTTCCCGGTGGCGGTGGAGATCAGCGCAGACGAGATCGGCCTGGGCCTCGACCGGCAGTTGACGGTGACCGGGGGCCTGTCGTTCGCCGGGGGCCCGTGGAACAACTACGTCGGGCACTCGATCGCCACCATGGCGGGGGTGCTGCGGGAGGACCCGGGGTCGCTCGGGCTGGTGTCCGCCAACGGCGGCTTCGTGACCAAGCACGTGCTCGGGCTGTACTCGACCGAGCCGCCGGCCGGCGGTTTCCGCTGGGCCGACGTGCAGGACGAGGTGGACGCCCTGCCCCGCCGGGAGGTGTGCGACGACCCCGACGGTCCCGGAGCGGTCGAGTCGTGGGTGGTGGTCCACGACCGCGAGGGCGAGCCGGAGCGGGTGCTGGCGTCGTGCCTGCTGGACGACGGCCGGCGGGCGTGGGCAGCGTCGGACGACCCGGCCACGGTGGCCGAGATGGTCTCGGGCGCCGAGCAGATCGGCCGGGCCGTCAAGATCGGGGCCGGCGGGGACCTCCGACTGTGATTTGGCGTCTGTCACGGCGCATATGCGACGTGACAGACGCCAAATCGTGTGGTCAGGCCGGGGTGGCGGCCTCTTCGCCCAGGTAGCTGGCCCACAGGGAGGCGTAGGGGCCGCCGCGGGCCACCAGCTCGTCGTGAGGACCGACCTCGACCACCCGGCCCGCCTCCAGCATGACGATGCGGTCGGCCCGGGCCGCCGACTGCAGCCGGTGGGCGATGAGCAGCGTCGTGCGGCCCTGGCTGACCATCCCCATGGCCCGCACCACCTGGGCCTCGGTGGCCAGGTCGAGGTTGGCCGTGGCCTCGTCCAGCACCAGGATCGCCGGGTCCACCAGCTGGGCCCGGGCCAGGGCGATGAGCTGGCGCTGGCCGGCCGACAGGGACCGGCCCCGCTCCACCACCGGCTGGTGGTACCCCGACGGCAGCCGGGACACGAAGTCGTGCGCCCCCACCGCGCGGGCCGCGGCCTCCACCTCGGCGTCGGTGGCGTCCGGCCGGGCGTAGGCGATGTTGTCCCGGATCGTCCCGGTGAACAGGAACGCCTCCTGGGGCACGAACCCGAGCTGCTGGCGGAACGCCTCCAGGTCCAGGTCGACCAGCGGCCTGCCGTCCACCAGGATGCGCCCGGCCGTGGGGTCGTAGAGGCGGGCCGCCAGCTTGACCAGCGTCGACTTCCCCGCCCCGGTCTCGCCCACGAAGGCCACGGTCTCGCCCGCCGCGATGGCCAGCGACACGTCCCGCAGGGCGTCGTCGGGCGCCCCCCGGTAGCGGAACGACACGTGGTCGAGCTCGATGGCCCCGGCCAGGCGCCCCGGGTCGACGGGGTGCTCGCTCCGGGGCACCGAGACGGGCACGTCGAGCAGGTCGGTGATGCGGTCCATCGCCACCCGGCCCTGCTGGTAGGTGTCGAACACCTGCGACAGCTGCTGGATGGGGGCGAACACCGCGGTCAGGTACAGCACGAAGGCGAACAGCGGGCCGACCGCCAGGGACCCGCCCGCCACCAGGGCGGCGCCCGCCCACAGCACCAGGATGGTGGCCACGGTGGACAGCAGCTCCACGAACGGGAAGTAGGTCGAGGAGATCAGCGTCGAGTCGAGGCGGGCCGCCCGGTGCCGGCCGGCCA
>DASSUD010000413.1:0-2449 GCA_035707385.1 Acidimicrobiales bacterium
CCGGTCATCCTGCTGGACGAGGTCGACAAGATCGGCGCCGACTGGCGGGGCGACCCCTCGTCCGCCCTGCTGGAGGTGCTGGACCCGGCCCAGAACCACACGTTCCGGGACCACTACCTGGAGGTCGACCTCGACCTGTCGGACGTGCTGTTCCTGGCCACCGCCAACATGCTGGAGACCATCCCCGGGCCGCTGCTGGACCGGATGGAGGTCATCCGCCTCGACGGCTACACCCACGACGAGAAGGTCGCCATCGCCCGCGACCACCTCTTCGACCGCCAGCGGGCCCGCAACGGCCTGCGGGAGCGCGAGGTCGAGGTGACCGACGCCGCCCTCGGCGAGATCGTCGAGGGCTACACCCGGGAGGCCGGTGTCCGGAACCTGGAGCGCGAGCTGGGCAAGCTGCTGCGCAAGGCCGCCACCGCGGTGGCCCAGGGCACCGCGACCCCCATCGTGGTCGATGCCGGCGACGTGCCCGCCTACCTGAAGCGGCGCCGGTTCCACGACGAGGCGGCCGACCGCACCGCCGTGCCCGGCGTGGCCACCGGCCTGGCCGTGACCGGCGTCGGCGGCGACGTGTTGTTCGTGGAGGCCACCTCCATGCCCGGCGAGTCCGGGATGACCGTCACCGGCCAGCTCGGCGACGTCATGAAGGAGTCGGCGCAGATCGCGCTGTCCTACGTGCGGTCCAAGGCCGACATGCTCGGCATCGACCGGGAGGCGCTGGAGGGCAAGCGGTTCCACGTCCACTTCCCGGCCGGCGCCATCCCCAAGGACGGCCCGTCGGCCGGCATCACCATGACCACCGCCCTGGTCAGCCTCCTGCGGGGGACGCCCGTGCGCTCGACCGTGGCGATGACCGGCGAGGTCACGCTGTCGGGCCGGGTCCTGCCCATCGGCGGGGTCAAGCAGAAGGTGCTGGCCGCCCACCGGGCCGGGCTGCGGGAGGTCGTCCTGCCGCTGCGCAACGAGGCCGACCTCGACGACGTCCCCGAGGCCGTGCGGGCCGAGATGACGTTCCACCCGGTCGACGACGTGGCCAAGGTGCTCGACCTGGCCCTGGAGCCCGCCCGGATGGCCGACGTGGCCGCCTGACCCACCCCGTTCCGGCGTCTCTCATCGTTCACATTGCTGATGAGACGCCGGAACGGCTGGGCCTAGGCTCCGCGACATGTCGACGCAGGCCGAGGCGCCCCAGGACACCCCCCGCCCCGCGCCCGCCCCCGCCAGCTACGAGGCCCCCGCGCCCCGCAGCTCCAAGCCCAGCGTGGCGCTGCCACCGGACAACCTCGGCTACCGGCTCAAGCGCAAGCTGCTGGGCAAGCCCATGCACTCCGAGCAGCTGGAGCACGAGCGCCTGGGCAAGCCCACCGCGCTCGCCGTGTTCGCCTCGGACAACCTCTCGTCCTCGGCCTACGCCACCGAGGAGATCCTCCACGTCCTGGTGCCGTACTTCGGCCTCGCCGCGTTCGCGCTGGTGCTGCCGCTGACCGGCGCCATGCTGATCGTCCTCGCCCTGCTGATCATCAGCTACCGGGAGACGATCAAGGAGTACCCCTCCGCCGGCGGCGCCTACCTGGTCACCCGGGACAACTTCGGCATCGTGCCCGCCCAGCTGGCCGGGGCCGCGTTGCTGATCGGCTACATCCTCACGGTGGCGGTGTCGGTGGCCGCCGGCAGCGCCGCCATCGCCTCCACCATCGAGGCGCTGGATGCGTGGCGGGTCCCCCTGTCGCTGTTCTTCATCGCCCTCATCGCCTACGGCAACCTGCGGGGGGTGCGGGAGTCGGGGAAGATCTTCGCCGCCCCCACCTACTTCTTCATGGCCAACATGGGCCTGCTGATCGCTTGGGGCATCGTGTCGTACATCGGGGGCGACCTGCCGGTGCTCGGCGAGTTCGAGGAGGGCATGGTCGATCTGGGCGACGACTCCGGCCTGCTCACGGCGACGGCTGCCTTCGTGCTGGCCAAGGCGTTCGCCTCCGGCGGTGCGGCCGTAACCGGCGTCGAGGCCATCTCCAACGGGGTGCCCGCCTTCCACCGGCCGGAGTGGCGCAACGCCCGCCAGACGCTCGTGATCATGGGCAGCGGGCTGGGCGTCATGTTCCTCGGCCTGTCGTTCCTCGCCTCCAAGATCAAGGTCATCCCCTTCGAGGGCGGCACGCCGACCGTGCTGGCCCAGATCGGCGAGGTCGTCTATGGCGACGGGGCCGCGGGCGAGGCGCTGTCGAACATCCTCAACGTCGCCACCATGTTCATCCTGGTGCTGGCGGCCAACACCGGCTTCGCCGACTTCCCCCGGCTGGCAAACCTCCAGGCCGGGGACAGCTTCCTGCCCCGCCAGCTCACCAAGCGGGGGCACCGGCTGGTGTTCTCCAACGGCATCATCGCCCTGGCGGCCGCCGCCGCGGTGCTGGTCGTGGTCAGCAACGCGACCGTCACGCGGCTG
>DASSUD010000414.1:0-4423 GCA_035707385.1 Acidimicrobiales bacterium
GGCTACGTGCGCCACGCCGCGGTCCTGCCCCACGCGGCGGCCGGCGTCAACCACGGCGGGCTCGGCACGGTGCTGGCCACGCTGGCCCACGGCCTGCCCCAGGTGTGCATCCCGCTGGGGCGGGAGCAGCCGGACAACGCCCGGGCGGTGGCGCGGCGGGGCGTGGGGCTGACGGTCGACCCCGCGGCCGGTGGCGAGGCGGTGCGGGACGCGGTGGGAGAGGTCCTGCGCGAGCCGCGCTACCGCCAGGCCGCGTCGGCCCTGGCCGCCACCATCGCCCGGCCGGGGGAGCCGACCCCGGCGGAGGTCGAGATCCTCGCGCTCGTGCGCTGACGATCACCAACACGGAGCGTGCCGCTATGGGTATCTGTTCGCGGTCGCCCGAAGTGACATTCCTTGTATGACAGCGCACATCAGTATACATTGATCGGACAACCAGGCGGCGCACGAGACAGCGAGACCGCCATGGCTTCCGACGCAGCGCCCACGTTGGCGCGCGCCCTCTTCCGCCCCAGACGCCGCCACGAGCCCGCGCAGCGGCCGTCCCGGCCCCGGGGGGTGCGCGACTACTACGCCGATCGGGTGGCCTGGGCGGGGCTGGCCCTGTGCACCCTCGTCCTCACCTACGGCGGCGGGGCCGCCATGTTCTGGTTCCACGCCGTCCACCTCGATGAGGGCGGCCCGGCCATCAGCCCGTGGCTGCACTGGGGGCTCGACTCGACCGCCGGCTTCCTGGGCCTGACGCCGCTGATCGCCGTGATCCTGCCCGTGGCGGCCTGGGCCACCGTCGACACGGGCGGGCGGGTGCGGGCCGGACGGTTCGCCCTGGTCGGCGGGGGCATGCTGGTGCTGGTCGCGGCGCCGGCACCGCTGTTCCACGACACCTTCCTCGCCCGGGGGACGTGGCTGGCCGGCCGGATCACCGAGCTGTGGGGCGACCCCCGCTACGCCTCCGTGGCCGCGCACCACCACCACGAGTCCCCGCTGTACGAGATGGGCCAGCAGGTGCTGGCCGGCGTCGCGATCTACGTGCCCCTCACCTGGCTGGGTCTGATGCTGGCCCGAACGGCCGTCAGCCGGGGAGGCGCCGGGGCAGGCGGCCAGCGGCGGCCACCCCCGCCACCGCCACCAGCCCGGTGACGGCGAAGGCCAGCGCCAGCGACGTGGCCGTGGACCAGGCGCGGGTCTCGCCGACGGCGACGAACACCCCGGCCAGGCCCGTGCCGAGCGAGACCCCGAGGACGTCGGTGAGCTGCAGCGACGAGCTGGCCGTGCCCTCCTGGCCCGGGGCGGCCTCGCCCAGCACGGTGGCCGAGATCGGGGCGTAGGACAGGCCCATGCCCAGGCCGCCGACGGCCCACGCGGCCACCAGCAGCCCCACCGGGACCGGCCCCAGGGCCAGGGCCGTGAGCCCGATGCCCACGGCCAGGACCGCGAAGCCCCGGCGCACGATCCAGCGGGGCCCGTGGCGGACGACCAGGCGCTGCTGGACCCACGCACCGGTGGTCCACGACAGGGTGGCGCCGGTCAGCGCCAGGCCCGCCACCCAGGTGGGCTGATGGTGGGCCTCGGTCACGGCCAGCGAGATGAAGGCGTCGGTGCCGAAGAAGGCGAAGGTCAGGATGCCCCGGGTGCCGATGGCGGCCGGCAGGCCCCGGTGCAGGCTCACCGTGCCCTCCGGCACCAGGCGCAGGAAGGCCCACGCCGCCAGCACGCCGCCGGCCACGACCAGCGTGGCGGCCAGGGCGAGCTGGTGGGCTCCCAGGCCGCCGAGGACGAGAGCGGCACCGGTCACGAGCACCAGAGCATCCCGGGGACGGTCGTCGCCCGCCGCGGCGCCGTCCGCCGCGTCGCGGTCCGCCGCGTCGGGCGCCGGTGCCCGGTCGGACAGGGCCGGCAGCGCCAGGGCCGCGGCCAGGGCCACCAGGGGTAGCAGGGCCAGGAAGACCACCCGCCACGACGACCAGCCGGCGATGGCGCTGGCGGCCGCAGGCCCGACCACCCCAGGGATCACCCAGGCGCTGGAGAACACCGCGAACACCCGGGGCCGCGTGGCCGCCGGGTAGGCCCGGCCCACGCTGGTGTAGGCCACGGCCGGGATCACGCCGGCCCCCATGCCCTGCGCCACCCGCCCGGCCACCAGCATCGGCATCGACTGGGCCGCGCCCCCGATCACCAGGCCGGCGGCGAACAGCACCAGGCCCGCGGCGAACGGGAACCGCGTGCCGCGCCGGTCGGCGGCCCGGCCGGCCAGCACGATCCCGAGCAGGCTGCCGAGGAAGAACCCGCTGAACACCCAGCCGTACAGCCCGAGCCCGCCCAGGTCGTCGGCCACCACCGGCATGACGGTGGCGATGGCCAGCGACTCGAACGCCACCAGCGTGATGGTGAGCACCAGCGCGGTGGTCAGGCGGCGGCGCCCCGGGGCCCACACGCCGTCGCCGGGGTCGCCGGGTTCGACCCCGACCTCGGCGGTCGGCGCCGCGGGCAGCGGATCGAGGGCCACGTCGGACATGCTTGCGTGCCAACACGACCCGAACCCCCCGGATTCCCCATGGACACGCCGACGACCACACCATCCCCGGATTCGGAGGACGCCCTGGTGCGCGGGCTGCTCACCGGCATAGCGGTGTTCCGGTGGCTGGCGTGGGTGTGGGCGGTCGTGGTCCTGGCCCTCAGCCGGTCCGATCTGTCCGAGCCGGAGGCCCGGCCGGCGCTGGCGCTGGTGCTGGTGGGGGCGGCCCTGCTGGTCACCACCGTCGACACCGCGCTCCTGGGGGCGGACCCGGCCCGGCTGCTGTCGGCGCCGGTGGTGGCCGCCGAGGTGGCGGTCGGCGTGGCCCTGGCCGTCGGCGACGAGCTGGCCTACAACGGCGTGGCCCACGCCCAGACGCTGTCGTCGGCCTGGCCGCTGGCCGGGGTGATGACGGCCGGCATCGCCTTCCGGTGGCGGGGCGGGGTGACGGCGGGGGCGCTGATCGGCCTCGGCACCGCCCTCGGCGAGGTGCTGGGACCGCGGCCCTGGACCCGTGCCGACACGGTCAGCGCCGTGTCCAGCGTCGTGCTGTACGCCCTGGCCGGGCTGGTGGCGGGGTTCGTCACGACCCGGCTGCGGGAGGCCGAGCGCCGCATCTCGCTGGCCCAGGCCCGGGAGGAGGTGGCCCGCACCCTCCACGACGGCGTGCTCCAGACCCTGGCCGTGGTCCAGCGCCGCGCGGCCGATCCCGCCATCGTCCGGCTGGCGCACGAGCAGGAGCGCGAGCTGCGGGAGTTCCTCGTCGGCGCCCGGGGCGCGGTGGGCGGAGGCGGCGACCTGGGCGCCCGGCTGCGGGCCGCCGCCGCCCGCTACGAGGACCGCTACGGCGGCACCGCCCGGGTGGTGCTGGCCCCGGACACGCCCGCCCTCCCCGAGCGGACGGTCGACGCCGTGGCCGGGGCGGTCGGCGAGGCTCTGGCCAACGCCGGCAAGCACGGAGCGGCCGGCACCGTCACGGTGTTCGCGGAGCCCGTCGACGGCGAGCTGTTCTGCTCGGTGAAGGACGACGGCGCCGGCTTCGACCCGGCCGCCACCACCGAGGGCACGGGCCTGCGGCGCTCGGTCCGGGGGCGGATCGGGGACGTGGGGGGCCGGGTGGAGATCGACGGCCGCCCGGGGCGGGGCACCGAGGTCCGGTGCTGGGTCCCGGTGCGGTGATCGTTCCGGCGTCCTCATGCGCGATGTGAACGGTGAGGGACGCCGGAACGGCCGACGCCCTACGCTGGCCCGGCTGTGACCGACCTCAGGGCCGTACGTGTCGTGGTCGCCGACGACCACCCGATCTGGCGCTCGGGCCTGCGCGCCGATCTCGGGCCCAACTTCCACGTGATCGGCGAGGCGGGAGACGCCGACGGAGCCGTCGAGCTGGTCCGCTCGCTGGGCCCCGACCTGGTGGTGTGCGACCTGCACATGCCGAACGGCGGCGGGCTCAAGGTCGCCCGCGCCTGCGGCGAGGACGTCCCCATCGTCATGCTCACGGTCAGCGAGCAGGAGCGCGACCTGCTCGACGCGGTGGCGGCGGGGGCCAACGGCTACCTGGTCAAGAGCACCCCGCCGGACGAGCTGCGCCGCGAGCTGTGGCGGGCGGCCCGGGGCGAGCCGGTGTTCTCCCCGGCGCTGGCCTCGCTGGTGCTGGGCGAGTTCCGCCGCATGGCCAAGGCCGCGGGACCGACCCAGCCGCTGTCGGAGCGGGAGCGCGAGGTGCTCCAGTACGTGGCCCGCGGCCACACGTACCGCGAGATCGGCGAGCAGCTGTTCATCGCGGAGAAGACGGTCGAGAACCACGTCCGCAACATCCTGGGCAAGCTCCACCTCAACCGCCGCCAGGAGCTCGTCCGCTACGCCCTGGAGCACGGCATCGAATGACGGCGAACCGCGGCGGCTGGC
>DASSUD010000415.1:0-9586 GCA_035707385.1 Acidimicrobiales bacterium
AGGTGCGCATCGGGTCGCCCGCGCCGGGCGGCTCGACCTTGACCACCTCGGCGCCGAACTCGCCGAGCGCGGTGCCCACCATCGGGCCGGCGGCGAGCGTGGCCGCCTCGACGACCCGCAGCCCGTGCAGCGGGCCGCGCCCTTCAGCCATGGCGGGCGACGGCCGGCCGCTCGAGGCCGAGGTGGTCGCGCAGCGTGGCGCCCGTGTACTCCGTGCGGAACAGGCCGCGGCGTTGCAGCTCGGGGACGACCATCCTGACCACGTCCTCGTAGGCGCCGGGCACGTGGGTGGCGGCGATGACGAAGCCGTCGCAGGCGTCGCCCTCGAACCACTCCTCCATCTGGTCGGCGACCTGGGGGCCGGTGCCGACGAAGCGGGGGCCCTGCAGGAGGGTGGCCCGGTGGCCGGCCAGGTCGCCGAGCGTGACCGTGTCGCCGATGTGCTGGCGCAGGTTCTGGACCAGGCCGCGGATGCCCGACACCGACTCGACCAGCTCGTCGGTGATCGGGGCGTCGAGCGCCATGCCCGAGAAGTCGTGGTTCATGAGCTCGGACAGCAGGGTCAGCGAGGCCCGGGGGTCGACCAGGTCGTTGAGGAAGACCTGCTCGCGCTCCTCGGCGTGGGCCTGCGACTCGCCGACGACCGTGTAGGCCATCGGCAGCATCCTGACCGCGTGCGGGTCGCGGCCGCCGGCGGCGATGCGCTCCTTCTGGTCCTTGTAGTGGGAGCGGGCCACGTCGACGTTGGGGTCGCCGGTGAAGACGAGCTCGGCCCACCGGGCCGCGAAGTCGCGGCCCCGGCCCGACGATCCGGCCTGCAGCAGCACGGGCCGGCCCTGCGGCGACCGGGGGACGGTGAGCGGGCCGCGGACCCGGAACCACGTGCCCTCGTGGTCGAGGGGGAGGACCTTGCCGGGGTCGGCGAAGACGCCCGACTCGCGGTCGAGCACGAGGGCGTCGTCGTCCCAGGAGTCCCACAGCCCGGTCGTCGCCTCCATGAACTCGTCGGCCCGGTCGTAGCGCTGGTCGTGGCCGAGGTGCGCGTCGACGCCGTAGTTCTGGGCCTCGGCGTCGTTGACCGAGGTGACGACGTTCCAAGCCGCTCGGCCGCCCGACAGGTGGTCGAGGGTGGCGAAGGTCCGGGCCACGTGGAACGGCGTGTAGTAGGTCGTCGAGTACGTGGCGCCGAGGCCGATGTGGCGGGTGGCGCCGGCCACCAGCCCCAGCACGATGCTCAGGTCGAGCTTGACCGGCCGGGCCCCCAGGCGCACGGCGTCGGCCACCGACCCACCGTGGATGCCGGGCATCGCCAGCCGGTCGTCGAAGAACATCATGTCGAAGCAGCCCTGCTCCAGGGTGCGGCCGAGCTTCTCGTAGTACCCCGCGGTGAGGAAGCCGTGCTCGGTGGCCGGGTGGCGCCACGATCCGGAGTAGACGGTGACGTTGCCGGCCTGCATGAAGCCGACGAGCGACATCTGGCGGGCGGGCACCCCGCTCACCGCCCCGCCGCCACGGCCCGGCGGGCCCGCCGGCGGAAGCCTTCCAGCTTCTCGTCGGGGGTGCGCACCCGGGTGCTGCGGGACACGACCGACACGTCGTGGCCGGCGGCCTTGCGGCGCAGGGCCCCCACGGTGGCCTGGTCCCGGGGCACATGGGTGAAGGGGTCGAACGAGTACCAGCGGATGGCGTTCTCGTGGGTGACCTTGCGGATCTCGTCGTCGGGCACGTCGTTGGCCGTGAACACCTGGTGCAGCTCCTCGGGGGCCGTGGGCCACATCGAGTCGCTGTGCGGGTAGTCGGCCTCCCAGGCCATGTTGTCGATGCCGATGCGGTGGCGGAGCTCGACCCCGACCGGGTCGCTGATGAAGCAGGTGAGGAAGTGCTCGCGGAACACCTCGCTCGGCAGTCGGCCCCCGAAGTCCTGCAGCGTCCAGGCGTGGTGCATCTCGAAGGTGCGGTCGACCCGGTCGAGGAAGTAGGGGATCCACCCCGTGCCCCCCTCCGACAGGGCGACGCGCAGGTCGGGATAGGACTTGAGCACGCGGGACCACAGCAGGTCGGCCGCCGCCGACTGGATGTTCATCGGCTGCAGCGTGATCATCACGTCGGGCGGCGAGTCGGCGGCGGGGATCGACAGCCGGCCCGACGAGCCGAGGTGCACCGACAGCACCGTGCCGGTGTCGCAGCAGGCCCGCCACACCGGGTCCCAGTACCCGTCGTGGAAGCTCGGGTAGCCGAGGGCGGCCGGGTTCTCGGTGAAGCTGAGCGAGCGGCAGCCCTTCTCGGCCGTCCGGCGGACCTCTGCCGCCGTCTCCTCGGCGCTCCAGATCGCCGGGACGGCCAGGGGGATGAACCGGCCGGGGTAGGCGCCGCACCACTCGTCGATGTGCCAGTCGTTGTAGGCCCGGACGAGAGCGTTCGACAGCTCGACGTCGTCGCTCAGGAAGGTGCGGGCGGTGAAGGTGGGGAAGGAGGGGAAGTTCATCGAGGCCAGCACGCCGCCGGCGTCCATGTCCTTGACCCGCTCGTGCACGTCGTAGCAGCCGGGCCGCACCTCGTCGAGGCTCTGCGGCTCCATGCCGTACTCCTCCCGGGGGCGGCCGGCGACCGCGTTGAGCGCCGCGGTCTCCATGACGAGCTCGCCGAAGGTCCACACGTCGGACCCCTCGTCGTCGCGCACCAGCTTCGGCGCCCGGTCGAGGTAGCGGGCGCCGAGGTGGTTGACGAAGAGGTCGGGCGGCTCGATGAGGTGGTCGTCGACGCTGACGAGGATGAGGTCATCGACTTCGAGCATGGCTTCCCCTCGCATGAGAACGAGCTTTGCAGCTGGCGAGAGTCAGCCTAGCAGGACAGGGTTCGGCGGTTCACCTACCCGGTGCGACGTCGCCGCTAGTCGACCGCCCCTGCGAACAGCCCGTCGTGCGGTCAGCCGGTCGCCAGGGTGACGTCGACGACGACCTTGCCGATGGCCCGGCCATCGGCGACGAAGCGCAGGGCGGCGGCCGCCTCGTCGAGCGGGAACGCGGCGCCGATGTGGGGGACCACCCGCCCCGCCGCCAGCAGGGCGTCAAGCTCGCCCTCGTTGCGGGCGAACTCGTCGGGTGCGTGGGCGACGAAAGCGCGGAACTCGAACCCCAGCACCCGGACGCCCTTGAGCAGCACCAGGTTGAGGGGGATGCGCGGGATGTCGCCCGAGGCGTAGCCGACCGTGACGAACCGCCCGCCCCAACGCAGCGACCGCAGGGCGGGCTCCGACAGGGCACCGCCCACGGGGTCCACCACAACGTCGGCTCCACCCGCCTCCCGCAGGGCCTGGCGCAGGTCCACCGAGCGGTGGTCGATCAGGCGGGTCGCGCCGTGGTCGGCGGCGGTCAGGAGCTTGCCCGCGGATGAGGCCACGGCCGTCACCGTGGCGCCCAGCAGGGCGCCCAGCTGCACGGTGGCCAGGCCGACCCCGCCGCCGGCGCCCAGCACGACGAGGTCCTCGCCCGCCCGCAGGCCGGCCACCGACCGGAGGACGTGGTACGCGGTGCGGTGCGCCACGCCGGAGGCGGCGGCGTGGCGGAGGTCCACGCCGGCCGGGACGGGGCGCACGGCGGCGGCGTCGACGACCACCTCCTCGGCGAACGCCCCCACCAGGGTCGTCCCCGCCACCCGCTCGCCCACGGCCACCGCGCCGGCGTCGCCCGCCACCTCGGTCACCACGCCGGCGAACTCGCTGCCGGGCACGAAGGGAGGCGGCACCGAGATCTGGTACCGGTCGGCGACGAGCAGCACGTCGGGGAAGTTCACGGCCCCGGCGTCGACCCGCACCCGCACCTGCCCCGGCCCGATCTCCGGGGCGGGGATGTCGTCGACGGCGACGTTCTCGGGCGGCCCGTACGCCCGGCAGACGGCGGCGCGCACGTCAGGCCGGCGTGGTCACGAGCCGTAGTCCGCCGACTCGGCGGCGTCGGCGGCCTCCTGCATGAGCTGGAGCACGATCGGGCCGAACGCCTGCAGCTTCTCGTCGTCGCCGGCCCGCTGGAACCCCTGCTCGAGCACGACGGCGAGCTTCCACTTGGCCAGGACGACGTAGTAGTCGATGTCGTCGACCTGCCGGCCCGACACCTCGGCGTAGCGGGCCAGCAGCTCGGTGCGCGACGGCATGCCGGTCATGTCGACGTAGCTCGTGAACTCGTCGCCCGGTGCGCTGGTGTCCTCGGGCCAGCCGTGCACGACCCACGCCAGGTCGAGCTTGGGGTCGCCGACCGTGCCCATCTCCCAGTCGACGATGGCGGCGAGGCGGGCCGGCGCGCCGTCGCGGAACATCACGTTGGCGAACTGGTAGTCGCCGTGCATGATCCCCGGCACGTAGTCGAGCGGCCGGTGGGCCCGCAGCCAGGCGGCGGCGACGTCGAAGCCGGGCAGCTCGCGGCCCTTGATGCGGTCGAGGAAGGCGGTCCACCGGTCGACCTGGCGCTCGTGGAAGCCGTCGGGGCGCCCGAGGTCGCCGAGGCCCCGGGCCCGCCAGTCGACCTGGGCCAGCCGGGCGATGCCGTCGACCAGCTCGAACGCCAGGCCCCGGCGGGCGTCGAGGTCGGTGTCGAACGGCGCCGGCCAGCCCTGCCGCCCCATCGGCGACCAGCCGTCGACGTAGCCCATGAGGTAGAAGGTCCGGCCCATCACCGCCGGGTCCGCGCACACGGCGATGGCGGGCGTGTGGGGCACGTCGGTGCCGCCGAGCGCCTCGATGATGCGCCACTCGCGGAGGATGCCCTCGTCGCGGGGTGCGGGGGCCTCCGGCGGGGGGATCCGCAGCGCGGCGTGCAGGTCGCCGCGCCGGATGTCGTAGATCTCGTTCTGGCTGCCGCCCGAGATGAAGCTGTGCTCGATGGGCTCGCCCTTGGCGAGGCCGGCGCCGTCCATCCAGGTCGCGAGCCGGTCGGTGTCGATCACAGGTTCCCCACCTCGTGCTCGATGTGCTCGGCGTAGCGGGCCCGGGCGGCCGCCCGCAGCTTGGGCAGGTGCTGGGTCGGCCACAGGTCGTCGCTGGGGGAGTGGTCGCGCAGCACCTGGCGGGCCACGGTCACCTTGTGCACCTCGGTGGGCCCGTCGGCCAGCCCGAGCACCGCGGCCCCCAGCACCATGCGGTGGAACGGCATCTCGTTGCTGACCCCCAGGGCGCCGTGCACCTGCATGGCCCGCCAGGCCACGTCGTGCAGGACGTCGGGCATCAGGACCTTGACCGCGGCGATGTCCTTGCGGACCTTGCGGTAGTCGTTGTGCTTGTCGATCGACCACGCCGTGTACAGCACGAACAGGCGGAACTGCATGATCTGGGCGTACGAGTCGGCGATGTAGCCCTGCACGAACTGCTTGTCGGCGAGCAGGCTGCCCTGGGTCTCGCGGCTGAGCGCCCGCTCGCACATCATGTCGAAGGCCTTGCGGGCCAGGCCGATGGTGCGCATGGCGTGGTGGATGCGGCCACCGCCGAGCCGGGTCTGGGCGATGGCGAAGGCCTGGCCCTCGCCGCCGAGCAGGGCCTCGGCCGGCACCCGCACGTCGTCGTAGTGGATGAGGGCGTGCGAGCCCTCCTCCTCCGGTTCGCCGCCGAGCCCGACGTTGCGCACGATGTCGATGCCCGGAGAGTCGCTCGGGACCAGGAACATCGACATGCCCTTGTAGGGGCTCACGTCGGGGTTGGTCACCGCCATGACGATCAGGAACGTCGACGTGCGGGCGTTGGAGGAGAAGAACTTCCACCCGTCGATCACCCACTCGTCGCCGTCCCGGGTCGCCCGGGTGGTGAACATGGTGGGGTCGGCCCCGGCGTGGGGCTCGGTCATCGAGTAGCACGAGAAGATCTCGCCGTCGAGCAGCGGGCGCAGGTACCGCTCCTTCTGCTCCGGCGTGCCGTAGTGGGCGATGATCTCGGCGTTGCCGGTGTCGGGGGCCTGGCAGCCGAACACGATCGGCGCCCACGACGAGCGGCCGAGGATCTCGTTGAGCAGCGAGAGCTTGAGCTGCCCGTAGCCCTCGCCACCGAGGTCGGGGCCCAGGTGGGTGGCCCACAGCTTCTGGCGGCGCACCTCGGCCTTGAGCGGCTCGATCACCTTGCGCCGGGTGTCGTCGAGCGGGGTGAACTCCAGCCCCGGCCACAGCAGGTCGAGCGGCTCGACCTCCTGGCGCACGAACTCGTCGGCCCAGTCCAGCTTGTCCTGGAACTCGGGGTCGGTCTCGAAGTCCCACATGGTGCCTCCTTCCCCGCTCAGAATATGATTCTGGACATGGCGAACACAATTCCGGCGACACCGGACGACGTCGTGCCCGACGACGTCGCGTCCCGCATCGCGCGGCAGACGCTGGCCCGGCGCGGGCCCGACTACGCGGGCGAGGTCCGGCGGCTGCTCGACGCCGCGCTCGACGTCATGCGGGCCTGCGGCACCACCGCCCGCCCCCGCGTCGCCGACATCGTGGCCGCGGCCGGCCTGTCCAACGACGCCTTCTACCGCCACTTCCCGTCCAAGGACGCGCTGGTGGCGGCACTCCTGGAGGACGGCACCCAGCGGCTGAGGAGCTATCTCGCCCACCAGATGGCGAAGGAGCCGACAGCGGAGGGACAGGTCCGGCGCTGGGTCGAGGGCGTGCTGGCCCAGGCCGCCGACGAGGACATCGCCGCCACCACGCTCGCCGTGCTCTGGAACGGCGGCAGCGTGGGCGAGGGGCTGCCGTCGGGCCGCCCCTCGGCCAGCCACCCCCTGGCGACGCTGCTGCGCGAGCCGTTCGCCGCGCTGGGCAGCGCCACCCCCGACCTGGACGCCTCGCTCGCCGCCCACGCCGTCGTCGGCCGCCTGTCCGACGACCTGTGGAGCCGGGCCCGCCCCTCGCGGGAGGCGATCGACCACGTCGCCGACGTCTGCCTGGCGATCGCCACGGCGGGGACGGGCGGCGGGCGATGACCTTCCACCTGTTCCTGCCCCAGATGCGCATGTCGCTCGACGCCATCGTCGAGCGGGCGCAGGCGGCCGAGGCCGCCGGGTTCGAGGGCATGGCGCTGATGGACCACCTGGCCCCGCCGATGGCCGCGCAGCACGACATGTGGGAGGCGATGACGGCGGCGGCCTGGCTGCTGGCCCGCACGCGCTCCCTCGTCGTGGGGCACCTCGTGCTGTGCGACGCGCTGCGGCACCCCGCCGTGCTGGCCCGGCAGGCGGCCACCCTCGACCACGCGTCGGGCGGCCGGTTCGAGCTGGGCATCGGGTGGGGCTCGGTGCCCGACGAGCTCGACACCTTCGGCGTGGGCGCGGCCCCGCCCGGCGAGCGGGTGGCGCGCCTCGCCGAGTCCCTCGACGTCATGCGGGCGCTATGGACCGGCGAGCCGGTCACCTACGAGGGCCGGTTCTTCCGCCTGCGCGACGCCCAGCAGCGGCCGGCGCCGACGCGGCCGATCCCCGTCGTGGTCGGGGGCGCCGGGCCGCGGACCCTCGAGGTGGTCCGGGCCCACGCCGACTGGTGGAACGTGCCGATCGACGCCCTCGACCGGCTCGACGAGCGCCGGGACCGGGCCGGCGGCGCCCGCGTGTCGGTGCAGGTGATGGTGGCGCTCGTCCCGGCCGAGGCCGAGCGGGCCGCCGTCACCGACCTCGTGGCCCGCCGCTTCGGTGGCTCGGTGATGGGCGACAACGCGGTCGTCGGCACGGCCGGCGAGCTGGCGGCGCACTTCACGGGCCTGGCCGCCCGCGGGGTCGAGCGGTTCTACGTCTGGTTCGCCGACTTCGCGCCGCCGGAGACGCTCCGCGGCTTCGGCGAGGTCGTCGAGGCGGTCGGCGCGGTCACACCTTCCGGGTGATGCCGCCGTCGACGCGGATGACGGCGCCGGTCGTGTAGCTCGACGCCGCGCTGGCCAGGTGCAGGGCCAGCGGCGCCACCTCCGCGGGGTCGCCGAGCCGGCCCAGCGGCACGAACGAGCCGTCGAGGGCCTCGGGGGGCCACGCCTTGGTGACGTCGGTGCGGAACGGGCCCGGCAGGATGGCGTTGACCCGGACCGCCGGCGCGTACGCCTCCGCGAGGCCGACGGTGAGGGCGTTGAGGCCGGCCTTGGCACAGGCGTAGGGCAGCTCGTTCACGCTGGCGACGAGCGACCCGGCCGTGCCGATGTTGACGATGGCACCCCCACCGTGGGCCCTCATGTGGGTGGCGGCCAGCACCGCCAGGCGGAACGGGCCCTTGAGGTTGACGGCCACGGTCTTGTCCCAGAGCTCCTCGGTCACGGCGTCGAGGCTCTCGTACAGCGGCGACATGCCCGCGTTGTTGACCAGGACGTCCAGCCGGCCGAGCCGGTCGAGCGTGGCGGCGACGAGGTGCTCGCAGTCGGACCAGCGGCCGACGTGGCAGGCGATCGCCTCGGCCCGCCGCCCGGTCGACGCCCGCACCTCGCGGGCCGCGGCCTCGCAGGCGTCGAGCTTGCGGGAGGCGATCACGACGTCGGCCCCGGCCTCGGCCAGCGCCTGGACGATGGCGCGGCCGATGCCCCGCGAGCCACCGGTGACCACGGCCACCTTGCCGGTCAGGTCTTGGAGCGCTGCGATCGATGTCACCGGACGATGCTGCCACGCCCGGGCGAGAACTGTCATCTACCGGTCAGAGAATCGTGCTTCCGCTAGCCTGCAGGCATGCCTCGTCCCCGCACGCCTCCGCCGCCCGTCCACCTGCGGAGCGCCCGCATGCTCGACGTCGACAAGGGCGAGCTGGTCGAGCCGGGTGACCTGCTCGTCGAGGACGGCCGGATCGTGGCCGTCGGGTCGAGCTCGGTGCCGGAGGGCGCGGAGGTCGTCGACCTGGGCGACCTGACCCTGCTGCCGGGCCTGATGGACATGGAGGTCAACCTGCTGCTGGGCGGGCCCGATCACGCCAGCCCGCTGAACCCGGTGCAGGACGATCCGGCGGTGCGCACGCTGCGGGCCGTGACCAACGCCCGGCGGACCCTGCGGGCGGGGTTCACGACCGTGCGCAACCTGGGCCTGTTCGTGCAGACGGGCGGGCTGCTGCTCGACGTGGCGCTGAAGAAGGCCATCGACCTGGGGTGGATCGACGGGCCGCGCGTCGTGCCCGCCGGGCACGCCATCACGCCCACCGGCGGGCACCTCGACCCCACGATGTTCCAGGCGCTGGCGCCCCACGTCATGCCGCTCACCGTGGAGGAGGGCATCGCCGACGGCGTGGCCGAGGTGCGCAAGGCCGTCCGGTACCAGATCAAGCACGGCGCCCAGCTGATCAAGGTCTGCGCCTCCGGGGGGGTGATGTCGCACACCGGCCCGGCCGGTGCCCAGCAGTACTCCGCCGAGGAGCTGCGCGCCGTGGCGGACGAGGCCCACCGGGCCGGGCTCAAGGTGGCGGCCCATGCCCACGGCGACGACGGCATCCGGGCGGCCATCGAGGCCGGCATCGACTGCGTCGAGCACGGCTCGCTCATGAGCGACGAGACGCTCGACCTGCTCGTCGAGCGGGGCACCTTCCTCGTGCCGACGACCTACCTGGCCGACGGCATGGACGTCTCCCGCGCCGCCCCGGAGCTGCAGGCCAAGGCCGCCGAGGTGTTCCCCCG
>DASSUD010000416.1:0-7555 GCA_035707385.1 Acidimicrobiales bacterium
TTCGACACGTCGACCAGGGAGTTGATGGGCCGCATGCCCAGCAACGTCAGCCGGCGCGCCACGGTGGGGTCGGACTCGCCCACCGTCACCCCCGACAGCACCCGGGCCGTGAACCGGCCGCACCCGTCCGGCGCCTCGACCTCGACCCGCACGTCGGCCACCTTGGACGCCGGGACCTCGCTGACCACCGGCTCGGGGATGGCGAACGGCACGCCCAGGCGGGCGGCCAGGTCGCGGGCCACGCCGGCCACCGACATGGCGTCGGGGCGGTTGGGGTTGACCTCCAGGTCGTAGAGGGCGTCGGCCTGGATGCCCATCGCCTCGGCGAAGCCGGTGCCTACCGCCAGACCGGCGGGCAGGACGAGGATGCCGGCGTGGTCGTCGCCCAGGCCCAGCTCGCGGGCCGAGCACAGCATGCCGTTGGACCACTCGCCCCGCAGCTTGCGCCGGCCGATCTCCATGCCACCGGGCATGACCGTGCCCACCGTGGCCAGCGGCACCAGGTCGCCGGCCGCCATGTTGAACGCCCCGCAGGCGATCTGCAGCGCCTCGCCGTCGCCGGCATCGACGTCCACCAGCTGGATGCGGTCGGCCGACGGGTGGGGCCGGGTGGCCAGCACCCGGGCGACGACGACGCCGTCGAGACCTGGGCCCAGCAGGTCCAGACCCTCGACCGCCATGCCCAGGTCGCTCATGTGCTCGCCGAGCGCGACGGGGTCGCCCTCGATCGGCGCGAAGTCTCGGAGCCAGGACAGCAGGACCTTCATCGGTGCCCTCGGATGCGTGCGACCGGGCCCGACCCTAGAACTGGGCCAGGAACCGGATGTCGTTCGTGAACAGGTCGCGCAGGTCGTCGACCCCGTGGCGGGCGATGGCCAGGCGATCGATGCCGAACCCGAACGCGAAGCCCTGCCACTCGTCGGGGTCGACGCCGCAGGCCCGCAGCACGTCGGGGTGGACCATGCCGCAGCCGCCCAGCTCCATCCACGAGCCGTCGGGGCGCTGGATGTCGAACTCGGCGGACGGCTCGGTGAACGGGAAGTACGAGGGGCGCAGGCGGGACGCGAAGTCGCCGCCGAAGTACGCCTTGGTGAACGCGTCGATGGTGCCGGCCAGGTCGGCGAAGGTGATGTCGCGGTCGACGACCAGGCCCTCGATCTGGTGGAACACCGGCATGTGGGTGGCGTCGGCCGTGTCGGACCGGAACACCCGACCCGGCATGACCGAGTAGTACGGCGGCGGCCCGCTGCTCATCACCCGCACCTGCACCGGCGACGTGTGCGTGCGCAGCAGCGTGGTGCCGGGCTCGCCGTGGTCGACGTAGAGCGTGTCGTACATGTCCCGCGCCGGGTGGCCGGGCGGGAAGTTGAGGGCGCCGAAGTTGTGCCAGTCGGTCTCGACCTCGGGCCCCTCGGCCACCGTGAAGCCGAGGCCGACGAACACGTCCTCCAGGTGCTCGATGGCCTGGGTGACCAGGTGGAGGTGGCCGGCCGAGGGGCCGGGCAGCACCTCGGTCAGGTCGAGGCGCTCGGCCACCAGCTGCTCGGCCCGCCGGGCGGCGTCGAGCACGGCCCGGCGCTCGACCAGGGCGGCGCCCACGGCCTCGACGGCCGCGTGCAGCGCCTTGCCGACGGTGCGCCGGCCCTCGCCGTCGAGGCCGCCGAGGCGCTTGCGCATCCCCGTGAGCGGGGAGCGCTTGCCCAGCACCTGGGTCTCGACCGCCCGCAGCTCCTCGGGCGTGGCGGCGGCGGCGATGCGCTGCCGCGCCTGCTCCTCCAGCCGGCCGATCTCGGCGATCAGGTCGTCGCCGGGCACAGGAGAGACGTCGTCGTCCGTCATGTCGTCGTGAACCCTGCCGCTCGGGGCGTGGCGCCGTCCAGTCGATTGGCCCGCCGCTGGCGCAGCGCCTCGAAGCACAGGACGGTGCCCGCCATCCCCACGTTGAGGGACTCGGTCCGCCCCGCCATGGGGATCGTGACGGACCGGTCGGCCGCACCCACCACCGGGGCGGGCAGGCCGTGGGCCTCGCTGCCCAGCACCAGCGCCACCGGGCCCGCGAGGTCGGCGGCGTCGTAGGGCTCGCCCCCGCGGGCGACGGCGGCCACGGTGACGACCCCCCGGTCGGCCAGGGCGGCCAGCGCCGCGTCGGTGTCGGCCGACCGGGCCACGGCCAGGCGGAACAGCGACCCGGCGGACGACCTCACGCACTTGGGGCCGAAGGGATCGACCGAGCCGTCGCAGAACAGCACCGCGCCCGCGCCCGCGGCCTCGGCCGAGCGCAGCAGGGTCCCGGCGTTACCCGGGTCGGACACGCCCACCAGCACGAGGGCCAAGGGGCCGGCGGCGGCCGCGGCCCCGGCCGGGGTGCGATCGTCGATGCGGGCGATGGCCGCCACCCGCTGGGGGGTGACGGTGTCGACGAAGCGGCCGAGCGCGCCGGCGCTGGCCCGCCAGACGGCCGCCCCGGCCAGGGCGGCGCGGTCGAACACGTCGGGCGGGCAGTCGGGCTCGGCCACCACGTCGGTGACCTCCACCCCGGCGTCGAGCGCCTCGGCCAGCAGGGTCGGCCCGTCGATCACGTAGGCGCGCGCCGCGCTGCGCGCCTCGCGGCGGCGGGACAGCCGCCGCAGGCGCTGCAGGGTGTGGTGGCGGGCGCCGATCGGTTCCGCCATCGATCGCCCCGGGCCGACTGCCGCCGCGTCAGGCCTTGGCGGAGGAGGCCTCGGAGCCGGCGGACTCGAGGGCCTCGCGGGCGGTGCCGACCAGCGCGGCGAAGGCCGCCTCGTCGGTGACGGCCAGGTCGGCCAGGACCTTGCGGTCGACCTCGACGCCGGCCTCCCGCAGGCCGGCCACGAACACGCTGTAGCTCATGCCGTTCTGGCGGCAGGCGGCGTTGATGCGCTGGATCCACAGCCGGCGGAAGTCGCCCTTGCGGGCCCGGCGGTCGCGGAAGGCGTACTGCAGGCTGTGCATCACCTGCTCGTTGGCGGCGCGCCGGGACCGGCTCTTGTTGCCGTAGTAGCCCTTGGCGCGCTCAAGGGTGACACGGCGCTTCTTCTTGGCGTGGACGGATCGCTTCACCCGGGCCATGGGGAGCTCCTTTCGTCGATAGTGGGGGCCGCGCGCGCACGGGGCGGGCGCGCGGGGGCGGGTGTCAGCGGCGGCCGAGCAGCCGCTTCATGCGAGTCTCGTCGCCGGGGGCGAAGACCTCCTCGCGCTTGAGCCGGCGCGTGCGCTTGGACGGCTTCTTCTCGAGGATGTGCTTCATGTTGATCTGCCGGCGGCGCAGCTTGCCGGTGCCGGTGATCTTGACGCGCTTGGCGGCGCCGCTGTGGGTCTTCATCTTGGGCATGGCTGGTCCTTGCTCTGGCGGCGACGCCCCGGGCGGGGGCTAGGTGTCGCTCGACTGCGTCTGCGGGTCGGGTGCCGTGTCGGGGCTGGGAGCAGGCTCGGCGACGGCGGCGTGCGCTCCCCCGGGGGGAGCCTCACCGGCGGCCTCGGCCTCGGCCTGGCGCCGGCTGCGCTCGAACGCGGCCTGCGCCTTGCGGTCGGGGCCCAGCACCATGGTCATGTTGCGACCGTCCTGACGGGGGAAGATCTCAACCTTGCCCAGGTGCTCCACCGCGCCCACCACGTCGTCCAGGATGCGCCGCCCCAACTCGGGGTGGTGCATCTCCCGGCCTCGGAAGGTGAGCGTCACCTTGACCTTGTGCCCGTCCTGCAGGAAGCGCTCGACCTTGCGGGTCTTCGTGTCGAAGTCACCCTTGGAGATCTTGGGGCGGTACTTCATCTCCTTGATGGAGACGTTGCTCGCCTTGCGCCGTGATTCCTTCGCCTTCTGCGCCGCCTCGTACTTGTACTTCCCGTAATCCATGATGCGGCACACCGGCGGGTTCGCCTGTGCCGCCACCTCGACCAGGTCGAGGTCGTTCTCGCGGGCGATGGACAGGGCCTCGGGCAGGGGCTTGATGCCGATCTGCTGACCGTCCGGACCGACGAGCCGCACCTCGCGGGCGCGTATGCGGTCGTTGATCCGGGGTTCGTTGTTCGCCGGCGTAGCTATCGCCGATCACTCCTCATCGATGCGCAGACACCTCCGTACGCATATCTTCCTGGGACTCGCCAACCCGGTGACCGCCGAAAAAGACGAACGGACGCCGGGGGAAGCCGACGTCCGCGACGGGCAGAGCCCGACCCGATCGACCGACCCGGACGCACGCCCCCGAGGGAGGTGGCCGGGTGGGGGCGTCACGCTCACGTGGTGAGCCGGCCCCGCTTCCCATTGAGTTGTCCGGCGTAGGGTACCAGCGGCCGACTACGAGTCCACAACCGCGACGCCATACCATCTGGCTCCGATGAGCCTGTGGACACCTTCGGGGGAGCACCCCGTGGACCGCCCGACGCCGCGGGAGCCCGCCGAGCCCCCGCCTTCGACCGCCGGCGCCGCCGGCGGCGGCCCGGTCGCCGACGAGGCCGAGCTGTCCCCCGAGGAGCGCGCCGCGGCCGAGGAGTACGCCCGCCAGCTGGACGAGGCCCGGCGCCAGCTGCTGGGCCTGCCGGCGGGGATGGTCGTCGCCCAGCACGCCCTGCAGTTCTTCGACGTCGCCGGCCTGTACCTGTCGCAGTCGCCGCCCCGCGCCGACGACGCCCGGGTGGCGATCGACGCCCTGGCGGCGGTCGTCGATCGGCTCGGGCCCCGGCTCGGGGAAGCCGAGACCCCGCTGCGCAGCGCCCTGCACCAGGCCCAGCTCGCGTTCGTCGAGGCCGCCCGCGCCGCCGGCGGGCCCGCCCCCGACGCCGGCACCTGAGCACGGCCCGCCCGTGAGACCCCGGCTCCGTTCCGGCCGCCGTGGCGCCCTGGCGTGGATCGCCGCGGGCCTCGCCGGCCTCGCCGCCGTCGGCTTCGCGGTCGTGCGCGCCGGCGACGCCGGGTCGGGCACCGGCGAGCCGCGGCTCGACGTCGCCATCGTCGGCGACTCGTTCGTCGAGCAGTCGCGGGACCAGTTCCGCGCCCACGCCGAGGCGGACGGCATGACGGTCGAGGTCTCCGCGTTCGGCGGCACCGCGGCGTGCGATCACGGCGACGAGCTCGCCGCCTACGCCGAACGCCAGCCGGACACGCTGATCGTCTCCTTCGCCGGCAACGACATCACGCCGTGCATGGAGCGCGGCCCGGCCCCGTCGCCCGAGCAGACCGCGCAGGAGTACGAGGTGGACTTCGACAGCCTGGTCGGCGAGTTCCTCGCCGTCTCCCCCGCCACCCGGGTGTACGTGGTGCCGCCACCGCCGATCCGCGACGCCCAGTACGAGGTGAACGCCGTCGCCATGCGCGCCATGTACGACCGTTACGCCGACGAGCACCCCCGGACCGAGGTCGTCGACGTGACCCCGGTGCTCGCGCCGGACGGGGCGTTCCACGCCTCCCTGCCCTGCGAGTCGTGGGAGGCGGAGGCGTGCGGGCCCGACGGCACCGTGCAGCTCCGCGAGGAGGACGGCATCCACCTCACCGCGGCGGGGGGCGAGCGCTACGCCCGCGCCCTGCTCGCCGCCATCGACGGGGGCTGAGCCGCCGTCAGCGGGGAGCGATGCCGTCGGCCTCCCACCGGCCGAGGTGGCCGGCCACCACCGTGAAGCGCACGGCCCTGCCCACCGGGATGGTGCGGGTGCCGTCGGCGATGGCGGTGCAGTGGAACGGCACCTCGTCGCCCCCCTCCGCCAGGATGGTCCCGAGGCCGCGCGCCTCGTCGAAGGCGGCCACCACACCAGTGGCCTCGGCGAAGGGCCGGACCACGGTCAGTGGACGATCTTCGACAGCGGCAGCTCGATGATGTCCGACGCGCCGGCGTCCTTGAGCGCCGGGATCAGCGTGTTGATCTCGGATTTGGCCACGACGGTCTCGACCGCGTAGCCCCCCTGGCCGAACAGCTCGGACACGGTCGGCGCCTTCATCGACGGCACCAGGGCGATCACCCGGTCGAGGTCGCCGCGGCCCACGTTGAGCTTGACCAGCACCTTGCCCCGGGCCTCCAGCGCCCCGTCGAGCAGGACCTTGACCTGCTCCATGGCCTTGCGCTTGGCCTCGTCGGCGTGGGACGCCGGGTTGGCCACCAGCTCGGTGTAGCTCTGCAGGATCTCGGCGACGATCTTGAGCCCGGCCGCCCGCAGGGCCCGCCCGGTCTCGGTGATCTCGACGATGCAGTCGACGATGTCGGGGACCTTGGCCTCGGTGGCCCCGTAGCTGAGCCGGATGTCGGCCTCGATGCCCTTCTTCTCGAAGTAGCGCCGCGTGGACTCGGGGTACTCGGTCGACACCCGCACGCCCTGGGGCAGATCCTCCACCCGGGCGATCGGGCTGTCCTGGGGGACCGCCACCACCATGCGGATGGGCCGGGCGGTGTTCTTGGAGTAGTGCATCTGGCCGAGCGACACCACCTCGGCGCCCGTCTCCTCCACCCAATCGCGCCCGGTGATGCCGAGGTCGAACAGCCCGTCGGCCACGTAGCGCGGGATCTCCTGGGGCCGCAGGATGCGGACCTCGTCGATGCGGGGGTCGTCGATCGACGCCTTGTACTCGACGGTGGACGACCGGTTGACCGCCAGGTCGGCCGCCTCGAAGAGGTCGAGGGTCGCCCGTTCGAGCGAGCCCTTGGGGAGCACGAGCTTGAGCACGCGTCGAGGGTAGGCGGCCGCACCCTGGATGCGGCAACCGGTTGCCGGGCGCTCAGCCGGGCTTCGCCGTGTGGCGCTGCGCGATGCGGGCCATCTCCACGGCCACGGTGGCGGCCTCCTCGCCCACGTTGTGGCCGCCCGGCCCCTCGGACCGGGCCAGCGCCTGGCGCTCGTCCTCGGTCGTCAGCACCCCGAAGGCGACGGGGACGCCGGTCGTGAGCTGCACGTCCTGGACGCCCCGGGCGCACTCCCCCGCCACGATGTCGTAGTGGGTGGTCTCGCCCCGGATCACCGCGCCGATGCAGACGACGGCGTCGACCTCGCCGGACACCGCCAGCGCCCGGGCCCCGAACGGGATCTCGAACGACCCCGGCACCGACACCTCGACGATGTCGTCGGCCACGACGCCCAGCGCCTTGAGCCCGCGCTCGACGCCCTCGGCCAGCCGCTCGACCACCCGGGCGTTCCAGCGGGCCCGCACCACCCCGACCCGCAGGCCGGTGCCGTCGAGCCCCTCGGGCACCTGCGCCCGGTCGGTCCCCTCAGCCACGTCCGCCCTCACAGCACATCGTCGAGTCCCTCCAGCAGGTGGCCCATGCGCTCGCGCTTGGTGCGCAGGTAGGCCAGGTTCTCCGGGTTGGGTGCGATCTGGAGCGGGACCCGCTCGGTGATCGTGATGCCGAAGCCGGCGAGCCCGCCCTTCTTGGCCGGGTTGTTGGTCAGCATCCGCATGGTGGTGATGCCGAGGTCGACCAGGATCTGGGCCCCGATGCCGTACTCGCGGCTGTCGACCGGCAGGCCCAGCTTGAGGTTGGCGTCCACGGTGTCGTGCCCCTGCTCCTGCAGGCGGTAGGCCTGCAGCTTGTGGCCGATGCCGATGCCGCGG
>DASSUD010000417.1:0-3592 GCA_035707385.1 Acidimicrobiales bacterium
CCCTCGCTGCATACCCAGCCGAGCGCCATGTGCGCCGCGCCGACGCAGTACGACCGCAGCACGACCTCGTCGAGGGGCGCCCCACACGCCACCCGCACATGGACGGCGGCGCCGTCGCCCACCACGACCTCGGCGGTGGCCTCGGCGCCGGCGGGTGAGCGCACCGTCACCGTGGCCCGGGGCGGACCGCCCCCCGGGTGCACCGTCACGGGACCGGGACCGGGACCGGGATCGCCGGTCCGGGCGACGGCCGCCAGGAGGAGAACGGCCTCGGCCCAACCCGCGGCCCGCAGGTCGACCGACGTGGGCGGTCCGGGGACCCCGGCGACCTGCTCGATCCGCAGGCCGGGGGAGAGGGCGGCCACCGCGTCCTCGACGCCGGGCGTGGCCACCACCCGCAGGACCCCGGTGCCGTCGGGCAGGATGCCGCCCGCCACCGGCGGGCGCTTGGGCCCGAGGCGGACCGCGTCCTCCCGGGCCAGCAGCACCCGCACCGGGCGGCCGTGGTCGTCGGCCAGCTCGCGGGCGGCGCCGGTGACCACCGAGGCCCGCTTGCCGCCGAAGGCCCCGCCGTTGGCCAGCGGCGTCGCCGGCTCGCCGCCGGGGGCGCACCAGGCTGCGTCCAGCTCCAGGTAGGCGGGCTCGACCCAGGTCGTGCGCAGCGTCGCCGCCCAGTCGCCCGGTGGCAGCTCCAGCGGGTGGCGGCGCTCGGCGGTGGTCCGCCGGCCCTGGACCTTGCCGGCCGCGGCCCGGGCCTCGTCCAGGGTCTCGCCCACCGCCCACCCGCCGCCGCTGGCGGGGACGGCCACCAGCGCGCCCGCCGGGGCGCCGTCGTCGGCGAACCCGCCGTGGCCCAGCGCCACGTCCGGCGCCACGTGCTGGGCCGAGGCGCCCTCGATCGTGGCCCGCTCGGACGCGGCGGCCAGGTCCCGCCCAGCGACGCCGGTCCCGCCGGTGCCGTGGGCGTCCCAGGCGTCGAGGATCGTGCGCCAGCCGGTGCACCGGCACAGGTGCGCCAGCAGGGCCTGCTCGACCGCGGCCCGGCCGGCGTCCGGTCCGGACCGGGAGGACAGGCCGGCCAGCCGCATCACGATCCCGGGCGTGCAGAAGCCGCACTGGCTGGCCCCGGTGGCGCAGAACGCCTCGGCCCAGGACTGCCGCTCGGCGGGGTCGAGCCCGTCGAGGGTGGTCACCGACCGTCCCCTGACCCGGCGGACCGGGGTCACGCACGCCACCCGCGGCGCCCCGTCCACCAGCACCGTGCAGCACCCGCACTGGCCCTGGGGGCTGCAGCCGTCCTTGACCGATCGCACGCCCAGCCGCTCACGCAGGACCGTCAGCAGGGTGGACCCGTCGTCGGGCACCTCGACCTGCTCGCCGTCGACCACGAGCGCGATGGGGGGCACGCGCCGAGGATAGGGCGGTCGCTCAGGCGTCCCCGATGGCGTAGAAGCGCCCGCCCCGGGCGCCCACGAACACCCGGCCCTTCCACACCGCCGGCGTCGACTCGATGCAGCCCTCCAACGACACCGACCACAGCTTGGGTGGGGCGACGGTGGTGTCGGACACGTCGTAGGCGTGGAGGCCGCCCTCGCAGTCGCCCTGGATCAGCGTGTCGTCGACGATCACCGCCGACTGCCAGGTGGGCGGGGGCAGCGGGAAGGTCCAGCGCACCGCGCCGGTCTGGCGGTCGACGGCGTACACGGTGCCGCCGTCGGCGGCTGCGATCACGACGTCGTCGTGGAGCGCGGGGGTCGTCCAGAAGCCGCCGGGGTCCTTGACCGACCACACCACCGGGTCGTCCGGCCGGCGGGGGTCGAGCTTCACCAGCTGGCCGACCTCGGCGGCCCGGGCGTTGCCCCGCTCGTTCTCCACCCCGACGTAGAGGAAGCCCTCGTCGTCGACCACGACGGACGCGTCCACGTCGTCACCGGTCCAGAACCGGAACACCCTCGTGGGCGTCACGCCGTCCGAGAGCCCCGAGACGTCCCAGCCCTGCACCAGGCCGCCGGAGTTGGCGAAGTACACGACCCCGTCGACGTAGGCCACCGAGTTCTCGATCGACACGTCGTTGTTGCGGGTGTTCAGCGCGCCCAGCAGCTCCTCGTCCCAGCCGGGGGCGTTGAAGACCAGCTCGGGGTCGACCTGGACGAGCCCGTCGGGGTTGAGCGTCCGGTTGAGCTTGACCACGTGGAACTGGGAGTTCTCGCCCCCCTCGTACAGGTAGTCGCCGATGACGAGTGGCGAGCCGTCCCAGTCGTTGTTCCACATGGTCGGACTGACGGCCTCGGCGTCGAGGCTCCACAGCTCGGTCGGCTCCGGCCGGTCGAAGGCGATGACGTGGAGCTTGTCGTCCCGGCTGCCGGAGTAGACGAGGGGCATCCCGTCCGGGTCGACGGTGACCGAGCCCTTGATGATGTCGCCCGTGGTGAACGGGGGGATGATGTCCTCGCCGGTGTCGTAGTCGACGAAGTGGACCTTGCGGTCGTAGGCGCCGAACACGACCCAGGTCCGGCCGTCCCGGTCGAACACGGCGGGCTGGCCGGTCCAGCCGCTGCCGCACCACTGCCGGGTCTCCTCGCCGACGGTGGAGTCGGAGCACATGCCGCCCGACGCGCCCGGGTAGCTCCACAGGACCTTCGGGTCGGTGGGCACCGGCCCCTCGCCGTAGTAGCTGCGAGTGGCGCTGCCCCGGAAGGTGAGCAGGCCCGGGATGGCGAAGCCCGACGCCGGGCCCTGCGGCGGCGGGGGTGTGGTGGGTGGCGCCTCGGTCCCCGGCGGTGCGGTGGTGCCCGCCGGAGCCGCCGCGGGATCGGCCGGGTCGTCGTCTGCGAGCACGAGTTGCTGGACGCCGACCGCCCCCGCCACGAGCAGCAGGGCCATGAGCAGCAGGACGACCAGCCGGCGCCGGTCGTGGCGTGGCGTCAGGTGGGCGGGCCCGCTGGCCCGGCGGGGCAGGGGCTGGCCGAAGGGCGTGGCCAGGCGGGGACCGGGAGGGGCCGGATGCTCGGCGTCGCGGTCGTCCTGCTGCGCCCGCTGGCGCCGGCGCTGGGCCGCGGCGCCGCCGGGCTCGCGCCCGTAGGCCGAGTCGTCCGGGTGCTGCGGCCCGTACCAGCCGCCGGCGCCGGCCTCCCCCGGGCGGGCCGAGGGCTCGAAGCCCGGGTACCCGGGTGGTGGTGGTCGGCTGCCGCCGGCGCCGTCCTCACCGGTGGGGTAGCCGTGCGACCAGGGGTCGTCGGGGCCCTGCTGGTAGGTCCGGTACCCGTCGGGCGGGTGCGCGGCATGGGACGCGCCAGTCCCGCCGCCGCTCCGGTACGCGTCACCCCGGATGCGAGCGTCGCTGCGCCGCTCCGGGCCGTAGGGGTCGGAGCGGCCGGCGCGTCTCGGCGGGCGCGGGGGAGTCTCGTCCCCTCCATCCCCAGCCGATGGCACGTCGGTCGGTCCCCGCCCCCGGGGGGAGCCTCGACCTACCTCAGCTGAAGCTCTGGCCGCACCCGCAGGTGCGCTGAGCGTTGGGGTTGTCGATGGCGAAGCCGGCGCCCTGGAGGCCGTCCTTGTAGTCGAGCGTGGCGCCCTCGAGGAGCATGGCGCT
>DASSUD010000418.1:0-10011 GCA_035707385.1 Acidimicrobiales bacterium
GACCGCGCCGACGCCCGCACCGCCTCCACCCTGATCACCACCGAACTGCTTCCGTCGTTGCGATCCTGAGGAGCACGATGAGCGAACACGACCTGGTCATCCGCGGCGGGACCGTCCTCGACGGGACCGGTGGACCGGCCCGCACCGCCGACGTCGCCGTCCGCCAGGGCGTCGTCACCGAGGTCGGCCGCGTCGAGGGCCGCGCCGACCGCACCATCGACGCCGACGGCCTGCTGGTCACCCCCGGCTTCGTCGACATCCACGCCCACTACGACGGCCAGGCGTCATGGGGCGAGCGCATGATCCCCTCGTCGTGGCACGGCGTCACCACCGTCGTCGCTGGCAACTGCGGCGTCGGCTTCGCCCCCGTCCACCCCCAGGACCACGCCCGGCTCATCGAGCTCATGGAGGGCGTCGAGGACATCCCCGGCGTCGTGCTGGCCGAGGGGCTGGAGTGGAACTGGCGGTCGTTCCCCGAGTTCATGGACGTCATCGGCCGCCGGTCCTTCGACGTGGACGTGGCCCTCCAGGTCCCCCACGGGGCGCTGCGCCTCCACGTCATGGGCGAGCGGGGCGCCGCCCGGGAGGCCGCCACGCCGGAGGACATCGCCGAGATGGCCCGGCTGGCGGCCGAGGGCGTGGCGGCCGGGGCGCTCGGCTTCACGACCTCCCGCACGCTCAACCACCGGACCAGCCGGGGCGAGCCCACCCCCACCCTCACCGCCGGGGCCGACGAGCTGGTCGGCATCGCCACCGCCATCGGCGCCACCGGCCAGGGCGTCCTCCAGGTCGTGTCCGACTTCGGCGACGTCGACGCCGAGTTCGCCATCTTCCGGCGCATGGCCGCCGAGTCGGGCCGGCCGCTGTCGTTCACCCTGGTGCAGACCCGGGGGGACGGCTGGCGCCGCCAGCTGGAGCTGCTCAGCGAGGCCAACGCCGCGGGCGTGCCCATGGCCGCCCAGGTGGCCCCCCGGGCCGTCGGCCTCCTGTTCGGCCTGCAGTGCACCCTGCACCCCTTCCTCACCAACCCGGTGTACCAGGAGATCGCTGGGCTCGGCCTCGACGAGCAGGTGGCGGCGCTGTCCGACCCCGGGTTCCGGGAGCGGGTGATCGGCGCGGCCAGGGCCAAGCGGGACGAGGACCGGCGCCGTGGCCGCCTGCTCGACGGGTTCGACGCCATGTACGAGCTGGGCGACCCGCCGGACTACGAGCCCGACCCCGCCACCTCGCTCGCCGGCAGGGCCGAGCGGGAGGGCGCCGACCCCATCGAGCTGGCCTACGACCACATGGTCTCCGACGGCGGCCGGGCGTTCTTCTACGTGCCGCTGCTCAACTACGCCGACGGCAACCTCGACGCCGCCGGCGAGATGCTGGCCCACCCCCACACCGTGCCCGGGCTGGGCGACGGCGGCGCCCACCTCGGCACGATCTGCGACGCCTCCTTCCCCACCACCCTGCTGGCGCTGTGGGGCCGGGACCGCGACCGCGGCCGGCTCGACCTGCCGTACCTGGTCCGCCAGCACACCCGCGACACGGCCCGCACGGTCGGGCTGGCGGACCGGGGCGTGCTCGCCCCCGGCTACCGGGCCGACGTCAACGTCATCGACTTCGACGCCCTGGTGGCCCGGCGCCCGGAGATGCGCCACGACCTGCCGGCCGGGGGCCGCCGCCTGGTCCAGCAGGCCGAGGGCTACGTGGCCACCGTCGCCGCCGGCCAGGTCACCTACGAGAACGGCGAGGCCGCCGGCCCGCTGCCCGGTCGCCTCGTGCGCGGCCCCCAGCACGCCCCCACCGGAGGAGCCCGATGACCACCACCACCCCGGCCCCGCTGGAGGAGCGCTGCGAGTGGCGCGCCGGCGAGGTGGGCGAGCGCTACGTCTTCCACCTCACCGACGACCACGTGGCCGAGCTGGACGCCGCGCTCGCCCACGCCGAGAGCCGGGTCGACGACGTCCTCGACATCACCCGCGAGCTGTTCCCCCTGCCCACGCTCGGCCCGGAGCTGGCCCGCATCACCGACGACCTGGTCAACGGCCTCGGCATGGTGCTCATCCGCGGCGTGCCGGTCGAGCGCTACGGCAAGGACCGGGCCTCGGCCGTCTACTGGGGCGTCGGCATGCACCTCGGGCACCCCTGGCCGCAGAACGCCAAGGGCCACCTGCTGGGCGACGTGACCGACCAGGGCCGCGCCGTCGACGACCCGACCGCCCGCGGCAACGAGCTGGGCGGGGTCCCGCTGCCGTTCCACTCCGACGGTTCCGACCTGGTCGGGCTGTTCTGCCTCGACGCCGGGGCCGGCGGGGGCGACAGCCTGGTCGCCAACGCGGTGACCATCCACAACGACCTGGTGCGGGACGACCCCGACCTGGCCGCCGAGCTGTACGAGCCGTACCCGTACGACCTGCGGGGCGAGCACGCCCCCGGGTCCCGGTCCTGGTACACGATGCCCGTCTTCACCCGGCGCGGGGACCGGCTCTTCGTCCGCTACATCCGGCCCTACATCGAGTCGTCACGGCGCCACCCCGACGCCCCCCGCCCGTCCGAGCGGGCCCGGGCCGCCCTCGACCGGGTCGACGCCCTGTGCGCCGACCCCCAGTACCGGGTGGCCATGGGGATGCGGGCGGGCGACATGCAGTTCGTGAACAACTACCACGTGCTGCACGCCCGGGACGGCTACCGGGACGACCGGGCCGCCGGCAGGGTCCGCCACCTCAAGCGGCTGTGGCTGGAGACCGACGTGCTCACCGACGACGACAAGCCCGAGCGCTTCCGGCTGGGCCGCACCGACAGCTACTGGGCGTCCAAGGGCAGGACCAAGAGCGAGGTCCAGGTCTAACCTCGTCCGCCCATGGGCTACGACATCGAGGTGGCCGAGACCGCCGAGCAGCCGACGGCGGTGGTGGCGCTGGCGACCACCTGGCCGGACCTGCCGGCGGAGGCCGGCGCGGCCTTCGACGACGTGTGGGCGTTCCTCCGCGACGACGGCCAGGAGGGCCTGCGCTCCGACGGCCACAACGTGATCCTGTACAAGGACGGCGTCCCCCACGCCGAGGTGGGCGTCATCGTCACGCAGGCGTTCGACGACGCCGGGCGGGTGACGGCATCGGTGCTGCCCGGTGCGACGGTGGCCCGCACCGTGCACCGGGGCTCCTACGAGCACCTGGCCGACGCCCACCAGGCGGTCCACTCCTGGTGTGCCGACAACGGTTACGGGGTGACCGGGGTCCGTTGGGAGGTCTACGGCGACTGGCACGAGGACGAGTCCCGGCTCGAGACCGAGGTCGCCTGGGTGCTGGCCACGTAGCGGCGGCGGGCGGGAGCTCCAGGCGATTTGGCGGCGTGTACGTCGCCATCGCGACGTGAGAGCCGCCAAATCGCGCGTGCGCGCCGGTCAGGCGAAGGTGCGGACCAGGTCCAGCACCGCGTCGGCGTCCGGGCCCTCGGCCCGCAGCCGGGACTCGGCCCCGACCAGCCGCCGGCCCGCCACCAGGCACAGCTCCGCGGCGTCGCCGGACAGGGTGGTCAGCGGCTCGTCGTCGCCCGAGAACACCCAGGTGTCGCCGCTGGGGGCCCGCAGCTCGAACCGGACCGGCCCGCTGAGCGCGCGCCCGGCCTGGGCGAAGGCGTAGGGCAGCGTGCGCCAGGCCAGCCGGGCCACGTGCCACAGCCGGTCGGTGGGCACCAGCTCGACGCCGAGGCCGGCGGCGATGTCGCCGGTGTGGATCCACGTCTCGGCGAGGCGGGTGGTGGCCAGGGTCCGGGCCGTCAGGTCGCCCGCCACCCACGTGACACGCTCCCGCAGGTCGGCGGCCTCGAACGCGGCCAGCAGGGCGGCGGCCCCGCCCTGCCAGCGGGCGAGCACCTCGGCCGGGGGCGCGCCCCGCTCGCGGTCCACCAGCAGCGCGGCGCCCTCGTCGACCGAGGACCCGGGCGGCAGCCCGGCGTAGGCCGCGTCCAGGAAGGCGGGCAGGCGGTGCTCCAGGCTGGCCAGCGCCATCTCGTTCGTCTGGGCCAGGTGCAGCAGCACGTCGGCGACGGACCAGCCCTCACAGCGGGACGGTGCCTGCCATCCCGCCTCGTCCAGGCCCGCCACCAGGTGGGTCAGCTCGACCTGCTGGTCCTCCAGTGCCGCCACCACCCGATCCATGGCGGCCAACCTACCCCCCGCCGGGCGCCCGCCCGTCTGGCACGCTGGCGCCATGCCCGACATCACCGGCTTCTCGCACCTCGGCCTGACCGTCCCCGACCTCGGCGCCGCCACCACGTTCTGGACGGAGGTGATGGGCTTCCGGATGGTGGCGGACCAGCCCGGCTTCCGCCTGCTGATCCACCCCGGCTCGCTGGTGCCCCTCGGCATCCGGGACCATGACGGGACGGCGAGCGGGGCGTTCGACGAGACCCGGCCCGGGCTCGACCACCTGGCGCTGGCCGTGGCCGATCCCGCCGCGCTCGCCACCTGGGCCGACCACCTGGCCGCCCACGGGGTGCCGTACTCGCCGGTCGAGGAGAGCGACCTCGGGCATCACCTCAACTTCCGGGCCCCCGACGGCATCGCGGTCGAGCTGTTCGTGCTCAAGCCCGAGGTCGCCGAGGTCCTGGCCGCGTCGCTCGCCGACCCCGCGGGTGGCGGCGAGGCCCCATAGCCCGGCGCCGAGGGCGGCCACGGCCCCGAGGACGATGGCGTAGCGGGCACCGAACTGCTCGGACACCCAGCCCACGATCGGTCCGCCCACGGGCGTGCTGCCCAGGAACAGCATGGCCTGCAGGGCCAGGACCCGCCCCCGCATCTCGGGCGCGGCCCGGGTCTGGACGATGGCGGTCGACGACACGAGGAACGAGATCGAGCTGAGCCCGAGCACGACCCCGACCGCGAGCGCGGCGGGGACGTTGGGCGCGAGCGCCATCACGGCCATGCTGGCGCCGTAGGCGAGCGAGGCCGTGCACACGCGGCGCACGGTGGCCTCGGCGTGGCGGGCGGTGACCAGCGCACCGACCACCGACCCGATGCTCACCACCGAGAACAGCAGCGTGAAGGTGGAGTCGGTCCCGCCCAGGTCACGGATGACGAACAGGGGGAAGACCGTCGGGAAGTTGTACGACAGGGTGCCGACGACCGCCATCATCACCATGGGCACGAACAGCACGGGCTCGCGGCGCACGTAGCGCAGCCCGGCCCGCACTTGCCCGCGGGCCTTGGGGGTGACGGGCGCGGGCCGCAGCTCGTCGCTTCGCATCATCCACAGGCCGGCCAGGACCGCCAGGTACGACAGGCCGTCGCCGAGGAACGCCCAACCGAAGCCCACGGTCGTCACGGCCAGGCCGGCCAGCGCCGGCCCCACCACCCGGGACGAGGTCATGAGGGCGCTGTTGAGGCTGACCGCGTTGTTGATGTCGTCGGTCGGGACCATCTCGACCACGAAGCTGCGGCGGGCCGGGTTGTCGAACGCCATCGTGATCCCGCCGAGGAACGCCACCGCGTAGACGGCGCCCACGGGCGGTTCGCCGGAGAAGGCGAGAGCCGCCAGCGCGAACGACTGGAGCATGGCCAGCGTCTGCACAACGAGCAACAGGCGGCGCTTGTCGGACCGGTCGGCCACCAGACCGGCCCACGGGCCGAGCAGCAGGATGGGGCCGAACTGGGCGGCGGCCAGCACGCCGAGGGCGATGCCGCTGTCGGTGATCCGGAGGACGAACAGGGTCTGGGCGACCAGCGTCATCCAGTTGCCGACCTGGGAGACCAGCTGGCCGTAGAAGAACAGCCGGAAGTTGCGGTACCGCAGCGACCGGAAGGTGTCCTGGGCGGCGGCGCGAACCGACCTCACCGGTCCCCCGCCGCGGGGTCCTGGGCCACCAGGGCGTCGATGACGTCGAGGGCGGCGGCCAGCCGGGCCCGCTGGTCGTCGTCGAGCGCGCCGAGGCGGGTGGCCAGCCACACGTCCTTGCGCTGGCGGACGTGGGCCAGGAGGGCGGTGCCGGCGGGGGTGACGGTGACCCGGGCGACGCGGCGGTCGGCGGCGTCGCCCTTGCGCTCGACCAGGCCGAGCTCCTCGAGCTTGGCGACGACCTTGGTGACGCTGGGCGGGGCGACCCGCTCGTGGTCGGCCAGGGCGCCGAGCGTGAGGGGGCCGTGGCGCTCGACGGAGGTGAGGGCGGAGATCTGGCTGGGGGACAGGCCGGTGTCGCCGAGGCGGCGCAGCAGCCGCGCCAGCCGGGTGACGTTGACCCGCAGGTGGGCGGCCACGGCGGCGATGTCGGTGCCGGTCTGGTGGGGCGTGGGGGCGGGGAGGGACATGGCGCGGCCAGAATATCGGCAGATAGTTAGTTTGGGAAACGAATTGTCACACCGCGGCCGTACGGGTCCTCCGCATGGCGCGATCCAGGCTAGAAACTACGGACACCACCACCCCGCGGCCCTGCCGCCGTCGCGAGGCTCCTCCCGGTCGACACGGTGCGAACTGACAGCAACCAAGTCCCCTCGGAGGAGAGCTGATGCTCCGTCGACTGCGCGACCGGAAGGAATGGCAGTTCTTCGCGGTGCTGCCCCGCGCCGACGCCAGGCTCGCCGTCGCCTGGTGGGCCGTCCTCGTGGCGCTGGGGCTGGTCCCCGCCGCGTTCGCGGTGGCCATGGGCGTCCTGGTGGGCGCCGTCCAGCAGGGCCACGACCTGGCCGCCCCGCTGGCCTTCGTCGGGGTCGTCTTCGTGGCCGGCCAGGTGCTGTCCCCGCTGCACCAGGCCATCGGCGCCAACCTCGGCGACCGGGTGTCGGCGTGGCTGTACGACCGCATGACCGAGGCCTGCGTCGAGCCGCCGGGCATCGCCCACCTCGAGGACCCCGACCTGGCCGACGACCTCGCCATGGCCCGCGACTTCGACATGGGCATGGCCGGTCCCCCGATGTCGATCAGCATGGACTTCATCGCCTCGGGGCTGGTCGAGCTGCTGGCGGGGGTGTCGTCGGCGATCGTCCTCTTCGGCTACGCCTGGTGGGCGCCGCTGGTGCTCGGCGGGGCCTGGCTGTCGACCCACTGGTGGCTGCGTGAGAGCTCCGTCTGGCAGGACCGCAACACCGACGAGGTGCGGCGGGCCCAGCGGGACGCCGACTACGCCTACCGTCTCGCGGTCGACCCGCCGGCCGCCAAGGAGCTGCGCCTGTTCGGCCTGGCGGGCTGGACGATCGAGCGGTTCGTGGCCCGCCGCCGCCTGCTCTACGACCTCCAGCACCGGGCCACCCGGCTGCGGGAGCGCCCGCTGGCCCTGTGCGTCGTGGTGGTGACCGCCGCCAACCTCGTGGTGTTCTGGTCGCTGGCCGACGCCGCCGCCGGCGGACGGCTCGACCTCGACCGCGCCGTCGTGTTCGCCCAGGTCGCCGTGGGCACCAGCATGATCGCCTTCGGCGGGCTCAACTGGGCCCTCGACGGGGCGTCGGCGGCGGTGGCAGCGGTGCTCCGGCTGCGGGAGGCCATGGCGCCCCGGGGCGCGCTGCGCCCCGGCGACCGGCCGGCCACCGGGATGCCGGCGTCCGAGGTCCGCTTCCGCGACCTGACCTTCGCCTACGAGAGCGGCACCCGGCCGGTGCTCGACGGCTTCGACCTCACCATCCCCGCCGGCGAGTCGCTGGCCATCGTGGGGCAGAACGGGGCGGGCAAGACCACCCTCGCCAAGCTGCTGTGCCGGCTGCACGACCCCCAGGGCGGCGCGGTGCTGGTCGACGGCGTCGACCTCCGCCAGCTCGACGTCGACGCCTGGCGCACCCGGGTCACCGCCGTGTTCCAGGACTTCGTGCGCCTCGAGCTGCCGCTGCGCGACAACGTGGCCCCCGGGGGCGCCCCGGACGAGGTCATCCTGGCCGCCCTGGCCGACGCCGGCGCGGCCGGGCTGGCCGACCTCGACACGCCACTGGCCAAGGGCTACGCCGGTGGCACCGACCTGTCGGGCGGCCAGTGGCAGCGGGTGGCGCTGGCCCGTGCCCTGTGCGCCGTGCGCCAGGGCGCCGGGATCGTCGTCCTCGACGAGCCGACGGCCCAGCTCGACGTGCGGGGCGAAGCCGAGATCTTCGAGCGGATCCTGGCCGCCACCCGGGACTGCACGACGATCCTGGTCTCCCACCGGTTCTCCACCGTGCGCCACGCCGACCGCATCTGCGTGCTGGAGGCCGGCCGGGTCGTCGAGCTGGGCAGTCACGACGAGCTTATGGCCCGAGGCGGCCGCTACCGCACGATGTTCGAGCTCCAGGCCAGCCGGTTCGGCGAGGGCGCGGGAGACGAGGAGGAAGGGGTGAGCTATGACGTCCTCACCTGACGGCACCCCGCGGCACGACGACCTCCCGCCGGCCCTGGCGGCCATGTGGCGGATGACCAAGCTCGGCTACCGGTCCGAGCCGGCCCTGCTGGTGGTGTCGTTCGGGCTGTCGCTGCTGGCCGCCCTGCCCGACGCACTGCTGGCGCTGTGGCTGGCCCTGCTGGGCAAGGGCCTGGTGGAGGGCGACGACACCCTCATGCTGACGGCGGCGGTCGGGCTGGCCCTGTCCGCCACCGCCACCTGGTTCCTGCGCATCGTGAGCACCCGCACCCAGCGGCGCTTCCGCGACAAGGTCACCGTGGCGCTGGAGGCCCACGTGGCCCGGCTGCAGGCGTCGGTGGCCACCATCGAGCACCAGGAGCGGCCCGAGTACCTCGACCGGCTGTCGGTGCTGCGCGAGCAGGTCTTCGTCCTCGACCACCTGTTCATGTCCCTGTTCACCGTGTGCGGGTGGATCCTGCGGCTGGTGGTGACGATCGGCCTGCTGGTCGCCATCGACCCGGTGCTCCTGCTGCTGGCGCTGTTCGCGCTGCCCACCGTGCTCACCTCCGCGTGGCGGCCGGGCGTCGAGCGGGTCGTCGAGGAGCGGGGCGCGCCCCACAGCCGCCTGGCCCGCCACCTCTACGTCACCACCACCACGGCCGCGCCGGGCAAGGAGCTGCGGGTGACGGGCACGGGACCCGCGCTGGCCCGGCTGCGGCGCACCGAGTGGGAGCGGTGGCACCGGCCGATCGCGGCCGTCCGGTGGTCCAGCGCCGCCTGGCACTCGGCAGCCTGGGCGGTGTTCGGCCTGGCCTACGTGGGCGCGGTCGTGTACGTGGCGTCGGTGCTCGACGCCCCCGCCGGGCAGGTGCTGCTGGTGCTGGCGGCCGGGGCCCGGCTGTCGAGCTACGTCGGCGCCACCGTCGGCGAGATCGGGTTCCTGCGGGGCATCTGGCTGGACGGCTCCCGCCGCCTGGCCTGGCTGGAGGACTACGCCGCCGCGTCCGCCGCCGGCGCCGACCTCCCGGTCCCCGACCGGCTGGAGGACGGCATCCGGGTGGAGGGGCTCTCGTTCCGCTACCCCGGCACCGAGCGGCTGGTGCTGGAGGACGTCGACGTCCACCTGCCGGCCGGGTCGGTGGTGGCCCTGGTGGGCGAGAACGGGGCCGGCAAGACCACCCTGGTCAAGCTGCTGGGGAAGATGTACGAGCCCACCGAGGGGCGGATCCTGGTGGACGGCGCCCCGCTGGCGCGCCTGCCGGCCGCCGCGTGGCGCGAGCGGCTGTCCGGCGCCTTCCAGGACTTCTTCCGCTTCGAGCTGGCCGCCCGCCGGTCGGTGGGGGTGGGCGACGTGCCCCGCCTGGACGACGAGCGCGCCGTGCGGAGCGCGGTGGCCCGGGCCGGTGCCGGCGACGTGGTCGACCAGCTGGCCTCGGGGCTCGACACCCAGCTCGGCCCCACGTGGCCGGGCGGTGTGGAGGTGTCGTTCGGGCAGTGGCAGAAGCTGGCGCTGGCCCGGGGGTTCATGCGGGAGGAGCCGCTGGTGGTGGTGCTGGACGAGCCCACCGCCGCGCTCGACGCCGAGACCGAGCATGCCCTGTTCGAGCGGTACGCGGCCGCGGCCCGCCTCGGCCGGGAGTCGGGCCGCGTCACCCTGCTGGTCTCGCACCGGTTCTCGACCGTGCGCATGGCCGACCTCATCGTGGTGCTCGACGGCGCCCGGGTCGTCGA
>DASSUD010000419.1:0-2722 GCA_035707385.1 Acidimicrobiales bacterium
CTGCTGGAGACGGCCCGGCGCCTGGGCGACTGCCTGATCGTGTGCGTCAACGGCGACCTGTCGGTCCGGCGGCTCAAGGGCCGCCACCGGCCGGTCAACCCGGTGGAGGACCGGGTGGCCGTGCTGGCCGCGCTGGCCCCGGTGGACGCCGTCACGGTCTTCGAGGAGGACACCCCGGCCGAGGCGCTGGCCGCGCTGCGCCCGCACGTGTTCGTGAAGGGCGCCGACCACGCCGACGCCGCGGGGGGCGAGATCCCGGAGGCGGCCGTGCTGCGCCGCTGGGGAGGCGAGGTGGTGTTCGTGCCGCTGGTGCCCGGGCGGTCGACGACCCGGATCCTCCAGGCGGCCGCCACGGGAACCACAGGGTAGGAGGCCCCGCGATGCCCACGGTCCTCGGCGTCAACGCCGTGTTCCACGACCCCGCCGCCGCGCTCGTCGTCGACGGCGAGACGGTGGCCGCGGCCGAGGAGGAGCGGTTCAGCCGGCGCAAGCACGGCAAGGAGCCGGTCCCGTTCTCGGCCTGGGAGCTGCCGGTCGAGGCCATGCGCTGGTGCCTCGACCACGCCGGGCTCACGCCCGCCGACGTCGACGCCGTCGCCTACTCCTACGACCCGGACCTGGCCCCCGCCGCGGGCCCGGACGTCACCGACGACGGCTGGGAGGGCCTGCGCACCCTGTACGTGCGGCGGTTGCCCCGCTTCCTCGCCACGGCCCTGCCGGGCCTCGGCCCCGACCGGGTCGACTACGTGGCCCACCACGTCGCCCACGCCGCCTCGTCGTGCATCGCCGCACCGCACGACTCGTCCGCGGTGCTGGTGCTGGACGGGCGGGGCGAGCGGGCCTCGCACCTGGGCGGCCGGTGGCGGGACGGCCGGCTCGACGTGTTGGCGGCCCAGGCGCTGCCCCACTCGCTGGGCCTGCTGTACGAGGAGGTGACCCAGCACCTGGGTTTCCGCCGGTCGTCCGACGAGTACAAGGTCATGGCCCTGGCCAGCTACGGCGACCCCGGGCGGTTCGGGCCCGGCTTCGCCGAGCAGGTCCGGGCCGACGGCGAGGGCGGGTTCCGCGTCGGTCGCCTCGACCTGGGGGCGCTGGTACCACCCCGGCGGGCGGGCGACGGCTGGGACGATCGCCACGCCGACCTGGCGGCGGCCGTGCAGGCGCGGGTCGAGGAGGTCGTGCTCGACCTGGCCCGCTGGCTGCACGCCCGCACCGGGGAGCGGGCCATCACGCTGGCCGGCGGGGTGGCGCTCAACTGCGTGGCCAACGGGCGGCTGGCGGCCGAGGGGCCGTTCGAGCACGTGTGGGTCCAGCCCGCGGCAGGCGACTCCGGCACCGCACTGGGCGCGGCGCTGGCGTGCGCCACCCGGCGGGGCGACCGCTGCGCACCGTTCCGTTCTGCGGCGCTGGGCCGGGGCTGGCGGGAGGACGAGATCGAGGCCGCGCTCAAGGCCGCCGAGGTGCCGTACCACCGGCCCGACGACCCGGCCGACCTGGCCGAGGAGGTGGCGGCCGCGCTGGCCGGCGGGGCGGTCGTCGGTTGGTTCGAGGGCCGCAGCGAGTACGGGCCGCGGGCGCTCGGGCACCGCAGCCTGCTGTGCGACCCCCGCCGCCCCGAGAACCTGGGCCGCATGAACGCCATCAAGGGTCGGGAGGAGTTCCGGCCGGTGGCGCCCATGGTGCTGGCCGACCGGGCCCCCGACATCTTCGAGGGCGTCCACCCCAGCCCCTACATGCTGTTCGTCCACCGGGTGCGCGACGGCTGGCGGGAGCGGATCCCCGCCGCCGTGCACGTGGACGGCACCGCCCGCATCCAGACGGTGGACCCGGCGGACGAGCCGCTCATGGCGGCCACGCTGGCCGCCTTCGAGCGCCGGACTGGGGTGCCGGTGGTCGTCAACACCAGCTTCAACACCGCGGGCCGGCCCATGGTGGACACGCCCCGCGACGCGTTGGAGTGCTACGGCTCGGGGCCCATCGACCTGCTGGTGCTGAGCCCGTTCGTCCTGCGGCGGGCCCCGTGATCGACGTCGTCGTGCCCACCGTCGGCCGCCCGTCGGTGGCGGCCCTGCTGAGCTCGCTGGCGCGTGAGCTGCCGGGCACCAGCACGGTGGTGGTGGTCGACGACCGGCCAGGGGGTGCGTCTCCCCCGTTGCCGGTGCCCGACGACCCGCGGGTGCGCGTGGTGGCGGGCGGCGGGCGGGGCCCGGCGGCGGCCCGCAACTCCGGCTGGCGGGCCACGGCGGCGCCGTGGGTGGCGTTCGTGGACGACGACGTGGACCTGCCGCTCGGCTGGGTCCGGGGGCTGGAGGAGGACGTGGCCCGCGCCGCCGACCGGGTGGCGGCCGTGCAGGGTCGCATCGAGGTGCCGCTGCCGGCGGGACGGCGCCCCACCGACTGGGAGCGCAACGTGGCCGGCCTGGCCGGCGCCCGCTGGATCACGGCCGACATGGCGGTCCGCCGGGAGGCGCTGGAGGCGGTGGGCGGCTTCGACGAGCGGTTCCCCCGGGCCTACCGGGAGGACACCGACCTGGCCCTGCGCCTCCTCGAGGCCGGCTGGGAGCTGCATCGGGGTGCGCGCCGCACCCGCCACCCCGTGCGGCCGGCGCCGTGGTGGGTGAGCGTGCCGGCCCAGCGGGGCAACGGCGACGACGTCCTGCTGGCCCGGCTCCACGGGCGGGACTGGCGGGACCGCATGGGCGCAGCCCCCGGGACGTTCCGG
>DASSUD010000420.1:0-12248 GCA_035707385.1 Acidimicrobiales bacterium
GGGTGCAGCTGGAACTCCTCGGCCACGGCGTCGAACTCGGCGGGAGTGGGCTCGTGGAGGCCGATCCACACGAACGTGTCGTCATCGCTGCGGGCGGCCTCCAGGGCGTCGTCCACGTGGAGCTCGCCCGGGCGCCGGACACCCTTCGTGTAGACCGCGCAGTCGACGATCACCGGCGCAAGTCTGGCCCATCCGACCGGAAAGGTCAGGCGCTGGGCGCGGGGACCTCGGGTTCGCCGACGCCCTGGCAGGGGTTGACGGCCTCGGGCGCCGCCGGCCCGTCGCGGTAGGTGTCGATGAACTGCCGGAGCCGGGGGTCGTCCACGCTGTCCAGCGGCATCTGGCGAGCCCAGGCCGTCACGGTGAGCGGCGAGTCCATGTCCTCGAACGGGGTGGCGATGAGCTGGGTCTCCTGCGCCGCCAGCTCGCGCAGCGCGTCGAGCTCGGCGTCGTCGAGGTCGGGCTGGTAGGCGACCCACACCGCACCGTGCTCGAGGTCGTGTACGACCAGCTCGGGCGGGGGCGGGTTGGCGCTGTAGAACCCGCAGGTGCTGGGGACCGGGAAGTGGTCGCCACCGGCCGGCGGCAGGTGGTCGTAGGCCAGCGAGGCCTGGGTGTGGTTGCGGCTGGCGATCGTGAAGGCCTCGACGCCCTCGATCCCCTCGGGTGCCGGCCCGGCCGGGACACCGCCGCTGGTGGGGACCCGCTCGCCGCCGGACGGCGCCGCGGCCCCCGCCTCGCCCTCGCCACCCTGGTCGGCCCCGCACGCGCCCGTCGCGCCCACCAGGAGCAGGGCCGTGACGAGGGCCAGGAGTCGTCGCTGCACGGCGCACGACCCTACAGGGTGGGTGTGCCCCGCCCACGGCACCGCGGCGCACCCATCGGGGCGCCTCCGGCGATCGCCCTCTCGCGAGAGGCCATGAGCGGACCGGCGAGGATCTTGGTCGTCGACGACGACGTGGAGGCGCGGGCGATGCTCGCCGCCGCGCTCCAAGAGCGCGGCTACCGGGCGGCGTGCGCCGGCGCCGCCGAAGCGGCCGTGGAGGCACGTAGCTTCCGACCCGACCTCGTCGTGCTGGAGATGGTCGCTGCGGGCGGGGTGGTCGGCGACGGCATCGCCCGGTGCCTCCGGTCTGACAGCGATCCGCTGCTCGTGTTCGTCAGCCGGGAGGCCCGCACCGCCAGCCGCCTGCTCGCCTTCGACGCCGGCGCCGACGACTACGTGACCAAGCCCTACGAGATGGAGGAGCTCCTCGCCCGCCTGCGGGCCATCCTGCGGCGAAGCGGCCGCAACGGGCATGCCGTGAGCCATATCGGCCGCCTGACCGTGGACGAGCGTGCCCACTCGGTGGCCTTCGGGGGCACGACCATCGACCTCGGCCCCACCGACTTCGTCCTGCTGGCCGTGCTGGCCCGCCATGCCGGGCAGGTGCTGTCCAAGGCGAAGCTCCTCCAGCTGGTGTGGGGTTACGAGCCCTACGACGAGAATCTGGTCGTCGTGCGGGTCAGCCTCCTGCGCCGCCAGCTCGGCCCCGAGGCCGCCAGCCTGATCCGCACGGTGCGGGGAGTGGGCTACGTGCTACGGGACGACGCCACCGTCTGACCGGGCGACACTCTGTGGTTCGGGCGCCACCACAGGTCCGGAATCGCCTACCATCGGCTCGACGGCGAGGGAACGGGAGGCGGGCTGCGTGGCGCCCCACCCACATAGCAGCTTCCAGGACGACTTCGGGTCCGTGATCGAGGCTGCCAGGGCGGGGGACGGCCGGGCCCTCGAACGCATCTACGCCACGCTCGCACCGGCGGTCACCGGGTTCTTCCGCCTCCAGCGCGCCGCCGAGCCCGACGACCTCACCAGCGAGGTGTTCCTGGGCGTGCTGCGGAACCTCCACCGGTTCCAGGGGGACGAGGAGCAGTTCCGGTCGTGGGTGTTCACGATCGCCTACAGGCGCCTGGCCGACGAGCGCCGGTCGGCAGGGCGCCGCCCGCAGCTCCAGCCCCTGCACGAGGCGCCGGAGCCCGCGGACGTGACCGACGTCGAGGCCGACGTCGAGCGGCTTCTCGCCACCCGGCGGGTCCGGGAGCTGTGCGCCGACCTGCCGCCCTCGCAGCGGGACGTGCTCCTGCTCCGCCTGGTGGGCCGGATGACGGTCGACGACATCGCCGCGGCCACCGAGCGTTCGCGGGGCGCCGTCAAGGCTCTCCAGCGACGCGGGTTGGCGGCCGTGACCAGCCACATCGAGCGCGCGGGCGTACCCCTGTGACGCGCCACGGCGATCGCCCTGCAGGCATGCATCCTCACTGCGATGCGGACACGGCGCTCGACGCGCTGGTGCGGGGACAGGACCCCGGCGACGACTTCTGGCCGCTCAAGGCCTTGGCCGCGGACGTGGCGGTCGTGACGTCGGGGCCGGCACCCAGGCCGTCACCCGCGCTCGCCAGCCTGTTGCGGGGAGCCCCGCCGGCCGTCCCCGCGCACATGCGCCGGCGTAGCCTGCCCGCCCGGGCGGTCGCCGGCGTGACCCACCTCGGCACCGCCGCCCGGGTCGCGCTCGGGGCGGCCGTCGCCGCCAGCGGCATCGCCACCGCCGGGGCCACGGGCCACCTGCCGGAGCCGGTCGCCAAGGCCGTGCAACCGCTGGTCGACCTCTTCACCCCGTTCGGCCTCCCTGCCGATCCGTCCCCCACCGGTGCCATCGGCCTCCGCCACGGCGCGACCGCAGGCGCCCCCGCGCCGCCACCAGCCACCGTGGTGGGTGACCCCACGACGCCAGCCCCGGCGCCGGAGGCTCCACCAGATGCGCCGGTGGCGGGCGGTGCCGGCGAGGGCGGTGGCGCCACGGCGTCGCAGCCGGACAACGGTGAGGGGGAGCCGCTGACGGCGCCAGGAGACGCCGCCTCGGAGCCGCCGGCGTCGGAGCCGCCCGTCTCCCCGCTTTCCTCGCCGCCAGAGGTGGCGCCCTCCCGGTCGGACTCACGCCCCGGGAGCCAGGGCAGCGGGGCCCATCCCCCGCCCATCCACCCCACGCCCACCCACCCCACGCCCACTCCGCCTACGCCCACTCCGCCTACGCCCGCCCCGCCGGTCCCGCCCGCCCCCATGGCGCTCGGGATCGCACCGGGCAGTCCGCCCCTGAACGCCGGGCGGCCCGATGGTCCCGGCCCGCTCGACCGGCCAGCCGAGCCCCCGCAGGCGGCCGGACCGCCGGCCGGACCGCCGGCGGGCTCGACGGGTGGGGGCCCGGCGGGCCCGGGCGACACCAAGGTGCCCTGACCCGACGGCTCGCCGGGGGCGTGCCCCTGTACGCCGCCTCAGGTGGTCGGCCGGGTGCGCCGCGGGACCAGCCGGCGGAGGCGGTCGCGCCGGCTGGTCCCGCCCTGTGACTGTGGGAGGACGAGCGTCCTGCCGATCGGCGCCGTGGCGATCGAGGTGACGCGTGAGCGCCAGCTGGCGCTGTCGCCGACGGCACGTTGTTGCTGCTGGTCGCCCGCCCGCACTCGCCGCGGACGGGCGACCCGCCCTACCACGGTTCTACCCCTGTTTCCTTAAGCCTCGATCAAGGATCGCCGACCCGACGGTCCCGGTCACCGGATCTCCGCCCCGGTGGTCGGGTGATCTCTCGCGGTCCCTACAGACCCTCGAACACCGCGGCCCGCACGCCCGCCCGGGCCAGCTCGTGGAGGAACGGGAGGGGTTCGACCAGGGCGGCCAGGCCGGCGGCACCGGTGGTGAGGGCCTTGCCGGACGCGACCCAGCGTGCGGTGACGGCCGCGGCGGTGCCGGCGGCCACGGCCGGCCGGTCGACGGCCCCGTACACGACCGTGTCGCGGGTCTGCCCCCGCCGCCCCCGGACCTCGACCCGCAGACCGCCGATGCGGCCCTCGGCGTGGGGCCGGCGCAGCATCGGCAGGCCGGCGGTCAGCCGGTCCCGGCGGGTGGCGGCCAGCCGGGCGGTGACCCGGACGACGCCGGGGAACGCCGGCACCAGTAGCAGGGCGTCGGGCAGGGCGGCCCGGTAGCAGTCGGACCCGCCGATGGGGTCGGGGAAGAAGCACAGCTCCCGGCCGGAGCCGGGCGGGCGGCGGCGCCAGGAGTGGTCCCGCCAGTCGAACCCGACGCCCCGCAGCGCGGCGTGGTGCTGGCGGGCGCAGGCGGGACCGCCGGTGCCCTGGTGGGCGACGTGGATCTCGTCCACGCAGTCGAACTGGCCGGCGGCGTGGCGGGCCAGGACGCACGACACCCCGGGCCCGAACCCCGCGCCGACGGCCACCACCACGTTGCGCTCCCGGGCCTCGGCGTGCAGGTCGAGCAGGCCTTCGACGGCCCCCACGCTGTCGGCCACCGACACGACGTGCGTGCCGGCCGCGACCGCCCGCTTCGCCACGCCCAGGTGGCGGGCGGGCGGCGACGCCAGCACGACGATGTCGACCGCGGCCGGGTCCGGCTCGTCGACGGCGGTGGCCCTGTCGCCCAGCGACGCCACCACCGCCGTCCGGCGCCGCCGGTCGGGGTCGTCGACGAGGACCGTCTCGGTGCCGGCGTCGGCCACCAGGTGCCGAGCCGCCCGGGCTCCCACGGCGCCCGCACCGCACACGAGGACGCGCACGCCCGCTACCGCAACCCGGGCCCGCTGAGCTCGCGCCAGCCCCCCGACTGCGGCGGCGTGCCGCCGGAGCCCCGCAACCGCAGCACGGCGGCGATGATGCCGGCGATGCCCACCGCGGCGAGCGCCCGTCGGAGGAAAGCCATGGCGGCACCTTAGAGGCTGGGCCGCGGGACCCGTTCAGTCGACGGCGGGCGGGTACCAGTCCGAGGTGGCGAACGTCGGCGTCAGGGCCCGCTGCAGCTTGTGGACGAACCGCCCTCGGGCCCGGTCGCCGCTCAGGTGGGCGGGAGTCGCACCACCGATATGAAGAACTCGTCGATCCTGCGGACCACCTCCACGAAGGTCTGGAGGTCGACGGGCTTGGTCACGTAGGCGTTGGCGTGGAGGTCGTAGCTGCGCAGCACGTCCTCCTCGGCCGCCGAGGCCGTCAACACCACGACCGGGATCCGGCGCAGGTCGGGATCGGACTTGACGTCCGCCAGCACCCGCCGGCCGTCCCGTCCGGGCAGGTTGAGATCGAGGAGGATGAGGTCGGGGCGCGCGGCACCGGCGTGCTCGCCCTCGCCGCGCAGGTAGGCCAGCACCTCCGCCCCGTCACCGATGACGGTGAGCCGGTTGAGGACCTTGGCGTCCGCCAGGGCCTCGCGCGCGATGAGCACGTCGTTCTCGTCGTCCTCGACGAGCAGCACTTCGATGGGTCGGGCGGGTCCTGTCGCCATGATGCGGAGGAGGTCGGGCGGTCGTGCGGCGGACGGCCCGCGGCTCCGTCGTCGTCATCGTCGCGGAAGGCCGCAAGGGTTCGGGTGCTCCTGTTTTGCCTGGCCGAACGCTCGGAGCGTCCCTGTTTCGGCACGTGAGAACGGTGGAAGGCGCACTCCATGCGGGCGGGGCCCGTCGAGCGGGCCGGGCGTGATTCCCCACGTCCGGCTCGCTCTCGAACGAGGGGAAGGGAGATCCCATGAGCGAGCTGTGGACGTTCCAGATCGTCGAGATCGAGGTGCCGGGCACGACACCCCAGCTGCCGCCCGACCTGGCCGGCTACGAGGTCGAGGCGACCGACGGGCACATCGGCAAGGTCGACGAGGCAAGCTACGAGGCCGGATCGAGCTGCGTCGTCGTCGACACGGGCTTCTGGATCTTCGGCAAGAAGCGGATGATCCCCGCCGGCGTGATCGAGCGGATCGACCCCGAGGGGCGCAAGGTGTACGTGTCCCTGACCAAGGACGACATCAAGGACGCCCCCGACTTCGACGAGACCCGTCGCGAGCAGGAGGCCTACCGGAAGGAGCTCTCCGACCACTACCACCGGCTCACGCGCTGATCCGGGGTTCCCTAGTCCGCCGACCCGCCGTTGCCCCGCCCTTTGCCGTTGCCCCGCCCGTTGCCGTTGCCGCCTTGATCGTTGCCCCGGGCGCCCGGTCCCTCCCCGTCGTCCGCCTCCGGCGGCGGCGGGGCGACGGTGGCCGGTGCCGCCGTGGTGCTGGTCACCTGCGGGTCGGGTGACCGAGTGGCCGGCGCGTCGGCGCGGGACTCCACCCACGCCAGCAGCGCGATGACCGACAGCAGGGCCGCACCGAGGATCGCAGCGGCGTGGCGGCGCATGTCAGGCAGTGGCCTGCGGGCCAGTGGCGGGCCCGCCGGGAGCGGCGCGGTGCGGTCGTCGTCCTCCGCGGTCTCGAACTCGTGCGGGGCGGTCGTGGCCAGGACGGGATCGGCGTCCCGGCGCCGCAGCGCATCGGCGACGGCGGCCGCGGTGGGCCGCCGCACCGGTTCCCTCGCCGTCATGGCGGACAGGATGTCACGGAGCCACGCGGGTGCATCGGGCGGGACGACCGGCGAGCGGTGCAGGCGACTGACCGCCGCCTCGACCTGGCCCCCCGGGTAGCACCGCCGGCCCGTCAGGCACTCGATCATCACGAGCCCGAGCGCGTACACGTCGGTCGCGGGCCCGGCGTCCTCACCCGCCACCTGCTCCGGGGCGAGGTAGGGAGCGCTGCCGACGACCTGGCCGGTGCTCGTCAGGCTCGGCCCGCCGGCCAGCCGGGCGATGCCGAAGTCTGCGAGACGGGTCCGGCCCGCCCCGTCGACGAGGATGTTCGACGGCTTGACGTCCCGGTGCACGACGCCGAGCGCGTGCGCGTGGACGAGCGCCTCGGCGACCTGCTGACCGGCGGCGATCGTCCTGTCCAGGCCGAGTGCGCCGTCCGCGAGCTCGTCGGCCAAGGTCGGGCCGCCGGCGAGGTCGAGCACGAGGTACGGGACGTCATCGTGGGTTCCCCATCCACGCAGCTTCACGACGCCGGGGTGGTCGAGGCGGGCCAGGACGTCGATCTCGGACCGGAAGCGCCGGGTGCTCGTGGGCTCGACCCTGTGCAGCAGCTTGATGGCCACGCCTCGGCCGGTGGCGGTGTCGGTGGCGCGGAACACCTCCGCCATGCCGCCGCGCCCCAGCGGCCCGCTGACGGCGTACCGACCGTCGATCACCTCCGGTGAGCCCATCGCTCATGTCGTACCCCCGTCACCGGGGTCGTGAGCCACGCGCGGTCGACGTGAGCATGACCCCCATCCGTTGGGTCGGCGTCACCATCGACTGCGCCGACGCGGGATCCGTCGCCCGTTTCCACGAGCGCCTGCTCGGGTCCGTCAGCCCGCGGGCTGCACCCTGGCGACCGGGGGCTCCGTCGGCGGGCGCGGGCGACCGCCGCTACGCCCGATGTCGGCGGCCAGGTGAGCGGTGAGGGCCAGCAGGCCGAGGGCGAGCACGAGCTCGGCCGCCTCGGCGTTCCTGCCCGAGGGCCCCCATCCGGCCACCACCTCGACGCCGCGTGCGGCCCGGTAGGCAAGGTAGCCGGCGAAGAACGGGAGGCCGGAGCGCGCCCACGGGCGGCGCACGAACCACGCCAGCATCACGCCGCCACCGGCGACGGCAAGCTGGGCGACGACCGCCTTCTGCTGGAGACCGTCGATGTTGTGGAGGTTGAGCTCGTCCTGCCGGTTGCCGTCCACCAGCAGGGCCGGTGTCTCGGTGCCGAACCAGCGCTGGCCCCAGGAGATCTCCTCCCCTGCCGCGACCAGCAGCACGGATCCCAGCACGGCAACCGCCAGGGCCGGGCGATGGGCACGACGGACCCGGCCCGCGGCCACGAAGGCGAGCACCGAGGCGCCCAGGAAGGCGGCGAAGCCGGCATATTCGACGGGGCCGTCCTCACGCGTCCAGGCGTGGGGCACCCACTCGGGACCGGCCAGGGCGACCCCGAGGGCACACCCGGTTGCCGTCATCCACCGCAGGCGCACCGCCGTGCGCCCCGGCACCGAATCGTCGTCAGTTCCCGTCGCCACCAGCACATGGTGCCCCACGCTGGGCGCGACCGCCGTGGCGCGTCAGCCGGGCGCGGCGACGTCGACCCGGAAGCCCTCGCGATCCACGGCGTGGGAGTCGTTCGCCGACCTCGCGTTCAGGACGACCTCCACCCACGTGCCGGGGGATGCGCCCGGCGGAGCCTCGAACCGGAGGCCGAAGGTGATCACCTCGCCTGGTGGCACGTCGTGGAACGTGAAGCCGGACCCGCCCACGGCGGCGGTGACGTCGTACCAGCCGACGATGTACCGCGTCCTGATCCCGCTCGAGTACGCCGGTCCATTGACGGTGATGTCGTCGGCCGTGGCGCCGTCGTTCTGGACCTGCACCGCGAAGACCCAGATGCCACCCGGCTCGATGGCGTGGCTCATAGCCGGGGGGTTCGAGAACAAGGTGTAGACGTCGTCGAAGAAGATGGTGCCGTCGCTGCGTCGGCGTTGGCGCAGGTCGGGCTGGATGCTGCGGAAGGCGAGGGGAGACGAGGCCAGCCTGACCGCCTCGCTTCCCCCCACGAGCTCCGCTCGCAGCTCGCAGGCCGTCCGGAGGCAGTCGCTGCGCAAGTGGATCGTGCGTTGGACGGTGTAGGGCATCGCCAGGTTGCCCGCCGCGTCGGTGGTCGTGAGAAGCCCGTTCGCGCACAGCCGGCTGTCGACCTCACAGGTCGACAGGTAGATCGGCGCCGAGCCCGGGAACCCCGAGCCGGTGACCTGGACGACCTGACCGGAGACGAGGTCGGAGCTGGGTGAGACGGCGAAGTCGTCCGTGGCGCAGGTCGCTTCGCTGCACACGCGCAGGAGCGCTTCCCGGCTGATCGTCGTGCCGCCCGCGCCGGTGACGACGGCGCGCCAGAGCGAGCCGTCCAGGTCCAGCGTGGCCGTTGGTTGGGTGGCACAGACTCCGTCGCCGTCACCGCCGCACCCGCCGACGTCCACCCACGTGACCCCTCCGTCGATCGAGCGCTGGAAGACCAGCTCGAGCCAACCCGTCCCGGTGGCAGCGGCGCGGAACTCGACCGTTGCCCCCTCGTTGGTCACGCGGTCCTGCGGCTCCTCCACGAAGACCGGCGGCTCGACCTGCTGCGTGTGCGCCGAGGCGACCGCCGGCTCCACCGCGAACCAGCTGAGCACGGCCGCGAGCGCGGCCAGCCGACGGATCGCTCGCTTCGCGTCGCGTCGCCCCATGTCGGTTCCCCCCGGCGTAGCGGCCCAGCAGCCGGTGGAACGAGCCTCCCCAAGGCGGCTCGTCGGTTGCTGTCGCCGACGAGCCGAGGCTAATCCAGGCGGGCGGCCGCGGGTCGGGCCGTCATCGAGCGATGCGCCTCGGCAGCCGCCGCTCCCGCGTGCGTGCTACGCATCCGACGTCGCCTGGATGAGGAGGGTTTCGATGGCCACTGCGCAGCGCCCGTCGGGCGGATCGGCGATCCGCGTCGAGGACGACGGCCCGGTCCGCCGGCTCGTGCTCTGCCGGCCGGCCGAGTACAACACCATCACTCCGGGGCTGCGCGACGAGTTGGCGGCGGCACTCGACGACGCCGACCGCGACGACACGGCGCGCGTCGTGCTGCTGTGCGCCGAGGGGCCGGCGTTCTGCGCCGGCTTCGGTCTCGACTGGTCGACGGTCGGCGACGCCGCGGCGGGCGTCGGCCAACCCCCACGGGCTTGGGACACGGTCACCGACGTCGAGATGATCGGGACGTTCGGCAACGTGTTCGCGAAACTGCACGAGATCTCCAAGCCCACCGTGGCGGCCGTGCAGGGCTGGTGCATCGCCGGCGGCACCGACATGGTGCTCAACGCCGACCTCATCGTGGCGGGCCGGTCGGCTCGCTTCGGGTACCCGCCGGCGCGTGTCTGGGGCGTTCCCGAGGCCCCGTGGGTGTGGGTCGCCCGCCTGGGCCTCGAGCGGGCCAAGCGCTACCTGTTCACCGGCGACGAGATCACCGCCGAGGAGGCCGCCGCCATGGGCATGATCCTGGAGGTGGTCGACGACGACCGGCTCCGGGCGCACGCCGACGAGCTCGCCCAGCGCATCGGCCTGCTGCCGGTGAACCAGCTGAAGATGATGAAGTGGATGCTCAACGACGTGGCCCGCCACCAGTACCGGCCCGATACGAGCCGGCTGCTCGGGTTCATCTTCGACGGCGTCGCCCGGCACACGCAGGAGGGCCTCGACTTCGTGCGTCGTGCGCAGGCGATCGGGTGGCGCGAGGCCGTGCGGGAACGGGACGGGCCGTTCGGCGACTACGGCGAACGGCGCCGGGAGCAGCCACCTCCTGCCGGGTGAGGCTCCTGGTCCCGCGGTGGCCCGTCGGGATGCGGTCACGGCTCAATCCGGACCCCGGCAACACCAGAATGGCTGTTAACGTTGGAGCCCATGTCGGGCTCGGAAAATTCGCTCTTCGAGATCGGCGTGCACGCCATGGATGTCACGCCCCGCGTCGGCGACCTGAGCGGGTGGATGGCAGGGTACGGCTGGGGCCCACGAGGCACCGGCGGCACGTGGGCGACAGCGCGGGCACTCCGGGCGCAGTGCGTCGTGATCTGGGACAACGGGTTTCCGAACGCGCTCCTGCGGGTCGATGTCGCCGGCATTCCCCGGAGCGTGCACGACGAGGTACGCCGGCGCGTCGTCGAGGAGGAGCAGCTCGTCTCGCACACGGCTGACTTCATGATGGCCGCCAGCCACACGCATTCGGGGCCTTGTATCGGAGCCGGCGACCACCTGAATGCCCATGTGACCTACAACCTGCAACCAGGTGATATAGCGGCGGTCGATCACTTCACGGCGCACTTCGTCGACGAGCTGGTCGAGACCGTTCGGCTGGCCATCGAGACGCCTCCGGTGCCGGTGACGCTCCATTACGCAGAGGGCGCGGCCGACATCGCCTTCAACCGGGCAGGGCTCGGTCTGACGCTCCCACGTGTTCCGGTGGTCGCGGCGAGATCCACCGCCGACGGCTCACTGGCTGCGGTTCTCTTCGGGCACGCGTGCCATCCCGTCTGTCGAGGCAACGACGCCGTCTACGACAGTGACCATTGCGGCTACGCGGCAGAGCTTGTCGAGTGGCAGCTCGGCGGTGTGCCGGCTCTCTATTTCCAGGGTGCCGCGGGCGACCTCAACCCGATCACCAATCCGGCGGTCGGCACCGGCGATGGCTTGGTCGGCTGGAACGGCACCGTTCTCGGGATCGCCGTTCTCGACACGTTGGACGGTGGCTCGTTCACCGAGATCACCGGACCACTGCGCAACAGCCTGGAATGGATAGACCTGCCCTTCGAGGTCGAGCCCGGCGACACGGCGGTTCGAGCCGCGCTCCGCTCCGGATACGAGGCACGAATCGCCGCGTTCGCCGACGACAACACGGCCAACGGCGCAGCCCGGCGACATGCCGAGCTGATGGTCGGCCAGATCGACAACGACACCCAGGAGCTGTCGGTACCCATGCCGATCCAGTGTTGGCGCCTTGGTGGGTTGACGATCCTCGGACTCGGGCACGAGGTATGCAGCAGCTACGACATCAGGCTTCATGCTCGATTCAGCGGTTCGCTGTGGGTCATGGCTTATGTCAATGAAACGGCGATCTATTTGCCACCGGACGAGCTGCTGTGGCCGATCTCGTACGAAGGAGGCGGAGGGGATGGAACGCACCTGGCGCTCATCGGAGGCTGCCTCATCCCGTACACCTGGCCGTGTCCGCTGAAAGCGTCACCGAACGACGGCACGGCCCCGCCGGACGGCGCCCCGGGCAGCGCGCCGAGGACCGTGATGGATGCTTGCCTGCGCATCCTGGGCAGCTGACGTCCCTCCCGACGGCCGGCGCCCGGAGTTCGGGAGGCGCCCCCGCCGACGAGTAGTGTCTGACGCGCCTCGCTGCCCGCGCCGACGGCGCACGCCGGCCCGACGCCGCGTGGAGACCCATCGTGTGGGCACCGGCGACGCGGCGACGGCGAGGGCAACTCGTATCTCATGACATCCCGCTGGGCAGGCGCATCGATGAGCTTCTCGAACGTGAGCGAGCGTGGACGGCCACGGAAGGATCGCCCGGTCGACGTCGACGACGACGCGCACGCCGGACGTTCGACCGGACCGACGACGCCATCGACCTCGCCCACGGATCCCGACCAGGAGCGGGCAGGCAACCGCCGAAGGGTGCCGGACCGCGGCATCTTCGCGTTGGCGGCCGTCGTCCTGCTGGCCGCCCTGCTGGTGGCGCTCCATGTCCGGGAGTACACCATGCTGTCGCCGATCGACGAGCTGCAGCACCTCGACTACGCCCTCAAGGT
>DASSUD010000421.1:0-11015 GCA_035707385.1 Acidimicrobiales bacterium
GAGGGTGAGCACGCCCTGGTAGCGGCCGTCGCCGTCGACCACCACCGCCACCCGCGTGCGGGACGTGACGACGGTGTCGAGGGCCGCCTTGAGGCTGGTCTCGGGGTGGACCACCGCCGCGAACGGCTCGGCCGCGTCCCCCGCCACCGGCACGTCGCCCGACAGCTCGGCGGCGCCGATCCAGCCGGCCAGGCGCTCGTCCGGCCGGACGACCGCCACCCAGTCGGTCCCCTCGGCCGCCATGACCGCCCGGGCCTCCGCCGCGGCCGCGCCGGGTGCCACCACCGGGCCGGCGGTCAGCTGGGCCTGGCCGACCCGCATGATCGACAGGCGCTTGATGCCCCGGTCGTCGCCGAGGAAGTCGGCCACGAAGTCGTCGGCCGGGGCCCGCAGCAGCTCCTCCGGCGGCCCGACCTGGGCGAGGATGCCCCCGACCTTCAGGATGGCGATGCGGTCGGCCAGCTTGATGGCCTCGTCGATGTCGTGGGTGACGAGCACGATCGTCTTCTGCACCCGCCGCTGCAACGCGATCAGCTCGTCCTGGAGCCGGGCCCGTACGATCGGGTCGACCGCCGAGTAGGGCTCGTCCATGAGCAGCACCGGCGGGTCGGCCGCCAGCGCCCGGGCCACGCCCACCCGCTGCTGCTGCCCGCCCGACAGCGCCGCCGGGTAGCGGTCGAGCAGGTCGGGGTCGAGCTCCACCAGGTCGGCCAGCTCCTGCACCCGCTCCTTCACCCGGGCCTTGGACCAACCGGCCAGCTGGGGGACGGTGGCGATGTTGGCGGCCACCTTGCGGTGGGGGAACAGGCCGGCCTGCTGGATGACGTAGCCGATGCCCCGGCGGAGCTCGTGGACCGGCAGGGTGCGGATGTCGGTGCCCTCCAGCCACACGGTGCCGGCCGTGGGCTCGACCAGCCGGTTGATCATCTTGAGCGTGGTCGTCTTGCCGCAGCCGGACGGCCCCACCAGCGCCACCAGCTCACCGCGGGGGACGGTGAGGTCGAGGCCGTCGACCGCGTTGGCGGCCGCGCCGGGGTACCGCTTGGTGAGGCCCTCGAGGCGGATGGCGGCGTCGCCGCGCTCGCCCGGCCGGGTCGGAGGGGCGGCGGCCTGCTCGGCCACCGCCGGCGCATCGGTCACGACGCGGCTGCCCGGCTTCCGTCGTGGTGGGTGGTGGTGGCGGACACGGTTCCCTCCCCGCTGGGTGCGGCCCCGGGAGTTGCCGTCAGGCCGCTGGTTGCGGCCCTGGGTCTTTCGATGCGGGGTCACGTTACCGTCGTGGTGTCAGCGCACAACCCGTATATGGTGCGCGGTGGCATCGGCGGCCAGGAACGCGAGCAGCCGGGCACCCTCGGCGGTCACGGCCCCCTCGGCGGCGGAGCCCAGGGTGCCGAGGGGACGGACGGTCAGCGTGGCGGCACCGGTGGCCTTGTCGCGGTCGAGCCGCCACGCACCTCGGACGATGCCGTCGTGGAGCACCGAGCCGGTGGACCCGGCGAAGGCGTCGGCGGCGCCCGCCTTGTGCTCGGCCCGGACGAACCGGCTGCGGTCGTCGTGGCTGAGCAGGACGTTGTCGTACTCGGGCAGGAACCGGGCCGGTGCCGGCGTGCCCGGATCGGGCCGGGGGGCGTCGGGCAGGTCGAACAGCTCGCGGCCCCGCTCGTCCCGGAACGGCCGGAGCCGGGGCCGCAGCCGGTCCACCACCTCGCGCAGCCCGGTGAGCCGCGACCACGTGGCCACGTCGGCCACCGCCGCGGGGCCGAAGGCGGCCACGTACCGCAGCACGACGCCGTCGACGTCGGGCTCGGCCACGACCGGCCGGCCCAGCCACGCCTCCGCCGTCGTCGTCCGCACCTGCCCGCCCCGCCCCCACAGGCCGCGGGGCGGCACCTGGACCATGGCCAGCTTGTTGCGCACCGCGAAGGCCATGGCGGCGGCATCGAGGTCGGGGAGCTGCTCGGCCACCAGCGCCCGCAGCTCCGTGCCCGTGCGGGGCCGGTCCTCGACCAGCGGCCGCAGGACGGCCATGACCGCGTCGAGGTCGACGCCCGGGAACTTGTCCCGGTGGTCGCGGTGGCGGGCCATCTCGGCGTCCAGCACCGGCTGGGCCAGGGGCCGCAGCAGCAGGGCGTCGTCGGCCGTCACCAGGTGGACGGTGCCGCGCAGCGTGACGATGCGGACGAGGCGCCGGTCCTCGATCAGCCGGGACAGGGCCTCGGGGTCGAAGCCGTCCAGCCGGGACCACAGCGCGGTGTAGGGGTTGTGCGGCACCTGGGCCTGCAGCCCCACCAGGTGCTCGACGGTCGCGCAGAGGTCCCCCGGCTCCCGGGCCAGCAGGAGCTGGCGGGCCAGCGTGGCCCGCCCGAGGGCACGGGCGTCGAGGACGTCGGCGGTCACCCCGAAACCCTATTTGGCGGCGTGTGCACCGAGATCTCGGTGCATGCGCCGCCAGATCGTCCTAGGCCCGGCCCGCCGGCTCCGTGACCGGGACCGGGGTCGAGGGAGGCGGCGGTTGGGGCGGCATCTTCATGCCGCGGGTCACCCAGCCCCGCTCCTCGGCCCACACCAGCATCGGCGGCAGGAACACCAGCGCCGACAGCAGGGCGACGGCCACGTTCATGGCCACGATCATCCCGAAGTCCTGGAGCAGCGGCAGCGACGAGAAGGCGATGACCGCCACGCCCGACACCGCCGTCAGGGCCGACACGATGAAGGCGCGGCCGGTCCGGCGGGCGGTCGCGTCCATCGCCTCCCGGGGCGAGTAGCCCCGCTGCCGCTCCTCGATGAACCGCAGCAGGATCAGCGAGGTGAACTCGGTGCACAGCGCCACCACCAGCGGGCCCCCGACGGCCATCATGGGGCTGAGCTCGAGGTCGAAGACCCACGCCACCAGGGACGCCACCCCCACCGCGATCAGCACGGGGACCATCGACAGCAGCGCCCGCACGATGCTGCGCAGCCGCACCGTCAGGAACAGGAACACGAACAGCACGGCCAGGTAGGTCAGCAGGATGCGGTTGGACTCGATGTTCTCCAGCAGGCCCACGCCCACCACGGCCAGCCCGGACGGCGTGGCCCGCACGCCCTCGGGCACGCTGACGCCGCCTGCCGTCTCCCCCGCCTCCAGCTCCTCGCGGATGTCGTTGACGTAGACCGACCGCTCGTCCAGCGACCCCGGGCCGGTGCGGAACACGAGGTTGAGCGCGCCCGCATCGGGGTTGAGCAGCGCCTCCTGGATGTCCGGCGGCGCCACCTCGTAGGCCCGGGCGACGTCTGCGCCCGTGGGCGGCAGCGGGGTCGTCCCCGGCATCTCCAGCAGGAACGCCACGGTCGTGGGCAGCGACGAGGCGGTCAGCAGCTCGTCGGGCCGCGCCGCCAGCTGCTCGTTGGCGAAGTCGGTCACGAACGCCACGGTCTCGTCGCTGAACACGTCGTCGGACTCGACGAAGATGCCCAGCTCGGCCGACGACCCGGTCTCGCGCTTGAGGGTGTCGATGTCCTCGATGACCTGCGTGTCCTGGTTGACCCACTCCTCGGGATCGCTCTCGATGGTGAGGTCGTCCTCGACGATGATGCCGCCCGCGAACACCACCACGCTGGCGACGGCCAGCGGCACCGCGGTCCGGGACGGCAGGTTGCCCAGCCACACCACCAGCCTGGCCAGCACCCCGTGGCTGAAGTCGCGGCCCCGGGTGGGCGAGCGGAACTCGCGGATGCCGAGGATGGCCAGGGGCAGGACGATGCTGGCCACGCAGATCACGGCGATGCCCACGGCCAGCAGCAGGCCGAAGTCGCGGATCATCGGCACCTTGGCGAAGCGCAGGGCCAGGAAGGCGAAGACGGCGTCGAACGTGACGACCAGCAGGGCGGGCCCGAGGTTGACCGAGGCTTCCTGGATCGGGTGCTCGGCCCGGTCGATGACCACCTCCTCCTCGATGCGGGAGTGCATCTGGATCGCGTAGTCGATGCCCACGCCCAGCATGACCGGCAGGCCGGCGATGGTGACGACCGACAGCGGGATGCCGAGGTAGCCCGCCAGGCCGAACGCCCAGGTGACGCCCACGAGGATCACGAACAGCGGCAGCAGCCGCCAGCGGACCCCGAACAGCAGCAGCAGGATCACCACCATGATCCCGACGGCGATGGCGCCGAGGGTCAGCATCCCGCCCCGCAGGTAGTCGTTGAGGTCCTTGAGCAGGACCGGGGCGCCGGTGGTGGTGGTCTCCGCGTTCTCGAACGGCGCGGCCCCGAGCACCTCCGTGACCTGCTCGCTGGCGAGGCCCTCGTCCTCCAGCGAGGCGTTGCCCTCCAGGCGGGTGATCATCTGGGCGTGGCGCTCGTCGGGGAAGAACGGACGCAGGGACTTGCGGATCTCGTCCCGGTTGTCGAACAGCAGGAAGTCGATCCACTCCGGGTTGTCGAAGGTGCGCGGCCCCTCCACGGCATTGATGCGGGCCAGCGTGGTGCCAGCGTCCTCGAGCCGGAGGGCCTGGGCCGCGGGGTCGGGCTCCCGGTCGCGGGCGCCGAGCAGGGCCTGGCCGGCGACGCTCTGGGCGACGTCGTCGGGGGCCTCGGGCGGGCCGGTCACCATGTTCTGGGTGAACTCGAGGGCGGTCAGCGGGCTGACGACGGTGAGCACCCCGTCGGTGGCGCGCAGCTCCTCCTCCACCTGCTGGATGTGCTCGATGTTGGCCGGGGTGAAGAAGTCGGCGACGGTCTGGTCCTCGCCCACGGTGAACAGGCTCAGCATGGCCTGGCCGCCGAATAGGTCCTGGTAGGCGACGCTGTCGGTGTAGACCTGCTCGTCCTTGTTCAGGTACGAGTCCTGGCCGGTGGCGAAGTCGAGCTTGGTGATGCCGAGCCCGAGCACCAGGGTGAGGGCAAGCCCGACCACGCCGACGATGCCGGCGTGCTTGCCGAAGTTGAGCGCCATCCATGCCCATACGCGTCGCACTGCAGGCTTCCCTCCATCCGCCCCGTCGACCAGGGACCTTATAGGTTCATCTGGATGAACGGCAGTGCTCCATCGGCGGACGACGTGCTCGCCAGGCTGCGGCGGGCCGGAGGGCGGATGACCGCGTCCCGCCGCGCGGTGGTCGAGGCGCTGCTGGCGGGCGGCCACCACGTGACCGCCGACGAGATCGTCGAGCGGGTGGGTGCGTCGCACCCCGAGGTCGCCCGCTCGACGGTGTACCGGACGCTGGAGCGCCTGGAGCAGGTGGGGGTGATCACCCACGTCCACCTCGGCCACGGCCCGTCGACCTTCCACCTGGCCGACCGCCCCCACCACCACGCGGTGTGCGCCTCGTGCGGGGCGGTGGTGGAGGTCCCGTGGGACGCCCTCGACCACCTGGCCGGCGAGCTGGCCGACCGGCACGGCTTCGAGCTGGCCCCCCAGCACTTCGCCCTGTCCGGCCGGTGCCGGGACTGCCGCTGAGCCGGTAGGGACGGGTGGGGGCCGGGCTACGCCTTCGCCGGGATGGCCTCCGCGCCGCCCAGGTAGGGCCGTAGGGCCTCCACGAGGGCGATCGAGCCGTCCGGGCGGCGGTGGGTCTCGAGGTAGGCGGCGACCGTGCGGGGCCAGCCCATGGCCGAGCCGTTGACCGTGTGGGCGATCTCGGTGGCCTTGCTGCCCTCCGGGCGGTAGCGGACGTTGGCCCGGCGGGCCTGGTAGTCGCCGAACCACGACACCGACGACACCTCCAGCCACATGTCGACGCCGGGGGCGTAGGCCTCGATGTCCCACGTGCGGGCGGCCGAGCCGCCGAGGTCGCCCGTGCAGAGGTCCACGACCCGGTAGGCCAGGCCCAGGGCGGCCAGCACGGCCTCGCTGCGGGCCAGGATGTCCTCCTGGGTGGCCACGGCCTGCTCGGCGCCGGCGGCCACGGCCAGCAGCTCGACCTTGTCGAACTCGTGGACGCGCAGCAGGCCCCGGGTGTCCTTGCCGGCCGAGCCCGCTTCCCGCCGGAAGCACGACGTGTGCGCGGTGTAGCGCCGGGGCAGCGTGGCGCCGCCGAGGATCTCGTCGCGGTGGAGCGAGGTCAGCGGCACCTCGGCCGTCGGGATGGCCCACAGGTCGTCGCGCTCGACGTGGTATGCCTCCTCCTCGAACTTGGGGAGGTGCCCCGTCGACACCATCGTGTCGGTGAGCACCAGCGTCGGCGGGCGCACCTCCTCGAAGGCGTCGGCGTTGCGGTCGAGGGCGAGCTGGACCATGGCCCGCAGCAGGCGGGCTCCCCAGCCGCGGTACATCACGAACATCGACCCCGAGATCTTCGTGGCGCGGGGGATGTCGAGGATGCCCAGCTCCTCGCCGATGTCCCAGTGGGGGACCCGCTGGTGGTCGGCGTAGGCGGCCGGGTCCCACCGCTCGGTGCGCAGCACCACGTTGTCGGCCTCGCCGGCGCCGTCGGGCGCCTCGGGGCTGGGCAGGTTCGGGACCCGCAGCAGCAGGGCCCGGATCTCGTCGGCCAGCCGGTCGGCCTCGGCCGCCAGCCCCTTCTCCCGCTCGCCCAGCTCGCGGCTCTCGGCCATGCGGGCCTCGGCCTCGTCGGATCGGCCCTGGCCCCGCAGCCGCCCCACGTCCTTGGAGATGGCCTTGACCTGGCTGCGGACCTCGTCGCGCTCGCCGATCAGCCGGCGGTGGTCGGCGTCGAGGGCGACGATGCGGTCGACGGCGTCGGACGTGCCCGGGCCCCGCCGGTCGAGCGCGGCCTTGACGGCCTCGGGCTCGGTGCGGATGCGGCGGAGGTCGAGCATGGCCGTCGAGGGTACCGGTCCCCGCGGGGGCGCCTCCCACTCATTTGCCAGACGTGGTACCGTGCATTGCGTAGTACTTCGTCTGGAACGGGAGTACAGGAGACCGCATGGACACGAGCCAGCTGCTCAAGGGCGTGCTCGACCTCGCCGTCCTGGCCGTCGTGGCCGAGGAGGACGCCTACGGCTACGACATCGTCCGGCGCCTGCGGGAGGCCGGCCTCGACGACGTCGGCGACGCCTCCGTGTACGGCACGCTGCGCCGGCTGTTCCAGGCCGGCTCCGTGTCGTCCTACGTGGTGCCCTCCGACGAGGGCCCCCACCGCAAGTACTACGCCCTCACCCCGGCGGGGCGCGACGCCCTCGCCACCGGCACCAAGACGTGGCGGCACTTCGCGGACGTCCTGGACGGCCTGCTCGCCACCGGCAAGGAGGCGGCGTGACCGTCACGAGCGACACCACCCTCGACGGCGGCCCCGAGGCCCGGGCCGCCGCCTACCTGGCCGAGGTGCGCAGCCACCTCGGCGGCCTGGCCGACGACGAGCGCGACGACCTGCTCGACGACCTCACCGCCCACGTCCACCAGGTCGCCGCCGAGGACGAGCGCCCGCTGGCCGAATCGCTCGGCCCGCCCCGGGACTTCGCCCGCGAGCTGCTGGTGGCCGCGGGGCTGTCGCCCGACACGCCCCCCGACCGCCCGGGGCTGCACGAGCGGGCGCGGGCCTGGGCGGCCGCCCGGCTGGAGCCGGCCCGCAGCCACCCGTGGAGCCGGGCCGTGGCGGAGTTCCTCCCCGAGCTGCGCCCGGCCTGGTGGGTGGCCCGGGGCTGGCTGGCCGTCTACGGGCTCACGCTGGTCCTGGGCGACGGCACCACGGGCTCGTTCCCCTTCCCCGAGGCGTTCAGCTCGTGGTTCCTCGGTGGGCTGCTGGCGGCGGTCGGAGCCGTGCTGTCGGTGCGGCTGGGACGCCGGACGCCGCGGCCGCGCGGGGTGTGGGTCCTCAACGCCGCCGCGATCCTCACCGTGCTGTTCGCCGCCGGCGACGTCCAGGGCACCCGGGTCGTGTACGACTTCGACGGCGGCCCCGTCTACGACGTGCCGGCCTCGGGATGGGACCTGCGCCACCCCGACGGCACGCCCATCACCAACATCCAGCCCTACGGCGCCGACGGCCTGCCGCTCGAGGGCGTCCGCCTGTTCGACCAGGCCGGCCGGCCCATCTCGCTCGGCACCACCCACGACGCCATGGGCATGCCGCTGTACGAGGAGGTGATCGGCGCCGACGGCCTGCCGGTCACCAACGTCTACCCAGCCCGGCCCGCCGAGCCGCTGGTGATCCGGCCGGAGCCGGGGCCGACCACCAGCCTGGTGCCGCCGCCGACCATCCCGGCGCTGCCGCCCACCACGCCGTCGCCCGTGCCGTGACGAACGGGCGCGGGGCCTCCTGAACGCGGAGGTACCGTCTGGCCTCCATGGCCGCTGTGGAGGTCGACTCGCTCACCATCACCTACGGCGACGTCGTCGCCGTCGACGACCTGTCCTTCCGGGCCGAGGCCGGCGAGGTCACCTGCGTGCTGGGGCCCAACGGTGCCGGCAAGACCTCCACCATCGAGGCGCTGGAGGGCCTGCGCCGGCCCGCCGGCGGGCGGCTGTCGGTCACCGGGCTCGACCCCGTCGCCGACCACCGGGCGCTCACCGAGCGGATCGGCGTGATGCTCCAGGAGGGCGGCGTCCACCCGGCGCTGCGCCCGCCCGAGGTCCTGCGCCACGCGGCGGCCCTGTACCCGCGCCCGCTCGATCCCGCCGCCCTGCTCGACCGCCTGGGGCTGGCCGGCCGGGAGCGCCGCACCTACCGGCAGCTGTCCGGCGGCGAGCAGCGGCGCCTCGCCCTCGCCCTGGCCCTCGTCGGGCGCCCGCAGGTCGCCTTCCTCGACGAGCCCACCGCCGGCGTCGACCCCGCCGGCCGCCACGTCATCCGGCAGGTGGTGGCCGACCTGCGCAACGACGGGGTCACCGTGGTCCTCACCACCCACGACCTCGACGAGGCCGAGCGGTTCGCCGACCGGGTCGTCATCGTCGACCGGGGCCGGCTGGTGGCCGACGGGACCGTGGCCGAGCTGGTCGGCGGCGAGGGAGCCGGTGACCGGCTGCGGTTCGGCGCCCCGCCGGGCATCGACGTGGCCGGGCTCGCCGGCCACCTCGGCGGCGTCGCCGTCACCGAGGTCGCCCCCGGCGAGTACGAGGTGGCAGCCCCGCCCACCCCCGCCACCGTGGCCGCGGTCACCGCCTGGCTGGCCGACAACGACCTGCCGCTGGCCGATCTGCGGGCCGGCCGCCAGCGGCTGGAGGACGTGTTCCTGCGGCTCACCGCCGAGCCCGGGGACCGGCCGTGAGGGCGCTGGCGGCCCAGCTCCGGGTCGAGCTCACCCTGACCCTCCGCAACGGCGAGTCGCTGCTGCTCACGCTGGGGATCCCCGTGGCGGTGCTCGTGTTCTTCAGCGTCGTCGACGTGCTGCCGATCGAGGGCGACGCCGTCGACTTCCTGGCGCCGGGGACCCTGGCGCTGGCCGTGCTGGCCACCGCGTTCGCCAACCTCGCCATCGCCACCGGCTTCGACCGGTCCTACGGGGTGCTCAAGCGGCTCGGCACGACCCCCCTCGGGCGCCCGCGCCTGGTGGCGGCCAAGGCCCTGGCCGTGCTGGCCGTCATCGCCCTGCAGGCGGTCGTGCTGGGCGCCGCCGCCCTGGCCCTCGGGTGGCGGCCCCAGGTCGAGCCCGTCCCGCTGGTGGCGGCCATGGTGCTGGCGGTCGCCGCCTTCGTGGGGCTCGCCCTGGTGGTGGCGGGCCGGCTGCCGGCCCTCGTCGCCCTGGCGGTGGCCAACGCCGTGTTCGTGGCGCTGCTGCTGCTGTCGGGCATGGTCGTCCCCCTGGCGGAGCTGCCCGGTGGCGTCCGCTCCGTGGCCCGGGCGCTGCCGTCGACGGCCCTGGCCGAGGCGGCCCGGGGGGCGCTGACCGAGGGGGCGGCGGTCCCCGGCCGGGTGTGGCCCGTGCTCGTCGTGTGGGCGCTGGCGGCCGTGGCGCTGGCGATCGCGCTGTTCCGCTGGGAACCGGAAGACTGAGGCCATGAGCCGCTGGGGCACCGACGACATCCCCGACCAGGCCGGCCGCACCGCCCTCGTCACCGGGGCCAACAGCGGGCTGGGACTGCGCGCCGCCGAGGCGCTGGCCGCCCGGGGTGCCGCCGTCCTGCTCGCCTGCCGCCACCGCGGGCGGGCCGAGGTCGCCCGCCGGGCGGTGGCCGCGGTGGCCACCGGTCCCCCGCCCACGGTCGTGGCCCTCGACCTGGCCGACCTGGCCTCGGTGCGGGAGGCCGCGGCCGCCGTGGCCGGCACCGTCGACAGGCTCGACGTGCTGCTGGACAACGCCGGGGTCATGGCCGTGCCCCTCGCCCGGACCGCCGACGGGTTCGAGATGCAGTTCGGCACCAACCACCTGGGCCACTTCGCCCTCACCGGCCTGGTGCTGCCGTGCCTGCTGGCCGCACCCGCACCCCGGGTGGTGGTGACCAGCTCCAACGCCCACCGGATCGGCCGCATCCGCGAAGACGACCCCGACTACGAGGCCGGCGGCTACCGCAAGTGGGCCGCCTACGGGCAGTCCAAGCTGGCCAACCTGCTGTTCGTGCTGGAGCTGGGCCGGCAGGCGGCCGAGCACGGCACCGCACTGGTGGCCGCGGCCGCCCACCCCGGCTACGCGGCCACCCACCTCATGGCGGCCAGCGCGTCGCAGTCGTCGACGGCGGTGGCCCGCCGGGCCGTGGGAGCGGCCATGGCCATCGGCAACCGGCTCGTGGCCCAGTCCGACCGCGCCGGCGCCCTCCCCCTGCTGTACGCCGCCACCGCGGACGGCGTGTCCTCGGGCGACTACTACGGCCCGCGGCTGGCGGACATGTGGGGAGCGCCCGCGCCCGCGGGCCGGTCCCCCGCCGCCGCCGACGCCGGCGCCGCCCGCCGGCTCTGGGCGCTGTCCGAGGAGCTGACCGGCGTCGCCTACCCGTGGCCGTGAACGGCCTCGGGCTCGTCCCAGCGCAGGTCGTGGACAGGGCCGGCCTGGTCGACCGCCTTGTCCGTGTCACTGAACTTCGCGGCCCACTGGAAGAAGCGGATCGTGATGATCACCCACAGGAAGCCGCCACCCACCAGCTTCATGATGGCGCCGGCCGCCTGCTGGTCGGAGGTGACGCTGATGCCCCACAGCCGGGC
>DASSUD010000422.1:0-11507 GCA_035707385.1 Acidimicrobiales bacterium
CCCTCGTCGGCGGCCTCCTCCGCCGCCAGCTCGGCTTCGAGCTCGGCCAGGGCGTCCTCGTCCAGGGGCTCCCGCTCGTCGACCACCTCGGCCTCGATCACCTCGTCGCCGGCCACCTCGTCGGTCACGTCGTCGGTCACGTCGTCGTCGGTCACGTCGTCGTTCACGCCGGCGGCACGGGACTCCGCATCGATGACCCGGCCACGCCGCCCCCGGGGCGGGCGGCGCTCGCCCAGCCTCGCCGGCATCTCCAGCCGGCGCACCTGGAAGCTGGCGAAGCCGATCGCGATCAGCGACGGGAGGAAGTAGATCCCCAGCCCGCCGGTGACCAGCACCGCGGCCAGCATGCCGAACATGGCGAACGTGAGCATCCGCCCCCGGTCGGGCCGCCGGTTGCCCCAGAAGGCGAACAGCGTCACCAGCACGGGCAGGGCCATGACGGCGAGGACGCCCGGCCCGCTGGCGGACAGGAGCGTCTCGGTCCGGTCGGGCACCGGCTCGCCGGTGATCGCCTCGCGGGCGAGGATCGTCGTGCCGCCGTAGGTGGGCGGGATCGCATCGCCCCGGTCGTCGACGTCGACCCGCACGAACAGCAGGAAGATCACCGACACCAATGCGAACAGCACCGACAGCAGCACGGCCCGGTCGCCGGGCCGCCGGCTGCGGAGCATGCCCATCAGGCCCGAGGGCGGGGGCGGCGAGGCGCCGGCGGGAGCCGGGCTGCCCCGTCGCCCTGCGGTGGTCGAGCCGCCGGACCCGCCGCCCGACCCGGCGCTGCTGGCGGCAGCGGCAGCGGCGACGGCGTTCTCACGGCGGGCGGCGAGCGCGTCGCGGGTCGCCCGGTTGCGGGCGGCGCGGCGCTGCTTGGGATCGTTGCGCTTGTCCGGCACGGTCGCCACGGTAGGCCCCCCGGACCACCACCTGCGACCGGACGGCCGGAGCAGCCCTTCAGGCACGACCGCGCCGTCCGACCACGCCCCGACCGCCACGTCGCGAGGCGCCCGCCGCCCTGCGTGGCGGAGCACCGGGCCAAGCCCGTCCCGGCGCCCCAGGCCACGGTGCGAGCCACCGGAGCCGACAACCACAACATCCCCGCCCGGGTCACCGGAAGTCCCTGCTGCGCAGCGCCGAGCGGATCGGCAGCGCCTCGATCCGCTCGGCGATCACGTTGGTCACGCCGTCCACCCGCTCCAGCCGTCCCCGCACCAGCACCGCCGGGGCGGTCCGCACCACCCGCCGGTGGTGCAGCCAGCAGCCCTTGGACACCACGATGTTGAGCAGGCCCGTTTCGTCCTCGAGGTTGAGGAACGTGGTGCCGCCCGCCGTCGCCGGCCGCTGGCGGTGGGTAACCACACCCCCCACCGTCACCTTCGACCCGTGGTCTCGCTGGGCCAACCCGGTGGCCGTCACCACGCCCAGCTCGTCGAGCAGCCCCCGCACGAAGCGGGTGGGATGCCCCTCCGGGCTGACGCCCGTGGCCCACAGGTCGGCCCGGGACTCGTCGACCGGGTCGAGACCCGGCAGCCGGGGAGCGTCGACCCCGGTGACGATGCCGTCCAGCCGGTCGGCCCCCGCCTGGGCCACCGCCCCCGCCACCCACAGGGCCCGGCGACGGTCGAGCCCGAAGCCACCCAGCGCCCCCGCCGTGGCCAGCGCCTCGAGCTGGGCGACGCTGAGCCCCGGCACCCGGCGCACCAGGTCCTCCGGGCTGGCGTAGGGGCCGTGCCCGCCGCGCTCGGCCACGATCCGTTCGGCCAGGTCGTCGCCGATGCCCCGCACCGACCCCAGGCCGATGCGCACCGCCGGGCCGCCCCTCCCCCACGACGGCGGTGGCGCCCCGCCACCCGGCGCCGGCCCGGGCGGCGGCCCGTCGACCTCCAGGGTGGCGCCCGCCCCGGAGAGGGCCAGGTCGGGAGTGCGCACCTCGACGCCGTGGCGCCGGGCGTCCTGGGTGAGCGAGTGCGGCGAGTAGAAGCCCATGGGCTGGGCGTTGAGCAGCGCCGCGCAGAACGCGGCCGGGTAGTAGCGCTTGAGCCACGACGAGGCGTACACCAGGTAGGCGAAGCTCACCGAGTGGCTCTCGGGGAACCCGTAGCTGGCGAAGGCGGCCAGCTTCTCCCAGATGCGGTCGGCCACCTCGCCCGTGATGCCGTTGGCCGCCATGCCGTCGTAGAGCCGCCGGCGCAGGCGCTCCATGCGCTCGTGGCTGCGCTTGGACCCCATGGCCTGGCGCAGCTGGTCGGCCTCCCCCGGCGTGAACCCCGCCGCGTCCATGGCCATCTGCATGAGCTGCTCCTGGAACAGGGGCACGCCCAGGGTCTTGCGCAGCGCCGGCTCCAGCAACGGGTGCAGGTAGGTGGGCTCTTCCAGCTTCTTGCGCCGGCGGATGTAGGGGTGCACCGACCCGCCCTGGATGGGCCCCGGCCGGATGAGAGCCACCTCCACCACCAGGTCGTAGAACTCACGCGGCCGCAGGCGGGGCAGGGTGGCCATCTGGGCCCGCGACTCGACCTGGAACACGCCGATCGAGTCGGCCCCGCACAGCATGTCGTAGACCTCGGGGTCCTGGGGCAGCGTCGCCAGGTCGACCTCGGCCCCGTGCGCCCCCCGCACCAGGTCGATGGTGCCGTGCAGCGCCTCGAGCATGCCCAGCCCCAGCAGGTCGAACTTCACCAGGCCCACCGCCGCGCAGTCGTCCTTGTCCCACTGCAGCACGGTCCGCAGGGGCACGATCCCGTCGGGGTCGACGCCCTCGGCCCCCTCCTCGCCGTCGCGCAGCGACGCCTTGCCGGCCATCCGCGCCCACTCCACCGGGCACACCTCGACGATGGGCCGGTCGCAGATGACCATGCCCCCCGAGTGGATGCCCAGGTGGCGGGGTGCCCGCTCGACCTCCCGGGCCAGCGCCAGCACCGACGGCGGGATGTCGTGACCCGCTTCGGCGGAGGTGGACGCCACCGTCGACCACATGTCCATCTGCTTGGACCAGGCGTCCTGCTGGCCCGGCGAGTAGCCGAGAGCCTTGGCCATGTCGCGCACCGCCGACCGGGCCCGATAGCTGATGACGTTGGCCACCTGTGCCGCGTGCTGGCGACCGTGGCGCCGGTAGACGTACTGGATGGCCTCCTCCCGCCGGCCGCTCTCGATGTCGATGTCGATGTCCGGCGGGCCGTCCCGCTCCGGTGACAGGAACCGCTCGAACAGCAGCCCGAGCGACACCGCGTCGGCGTTGGTGATGCCCAGCGCGTAGCAGACCGCCGAGTTGGCGGCGCTGCCCCGCCCCTGGCAGTAGATGCCGGAGCGCCGGCAGAACTCGACGATGTCCCACACCACCAGGAAGTAGCCGGGGTAACCCAGCGCCTCGATGATGTCCAGCTCACGGTCGATCTGGTCCCAGGCCTTCTGGTTGCGCTCGGCGTCGCCGGCCGGGTCGCGCCCGCCCCGGGGCCCGTAGCGGCCCGTGCCCGCCTGCTCGACCAACTGCCGCAGGTACGCCATCTCGTCGAGCCCGGACGGGCACGGGAAGGGCGGGAGCTGGGGCGCCACCAGCGCCAGGTCGAAGGCACACTCACGCCCCAGCTCGGCCGCCCGCTCGACCGCCCCGGGCCAGCGGGCGAAGCGCCGGGCCTGCTCGTCGCCCGAGCGCAGGTGGGCGGTGCCGGCGGCCGGCAGCCAGCCGGCCAGGTCGTCGAGGCTGCGGCGGGCCCGCACCGCCGCCAGGGCGGTGGCCAGGCGGCGGCGGTCGGGCGTGGCGTAGTGGACGTTGTTGGTGGCCACCACGCCCACGCCGGCCTGCACGGCCAGGCCGGCCAGTGCGTCGTTGCGGGCCGAGTCGAGCGGGTCGCCGTGGTCGCACAGCTCGACCGCCACGTTGTCGGCGCCGAAGCACTCGACGAGGGCGGCCAGCTCGCGCCCGGCCGCCGCGGGCCCCTCGGCCAGCAGGGCCCGGGGAACCGCTCCCTTGCGGCACCCCGTCAGGACCACCCAGTGGTCACCGTGGGCCGACATCCAGTCGACGGCGGTGTAGTCGGGCCGGCCCTTCTCCCGCCCCGCCAGGTGGGCTTCGCTGAGGGTGGCCGCCAACCGGGCGTAGCCGGCGGGGTCGCGGGCCAGCACCAGCAGGTGGTCGCCCTCGGGGTCGGCCTCGCCGTTCTGGGGGCCGTCGAGGCCCAGCGACAGCTCGGCGCCGAACACGGTGGGCACCCCCACGGCCCGGGCCGCCTCCGCGAAGCGGACCACCCCGTAGAACCCGTCATGGTCGGTGAGGGCCAGGGCCTCGAGGCCCAGGCGGGCCGCCTCCTCGGCCAGCTCCTCGGGGTGGCTGGCCCCGTCGAGGAAGCTGAAGTTGGAGTGGCAGTGCAGCTCGGCGTAGGGGACGGCACTGGCCTGGCGGTCGAGGTGGGACGGGGGCTCGTAGTCGGCCCGCCGGGAGGACCACGCCGGGCTGTCGCCCCCGTTCGCCCCCTCGGGTACCGGTGAGGGCCGGTGGTCGCGGCCACCGGGGTGGGGCTGGGCCCACCACTGCCGCGGGTCGCCGCCCGTCTTGCGGTCGGACAGCGCCCGCTCGATCTCCTTCCAGGGAACCCCCGGGTTGTTGAAGCCCACGGCTGCTACTATACGAACACATGTTCGACTCCGCACGTCGCCTTCGAAGAAGCTTTCCGCCTGTCTGGTGAGTGACATCGGTGGGTCAGGTCCCATGGCGCGTGATCGCGCCGTGCGCGTCGGTGAGGAATCGGCGGATGGTGGCGGCCGTGGGGGTGTGGGTGTGGGTGTGGGTGTGGGTGGTGACCGGACACCGCCGGCCACTTCGGTGAGCCCGTAGCGATGGCAGCGGTCCCAGTACTTGCTCCATGGCTGTACGAGGCGCTGGGCTCTCATCGCGGTGAGGTAGCTCTCGACGGGGTCGTGGAGCTGGTCGAGGCCACTGGTGACCGACGCGATGACGGCACCGACGCCTGGATCGACCCGTCCGGCGACATCGAGGAGCACGACGGCATCAAGCCTGCGCCGGGCCACCTCGGCGGTCTTGATGGCCACGGAGCCTCCCATCGACTGACCGATGACGCTGAACCGGTCGAAGCCGAGGGCCTCGGCAACCGCGAGCACGTCCAGCGCGTGGTTCTTCCACCCCGTAGGTGCCAGGAGGGCGTCGTCTGGCTGTGGCCCCGGCCGCGCAGGTCGAGTGCGACGAGCTGCAGAGCGTCCCCGCCGAGCTGCTCACCGATGAAGTCGAAGTTCTTCATGTTGCCGGACAGGCCATGCAGTCCAACCACGAGCGGCGCGGAAGCCGAACCGAATCGCTGCGCGTGGAGTCGATGGGACCTGGCGGCGATGTCGAACTCCTCACCCACGGCTATCTGGTCTCCCAGCCTCCGGCTTCGATGATGGCCCGGGGTGACAGGGCTTCGAGCCGGGCGGGTCGGTATTGCAGCGACAGTGGGCTGCCGCAGCGCATGTGCCGCTCCGTGAGGGTGCCCTCCCGACCTGGGTCCCGTGGGCCCTAGGCCGGGACCCCGTCCGGCGCCTCGCCCGCCTCGCCCGCCGGGCCCTCCGGCTCCTCCCCTGCGCCCGCGCCCGACACGGCGGCTCCACCGGCGACGACGGCCGCCTCGATGCCGTCGGCCGCCGCGATCTCGCCCCGGTAGTAGTCGAGGCCCCAGTCAGCCACCAGCGCGGCGTTGCGCCACAGGCCGTCCTCACCCAGGTTGGCCCGCAGTGCGGCCAGGTCGGCCAGCATGCGGTCGCACCACTCCCGGTGGGCGACCACGGCGGCCCGCAGCTCCTCGGCGTCGAGCAGGTGGCCGAAGAACACCCGCAGCGCCACCGGATGGCGCAGCACCGGCGGGCCGGGGGGCGACGCCAGCCAGGCCCGCACCACCTCCCGGCCCCGGGCGGACAGCCGGTACACCTTGGTGGTGCGGCTGCCCTCCCGCACCACCAGGCGCTGCTCGACCAGGCCGCCGGCCGCCAGCCGCTCCAGCTCCCGGTACACCTGGCTCATGGCCGGCGCGGACCAGAAGAAGCGCAGGTTGTCGGCCCACTGCTTGAGCTCGTAGCCCGACAGCTCGCGGCCGAACGACAGCAGGCCGAGCAGCGTGTGGCCCGTGGACGTGGGCTCGACCGGCGGTGCGGCGGGCATCGCCGGCCAGCCTATGTTCCCAGGGGGAAGAGCGGCATGTCCGCGTCCCGTCCCGCAACCCGCTGTCCGGCGGGCCACCCGCATCGCTACGGTTCCGACCCGGTCGAGCTGGGCGCCATCGGGGCGGCAGGGGGCAGGCAGCGCGGAGCTGCAGGAGGGCACGGACAGGTGCGGCGAACGAAGATCGTGGCGTCCCTCGGGCCGGCGTCGTGGGACGAGCCGGTCCTGCGCAAGATGATCGCCGCAGGAGCCGACGTCCTCCGCATCAACCTGTCCCACGGCGACCCGGTGACGCAGCTGGCACTCATCGACCGGGTCCGGCAGGTCAGCCGGGACGAGGGCCGGGCCGTCGGTGTGCTCGTGGACCTGCCCGGCCCCAAGGTCCGCACCGCGCCGTTCCCCGACGGCGGTGACGAGCTCGTCCGCGGCGACACGGTCGAGCTGCGCTGCTGGGCGCCGTCCAGTGACCGCCACGTCATCGGCGTCGACCTCGACGACCTCGGCGTCCACGCCGGCGACCGCATCGTGCTGGGCGACGGCGCCGTCGTCCTCGAGGTGGACGCGGGGTCGGACGGCCCCGGCCGGCCGGTGACCGCCCGGGTGCGGCGGGGCGGGCGCATGCAGGGCCGCCCCGGCATCCACCTGCCCGACGGTGCCGGCGGCCTGTCCGGTCCCACCGCCCGGGACCTCGACCTGGCCCGAGCCGCCCAGGCGGCCGGGGCCGACGCCGTGGCGGCGTCGTTCGTGCACGGCGCCGCCGACGTGCGGCGGCTCATCGACGCCCTGGGGGACGACCGGCCCCAGGTCGTGGCCAAGATCGAGACGGCCTCGGCCGTCGAGGACGCCGACGCCATCATGGCCGTGGCCGACGCCATCATGGTCGCCCGGGGCGACCTGGGCATCCGCCTGCCCATCGAGGACGTGCCCCACGTGCAGAAGCGGCTGGTCCGGGCCGCCATCGCCGCGGGCCGCCCGGTCATCACCGCCACGCAGATGCTCGAGTCGATGATCACCGCGGCCTACCCCACCCGGGCGGAGGTGTCCGACGTGGCCAACGCCGTGTTCGACGGGACCGACGCCGTCATGCTGTCGGCCGAGACCGCCGTCGGCGCCGAGCCGCCCGAGACCGTGGCCGTCATGGCCGCGGTCGTCACCCGGGCCGAGCGGGAGGCGGACTACCTCCAGTGGGGCGCCAAGCTCGGCAAGCTGCGGCGCTCGTGCGAGCTGCCCACCACCGCCAAGATCACCGACGCCACCAGCGAGGGCGCCTGGCGGGCGGCCACCAACATCGGCGCGGCCGCCATCGTGTGCTGCAGCCGGTCGGGCGACACCGCCCGGGCCGTGGCCCGCTTCCGGCCCACCGTGCCGGTCCTGGCGGTCAGCCCGTCCGAGCACACGGTCCGGGCCCTCGCCCTGACCTGGGGGGTCACCGCGGTCCCGGCCCGGCCCTGGCAGACCACCGACGACATGGTGTGGTTCGCCACCGAGGAGGCCATGGCGGCGGGCATCGCCGGTCCGGGCGACGTGCTGGTCGTGATCGGCGGCTACCCGGGCGAGGCCGACCCGCCCGCCGACGTGCTGCGGGTCGTCCGCCTGCGCTGAGCCGCGGGCCGGCCGCCGACGGGTCAGCAGAGGGCGCCATGACCGACACGCCGGGCGCGGGATCCGGCGGGGACCCGGGCGGGAGCCTCGACCCGCGGGTGCTCGCCCGGTACCAGACCTACGACGAGGACGCCCGTCTGTGGCGGCCCGGCCTCGGCGACCTGGTGCGCCTCCGCACCTGGGACATCCTCGACCGCTACCTGCCGCCGGGCGGGAGGGTGCTCGACGTCGGCGGCGGCCCCGGCGCCCACGCCGCCTACCTCGCCGGGCGGGGCGACGCCGTGACCCTCGTCGACCCGGTCCTCCGCCACGTCGAGCAGGCCGCCGCCCGTGCCCGCCGGGGATCGGCCCCGTTCGGCACGTGCCTCGGTGAGGCGACCCACCTGGCCGCCCCGGCGTCGAGCGCCGACGGCGTGCTGCTGATGGGCCCGCTCTACCACCTCGTCGACCGGGCGGACCGGCTGGCGGCGCTGGCCGAGGCGCGACGTGTCCTGCGGCCCGGCGGCCGGCTGATCGCGGAGGTCATCAGCCGCCACGGCTGGATCCTCGACGCCACGGTGAAGGGCCTGATGGGTTCCGAGGCGGTGCGGGCCGACGCCGAGCGCAGCGCGGCCACCGGGCTCAGCCAGGATCCGGCCACCGTCGAGCCGGGGTCGTTCTGGGCCTACTTCCACCGCATCGACGAGCTGACGGGCGAGCTGGCGGAGGCGGGCTTCGCCGATGTCTGCCTGGTGGCCGTCGAGGGCTTCGCCTGGCTCCTCGGGGACCTGGAGCGCCGCATGTCCGAGCCGCGGGCGATCCTGGAGGCGGTGCGCATGACGGAGCGGGAGCCGTCCATGCTCGGCTGCTCCGCGCACGTCGTGGCGATCGCCACCCGGCCACCCCGACCGGGCGGCGTTCAGTCGTAGGTCGCCTCGACGGACCAGCGGCCCGCCTCCACCGTCAGCAGGTAGGCGGGCCCGCCGTCGGTGGCCACCTGGACCCGGGCCCGGCGCCGGTGGGTCTCGGGGTCCCACCAGCGCTCGTCGCACGGCCACGGCCCGGCCCAGGCCGTCACGGCCCGGCGCCGGTCCCCGGCCACAGCCACCTCGGCGGGCGGCCCGCTCACCACCCCCCGCCCGCTGACCAGCACCGGACGCCCGCCGGCGTCGACCACCTCGGCGGGCAACGGTGGGTCGTGGACCGCGGCGGGCGCCGGGTCGGGCACCCGGCCCGGCCACGGCTCGGTCACCCAGCCCGGCCGGGCCGCCGGGCGGGGTTCGGTCACGTCGTCGGCCGCCAACGGCACCAGCCCCACCCGCTCGCCGGGGCCCCGACCGCCCCGCCACTCGGGTACCCGCACCGCCTCCACGCCCAGCAGGCCCTGGACCCGGGCCAGCGCCCGAGCGGCCCGGTCGCCGGCCTCGACCGCGTCGACCATCCCGGGGCCCCCGGCGGGCAGGGCCAGCTGGCGGCCGCCGGCGGGCACGATCTCGTCCGGCGCCAGCCACAGGCGGGTCAGCCCGCCGGAGGGACGCTGCGCCGACCGTCCCAGCCCGTCGATCCACCCCTCGAGCTGCCAGCGCACCCGGTCGGCGATGGCCAGCGGGGTGAAGCTGCCCTCGGTCCGCCACACCCGCTCGTGCGTCTCCCCGTGCTCGGTCTCGGCCCCCACCACCAGGCGGGTGCAGGCGCTGCCGGTGGCCGCCAGCCGGTCGTGCAGGTCGGCGGCCAGGCCCCGGGCGACGAAGGCCACCGCCTCGACCCGGTCGGCGGGCGGGTCGATGACGGCGGACAGGGTCCACTCCACCGGTGGCGGGGCGGTGGCCGGCGGGCGGGCGTCGAGCCCTCCGGCCAGCCGGTGGGCGCGCTGCCCCGCGGCCCCGAACCGGCCCACGACCTCGGCCACCGGCAGCGCCGCCAGGGCGCCGAGCGTGCGCACGCCCAGCCGTTCCAGCACGTCGACCAGGGCGGCACCCTCGGGCCCGTCGATGTCGGCCAGCGCCGTCACCGGGATGGGCGCCAGGAAGGCGGGGCTGCCCCCGGGGGGCACGACCAGCACCAGCTCCCCGGCCCGGGCGGCGGCGGTGCCGGCCGGCGGACGCTCCCCGGGCCGGGACCGAGGGCGGGGCCAGGGGCGGGGCGGGCGGGCCGGGGCGACCGCGCGAGCGGGGGGTGGATCGCCGGGCAGGCGGGCGGCGGGGCCGATCGTCCGGGTGGGCGACACCGGGCGGTGGCGGCGAGCGGCGAGGCCGGCGGCGAAGGGGCCGTCCGCCACCCCCACCCGCACCGGTCCCCGCTCCCCCAGCACGCTGCTCACCAGGACGGCGGCCCGCTCGGCCAGCGCCTGGTCGCCGCCGTGGTAGCGGGACGGTCCCCGGGTGGGGAACGCGCAGGCCCCGGGGCAGGTGATCTCGATGCGGGGGGTGAGGGCCTCCAGGGCGGCGGCCACCGGCTCGAAGGCCCGGGCCTCGGCCGCCGGGTCGTGGTCGAGGATCTCCAGCTCCGGGCAGCGGGACTGGGCGTCGCGCCGGCGCTGGTGGCGCTCGACCCCCTCGCGCCGGGCCGCCGGTGAGCACGCCACCACCCGGTTGGCCCGCAGCACGGCCGCCGGCGCCTCGAGCGGCACTCCCGCGGCCACCAGCGGCCAGTCGGCGCACCACGCCACCAGCGTCCGGGTCACGCCCACGCGATCACGCCCCCGCGGTCCCCCGCAGGGGGATGGGGGTGGCGGCCGGCTCGGCCGGGCTGACGCCCCCGCCGCCGGCGGGGAGCCACAGATCGGCCCGCCGGGACCGGGTGGCCTCGCCCCGGCCACCGGCCTCGACCGTCACCCGCCGGCCCTCCAGGTGCCCCCATCCGTCGCCCAGGCCCTCCCAGTGGGCGCTGGTCACCGTCAGGCGCACGGGGCTGCGCTCGCCGGGCAGATCCCCGCCCACCGCCACCAGGACCGCTCCCCGCTCCCGTACCCGGGCCACCAGCCGCCGGGCGTCGGTGGGCCGGAGCCGCCCGAGGGCGGCGACCAGCACGATGTCGAACCCGTCGACCAGGGCGCCCATCACCGAGGCCCACCCCTCCCGGTCGCGGCCGGGCTCGGCCACCATCACCAGTCGTTCGAGGGCCACCCCCAGATCGGCGGCGGCCACCAGGCCCAGGGACCCCAGGCCCACCGCCACCACCCAGGACCCTGCCTGCGACGCCCCGGCCGCCAGGGCCAGGGCCAGCGACGTCGCCCCCGCCACCCCCGGTGCGGCCCCCACGGCCACCGTGGTCCCCCGCCGGAGGCCCGCCCCGGGGAGCAGCGCCTCGAGCGCCGGCAGGACGGGCAGGCGCCGGTCCCGGGCCAGGTCGACGGCGCCCACCTCCACGGCGGGAGCCCGGGACACGGCCGCCGCCGCGGCCCCGCCGGCGGAGGCCGCGGCCGCGGCCGGTCGCCGGGCCCGCTCACCGGTGCCGACCACCTCGACCACCGCCTGGCCGCGGCCCCGCCGGCGCCGCCCCCGCCCGGGGCCCGGGACGGCGCCGTCAGGACCGGTTCCGTCCGGGCCGGGGGCCACCTCCCCGGCCCTGCCCACGACCCCGCCCCAACCCCGCACGCGCTCGGGCCCGGTGGGCACCGCGCCGCCGATCCCGGGGTCGCTGGCGAAGGCCTCCACTCGTGCCACGCCTGCTATGATCGAACACGTGTTCGCCCATGGCAACCCTCGTACCGCTCCCGGCACGCAGCGTCGGCTACTCCACCGTCACGCCCCCGGCACCCAGCGCCTACTCCACCGTCACGCCC
>DASSUD010000423.1:0-3447 GCA_035707385.1 Acidimicrobiales bacterium
GGTGCCTGCGCATCGCCTCGGCGTGGCGCTCGGCCTGGCGGTGGTCGCGGTCGGCGACCGGGGTCTCGGACACGAGCGACCGGAGGCGCGCGTCGTCGGCGGCATCGGACAGGTGGGTGAGCTGCTCGGCGCTGACCGCCAACTCGTCACGCAACTGCCGCAGCCGCCCGGCGACCTGGGTGAGGCGCCGCTCGACCGTCGACTTCGACATGAGCCGATTGTAGGTGGCCGTGGCAGCACCCCCGGTGCGTACCCGCACCGGAAACCGCCTTGCGGCATGCCGGCCGGCCCCTGGTTGACTGCCGGGATGCGCCGCCTCGCCGTCCTCGCCTTCATCTGGGGATGGTCGTTCCTCTTCATCAAGGTGGCCGGCGAGGGCCTGACGCCGACCGCGGTGGCCTGGTCCCGCATCGCGCTCGGGGCTGCGGTGCTGTACCTGGTGCTGCGCCGCCAGGGCGGTGACGTGCCCACCGACAGCACGATGATCAGGCACTTCGCGGTGGCGGCGCTGGTCGGGAGCGTCCTGCCGTTCACGCTGCTGGCCTGGGGGGAGCAGCACGTCACCTCCGCGCTCACCGCGGTGCTGAACGCGTCGACGCCCCTGTTCACCGCGCTGTTCGCGGCCGCGTCGCTCCACGAGCGGCTGAGCCGGCTCCAGGTGGTGGGCCTGGGCGTCGGGGTGGTGGGCGTGGCCACGGCCGCCGGTGTCGGTGCCTCCGACCTGCACGGGTCGTCCCTGCCGGGCGCCATGGCGTCGGTGCTGGCCGGCGCGTGCTACGGCCTGGCCTTCGTGTACATGCGGCGCCATCTCGTCGGCATCCCGCCCCTCGTGGCCTCGACCGGTCAGCTGACGGTCGGCGCCGTGGTCCTGTTCCCGGTGGCCGCGGTCACATCCGTGGCCGACGGGGTGGCCCTCACGCCCACCCGGGTGGCGTCGGTCGTCCTGCTGGGCGTGCTCGGCACCGGCCTGGCCTACGTCCTCAACTACCGGATCATCGCCGACGTCGGCGCCACCAAGGCGTCGCTCGTCACCTACCTCATCCCCGTCGTGGCCGTCGTGGTCGGGATCGTGGTGCTGGACGAGCCCTTCGAGTGGCGCCTGCTGGTCGGCGGGGCGCTCACGGTGGCGGGCATCGCCGCCGTCAACAGCCGGCGGCCCGCGATCCGCACCGCGCCCCGCTCCGTGACCCAGTGACCCCCCGACAGGTGGGCGGTACCGTGCGCGGCGATGGCCACCGACCCCTGGGGCATCGACGACGGGTACTTCGACGTGCGCGGCCAGTGGCACGCGACGCCGGACGACACCCGCGCCGCGCTGCGGGAGGCCATGCGGGCGTCCGGCGATGCGCCACCCGTGCCCGAGCGGCCGCTGTGGGTCGTGCGGGCGGGGGCCACGGAGCCGTTGCTCGGGCCGTGCGAGCTGCGGGTGGAGGGGGGTGAGGGCCATCGGGTCGAGGGCGCGCTGCCGCCCGACCTCCCGGTCGGCTACCACGACCTGGCGCCGCTCGACGGCGGGCCGGTCACCCGGCTGATCGCCACCCCCGGCCGCTGCTACCTCCCGGGCGGCCTGCGGGAGTGGGTGCTGTCGGTGCAGCTCCCGGCGTGCCGGTCGGCCGGGAGCTGGGGCATCGGCGACCTCGCCGACCTGCGGGCGCTCAGCACCTGGGCCGCGGGCCGGGGCGCCGGCATGGTGGCCGTCAACCCAATGCACGCGCCCCTGCCGACCGACAGGGTCGAGCCGAGCCCCTACTTCCCGTCGAGCCGCCGGTGGATCAACCCGCTGGCCCTGCACGTCGAGGACCTGCCGGGCGCGGCCGGCAACCCCGCGGTGGAGGCCAGGGCGGCCGAGGCCCGGCGGCTCAACGACCTGCCGGTGCTGGACCGCGACGCCGCCTGGCGGCACAAGCGGGCCGCCCTCGGGGAGCTGTGGGAGGAGCAGGGGCCGGACCTGCGCTTCGAGCGGTGGCGGGAGGAGCAGGGCGACGAGCTGGAGGACTACGCCCGGTTCTGCGCCCTGGTCGAGCACCACGGCACCGGCTGGCGGTCGTGGCCCGCCGACCAGCGCCACCCGGCCGGCGCGGGGGTCGCCGCCTACGCCGCCGCCCACCAGGACCGGGTGGGGTTCTGGGCGTGGCTGCAGTTCCTGGCCGACGAGCAGCTCGGCCGGGCCGAGGAGCCCCTGCCCCTGCTCACCGACCTGGCCATCGGCGTCGACCCCGACGGCGCGGACGCCTGGACGCTCCAGGACCTGCTGGCCGGCGGCGTGCGCGTCGGCGCGCCGCCCGACGAGTTCAACCGCGCCGGCCAGGACTGGGGCCTGCCGCCGTTCGTGCCCCACGCCCTGCGGGCCGCCGGCTACGGGCCCCTGGCCGCGCTGTGGCGGGCCGCGCTGGGCCGGGGCGGCGGCCTGCGGATCGACCACGTCATGGGGCTGTTCCGGCTGTACTGGATCCCCCCGGGCGCCGGCCCCGCCGACGGCGCCTACGTCCGCTACCGGGGCGACGAGCTGCTGGCGGTGCTGGCGGTGGAGAGCATGCGGGCCGGGGCGGTGGTGGTGGGCGAGGACCTCGGCACGGTCGAGCCCGAGGTGCGGGCCGCCCTGCACGACGCCGGCGTCCTGTCGATGCGGGTGGCGTGGTTCGAGGACGCCCCGCCGGAGCAGTACCCGGTCCAGGCCCTGGCCGCCATGACCACCCACGACCTGCCCACCGTGGCCGGCGTGTGGTCGGGCGAGGACGGGGCCGACCAGCGGGCGGCGGGAATCGAGCCCGACGAGGACGCTCTGCAACGGTTGACCGGCAGGCTGATGGGCCTGACAGGGCTGGGCCCGGACAGCCCCGTCGAGGACGTGATCGTGGCCGCCCACGAGCGGCTGGCCGCGGCGCCCACCATGCTGGTGGCGGGCTCGCTGGAGGACGCGCTCGCTCTCCCGCTGCGCCCCAACCTGCCCGGGACGACCGACGAGCGGCCGAACTGGTCCCAGGCGTTGCCGGTCCCGCTGGCCGACGTGTTCGCCGACCCCCTCGTGGCCCGGGTGACCAACGCGCTCCACCGGCCCGGCTGAGGCCGCCGGGCCCGGCGGTCAGGCGTCGAGCAGCCGGCGGACCTCGTCGTCGCTGACCTGGGTGAAGTCCCCGTACCAGGGGCCCACGGCCCGGAAGTCGGGCGGGGTCGCCACGCACTCGACCCGGTCGGCCACCTCGCCGGCCATCGCCGCCGCCTCGGGCGCGGCCACGGGAACCGCCGCCACCAGCCGGCGCGGCGCCCGCCCGCGGACCACGTCCAGCGCCACCCGCATGGTGGCACCGGTGGCCATGCCGTCGTCCACGACCACCACCGTCCGGCCCTCCAGCGGCGCCGGCTCCCGGCCGCCGCGCAGGTCGCGGGCCCGGCGGGCCAGCTCGGCGGCGTGCCGGCGGGCCAGCTCGCCCACGTCGTCGGTGGTCA
>DASSUD010000424.1:0-5468 GCA_035707385.1 Acidimicrobiales bacterium
CGCCATCGAGAAGGGCGGGTTCAAGATGGCGTCCGCGGTGACGATCGCGGTCCGGTCGGAGGCCGACCCGGCCGGGGAGCCGCTGTTCTCCGGCGAGGTCACCGCCATGGAGTGCGAGTTCGAGGGCGGCCGCACCCGCACCGTGGTCCGGGGCTTCGACCGGGCCAACCGCCTGTACCGGGGCCGCAGGACCCGGGCCTTCAAGGACGTCAAGTACTCCGACATCGTCAAGCAGGTGGCCACGGAGGCCGGGCTGGACGTCGGCCGGGTGGACACCCCCCAGGGCCGGCCCTCCCCCCACGTGGCCCAGGCCAACATGACCGACGCCGAGCTGCTCGGCTCGCTGGCCGGCGAGGTCGGCTTCGTGCTGCTTGTGGAGGACGGCAAGGTCAACTTCCACGCCCCCACCGAGTCCGCGGAGGCGCCCGGCGAGGGCGACCTCGGGGCCTCCGACCCGCTCCAGCTCGTGCAGGGCGACAACCTGCTGCGGTTCAACGCCACCGTCACCGCCGACGCCCAGGTCAAGGACGTGACCGTGCGGGGCTGGGACATCGCCCAGAAGAAGGCGGTGGCGGCCACCGTGCCCGCCGCGTCGACCAGTGCCGAGGTCGGGATCACGCCCGCCCAGCTGGCCGAGAAGTTCGGCAACCACACCTTCGTGGCCACCGACGTCCCCTACGGCGACGCCGAGCAGGTCGAGGCGGCCGGCAACGCGCTGGCCGACCAGATCGCCTCCACCCACGCCCAGATCGAGGGCGTGGCCCGCGGCAACCCGCGGCTCAAGGCGGGCAAGGCCATCAGCCTCGGCGTGGCCGGCGCGCCGTTCGAGGGCAAGTACACGCTCAACGTGAGCCGCCACGTGTTCGACAACGGCGAGTACCTCACCCACTTCACCTCCAGCGGCCGCCAGGAGCGGTCGCTGCTGGGGATGACCTCGTCGGGCGGCGGCAACCGCGCCGTCAGCCCCGCAGTGGTCACCATGCCCATCCCCTCGGTGGTCAGCGCCGTCGTCACCAACGTCCAGGACGACGAGGACATGGGCCGGGTCAAGGTCAAGATCCCCCGCCTCGACGAGACCTTCGAGAGCGGGTGGCTCCGGGTGGCCCAGGCGGGAGCGGGCGCCGACCGGGGCACGCTGATCCTGCCCGAGGTGGACGACGAGGTGCTGGTGGCCTTCGAGCACGGCGACGTCCGCCGCGGCTACGTGCTCGGCGGGCTCTACAACGGCGTCGACCGGCCCAGCGCGCCCGCCTTCGACGGCGCCGTGGGCTCGGACGGGCTGGTGGCCAGGCGGTCCTTCACCTCCCGCAAGGGCCACTTCCTGCTGTTCTCCGACGCCGACGGCGACGAGTACCTGGAGACGGCGACCAAGGACAGGAAGTTCGCCATCCGGCTGGCCAAGGACGCCGACGGCGGCGCCGTCGTCGTCACCAGCGACAACCTGATCAAGATCGACGCCCAGGGCGACATCACCATCACGTCCAAGGGCAAGGTCACGGTGGAGGCCACCGGCGAGCTGGCACTCAAGGGCCAGTCCGTGAAGGTGGACGCCACCACGTCGCTCGAGCTCAACGGCCAGACGGTGAAGGTGGCGGGCGTGTCCCAGACCGAGGTCACCGGGGCCCAGACCAAGGTGGCGGCCACCGCCATGCTCGACCTCGACGGGGGCCCGACCGCCAGCCTCCACGCCGGCACCGTGAGGATCAACTGATGGCCGCGGAGTTCATCGGCGCCGGGCTCGGGTTCCCGATGCGCATCGACCCCACGGGCTCGCTCCAGCTCGTGTCCGACCACGCCGAGATCCGCGAGTCGATCCGGCTCGTCCTCGGCACCGCCTACGGCGAGCGCCCCATGCGCCCCGAGTTCGGCTGCGGCATCCACGACCTCGTCTTCGCCCCCGCCAACGCCCGCACCGCCGGGCGGGCCGCCTACGAGGTGCAGACCTCGCTGGCCCGCTGGGAGCCCCGCATCACCGTCCAGGACATCGACGTCACCTTCGAGGAGGGCGGTGTCGGGATCATGTACCTGTCGATCACGTACTCGATCCGGGGCACCAACGACCCCCGCAACCTGGTCTTCCCCTTCTACACCCTGCCGGCCGAGGAGTGATCGCCGCCATGCCGCTTCCCGCCCCCCACCTCGACGACCGCACGTTCCAGTCGCTGGTCGACGACGCCAAGCGGCTCGTGCAGCAGCGCTGCCCCGAGTGGACCGACCACAACGTCCACGACCCCGGCGTCACCCTCATCGAGACGTTCGCCTACATGGTCGACCAGGTGCTGTGGCGCCTCAACCGGGTCCCCGAGCGCACCTACGTCAAGTTCCTCGACCTGCTGGGCGTGCGCCTGCGGCCCCCGACCGCGGCCCGGGCGCCCATCACGTTCTGGCTGTCGGCGCCCCAGCCCACCACCCTCCAGGTGCCGGCCGGGACCCAGGTGGCCACGCCCCGCACCGAGGCCGAGTCGGTCATCTTCACCACGCTGGAGGACCTGCCGATCGTGTCCTGCGAGCTGGCGGTGGTGGCCACCGCGGTCGACGGCACCCAGACCGACCAGACCGACACCATCGACCACGGCGACGGCTTCTGGTGCTTCGGGTCCCCGCCCCGCACCCCCGCGGTCGACGACTGCTTCTACGTGGGCCTGTCCAACGCCGTGCCGTCGTGCGCGGTGACGCTGCGGTTCGAGTGCCCGACCTCGGGCGTGGGCATCGACCCCCGCTACCCCCCGCTGCGGTGGGAGGCGTGGGACGGGGAGCGCTGGGTCGGCTGCGAGGTCGACCGCGACGGCACCGGCGGGTTCAACTGGTCGGGCGACATCGTGCTGCACGTGCCGCCGGGGCACCGGCCCCACGCCGCCATCGTGTCCCAGGCCGCCGGCTGGCTCCGGTGCCGGGTGGTGGCGGCCGAGTCGTGGCAGCCGGCCTACGAGACCTCGCCCCGCATCACCAAGGTCACGGCCTTCACCAGCGGCGGCACCATCGACGCCGTCAACGCCGAGGTCGTCACCGACGAGATCGTGGGCGAGGCCGAGGGCGTCCCCGCCCAGCGGTTCGTGCTGCGCAACCGGCCGGTGGTGCCGGGCGAGCACCCCCTCGACCACGTGATCGACACCTCCAGCCCGAGCGGCTGGGAGTCGTGGACCGAGGTCGAGGACTTCGCCGGGTCGGGCCCGGACGACCGCCACGTGGTGGTCGACGCCACCAGCGGGGAGATCGTGTTCGGCCCCGCGGTGCGGGAGCTCGACGGCACGATGCGCCGCTACGGCGCCGTGCCGCCCAAGAGCGCGGCCGTGCGCATCCGGCGTTACCGCACCGGCGGCGGCCAGCGGGGCAACGTGGCCCGGGGCGGCATCAGCGTGCTCAAGTCGTCGGTCCCCTTCGTGGCCACCGTGACCAACCGCCGCCCGGCGCTGGGCGGGACCGACGGCGAGGACGTGGAGAACGCCAAGCTGCGGGGGCCCCTCCTGTTGCGCACCCGCCAGCGGGCGGTCACCGCCGAGGACTACGAGAACCTGGCCCGCGCCGCCGCCCCCGACATCGCCCGGGTCCACTGCGTGCCGGTCGAGGACCCGGCCGGCGTCGGCGGCGTGCGGGTGCTCGTCGTGCCCTCGGTCGACGACGGCGAGCACCACAGCCTGGAGTTCCACCAGCTGATGCTGGGCGACGACGTCTACGAGCGGGTGGTCGACCACCTCGACGAGCGGCGCACCATCGGCGCCCGGGTCCTGGTCCAGCCGCCCGACTACGTGGGCGTGACCGTGGTGACCCGCCTGCGGGCCCGGGCCAAGGCCGACCCCCGGGCGCTGGAGCGGGACGCGCTGGCCGCCCTCTACGCCTACTTCCACCCGGTGCGGGGCGGCCCCGACGGCACCGGCTGGCCCTTCGGCCGGGCCGTCGTGGGCGGCGAGGTCTATGCGGTGCTGCAGCGGCTGGCCGGCGTCGACTTCGTGGAGGAGGTCCGCCTGTTCCCGGCCGACCCGGTGGAGCGCAGCCGCGAGGCCCAGGTCGACCGCCTGGACCTGGGACCGCACGACCTCGTCTTCTCCTTCGGCCACCACGTGATGGTGCAGACGTCGTGAGGGGCACCGTCGACGACCTGGCCACGCCCCACCCGCTCGGGCACCTGCTGCCCGCGCTGTACCACGACAACGACATCGCCCAGCGCTTCACCGCGGCGCTCGACGTCGTGCTGGCGCCCGTGCTGGCCACGCTCGACTCCAGCCACGCCTACGTCGACCCCCTGCTGGCGCCGCTCGACTTCGTCGACTGGCTGGCCGAGTGGGTGGGCGTCGAGCTGGACGCGTCGTGGCCCGAGGACCGCCAGCGGGCGCTGGTGGCCCGGGCCGCCGACCTGTTCGCCTGGCGGGGTACCGTCCGGGGGGTGTCGGAGGCGGTGGCCATCTACACCGGCGTGGTCCCGGAGGTGCTGGAGAGCGGGGCCACGGCCTGGACGGGGACGCCGCCGCCGTCGGGCGCGCTGCCCGGCGCGCCGGCCGGCGAGCTGGTGGTGCGGGTGACCGTGCCGCCCGGCGAGGCCGGCGCGGTCGACCCGGCCCGCCTCGACCGCCTGGTGGCGGCGGCCAAGCCCGCGCACATCGCCCACCGGGTGGAGATCTACCAGGAGGCGGCCCCGCCGCCCCGGCGCCGGTCGACGCGGCGGGCGGCGCCCCCAGCCGACCCCGCCCCGGAGGCCGCGGGGACGCCCCCCGACCTGGACGGCGACTGGCCCGCCGGGGGCGGGGGCTGAGGCGTGCCGCCGGGCCCTGCGCTGCGCGCCGGCGACATGTGCCTGTGCCCGCTCCTGGACGGGCCCAAGCCCCACGGGGGCGGCCCCATCACGCCGGCGGCCAGCGTGCCGACCGTGCTCATCGGGGGCATGCCGGCGGCGGTGGCCAACAGCATCCCCGGCGGCATCGTGTGCGTGTCCCCCGCCCCCAACGGCATCGCGGTGGGCAGCGCCACCGTCCTCATCGGCGGGTTCCCGGCCGCCCGGCTGGCCGACCTCACCCTGCACGGCACCCCGATCAGCCCGGGCCCCGGCTGCCCCACGGTCATCGTGGGCGGCTGACGCCCACGCCCGTCTCGATCCACCCCACTAGTGGGAGTGGATCCGGCCCGTGTTGCGGTCGACGATCCACTGCGAGACCTCGCGGTTGTGGTCCTTGAGCCACGAGGCCAGGTCCGCCCGCCACCACATCGACTCGAACGGGTGGTCGATGATGCGGTCGACCTCGGCCTCCAGCCTCTCCTGCGTCGACCGGGCCCGGTCCACGGCCCGGTCGGCGGCGGTGGCGGTGCGGGCCCCGGTGTCGAGCCCCATCCCCAAACCGGCCCGCTGGTCCTGCAGGGCCTCCACCTGCCGGTCGTAGTGGGCCTCGGTGCGCTGCCCCGGGTCGTGTGACTCGTGGACGTGCGCCTCGTCCGGCTCGTCCTCCTTGTGGCGCAGCTCGGCGATGACGTGCTCGAGC
>DASSUD010000425.1:0-19031 GCA_035707385.1 Acidimicrobiales bacterium
CCTGGCCCCGGCCCGTGCGGGCCCGGCCCACCAGGGCGGCGCTGACCATGCCCGCGGCCGTCATGGCCGCCGAGTGGTCGCCCATGCCGCCCCGCTGGAACGGCAGCGCCCCGCCGGGCGGCCGCAGCGAGGCGGCGATGCCGGCCCGGGCCCAGTAGGCGGCGATGTCGAAGGCCGCCCGCCCGGCGTCCGGCCCGTCGAGCCCGTACCCGGTGATGATGGCGTAGACGAGGCGAGGGTGGCGGGCGAGCGCGTCGTCGGGCCCGAGGCCCAGGCGCCCGAGCGCGGCCGGGCGGACGTTGGTGACGAAAACGTCGGCCCCGGCCAGCAGCCGGTGGGCCACGTCGAGGCCCCGCTCGGTCGACAGGTCGAGGGCGATGCCCCGCTTGCCGCGGTTGTCCAGCTCGAACACCGGGTTGACGTCGAGGTCGCCGCCGAGCATCCGCTGGAACCCGCGGGCCGGGTCGCCGGCCGGCGGCTCGATCTTGACGACGTCGGCGCCCCAGTCGGCCAGGATCCCGGCCGCACCAGGGCCAGCCACCCAGACGCCGAGCTCGACCACCCGGATGCCGTCGAGGGGCCCGGTCATGCCGTGGCCGGTGTGGGGGTGAACCGGACCGGCATCGCCTCCGGGCCGCTCACGAAGTTCGACGGCCGGACCGGGAGGGGCCCGCCCGGGTCCAGTGCGAGATCGGGCAGCCGGACCAGGACCTCGCGGAGCATCACCCTGAGCTCCAGGCGGGCGAGCGAGGCGCCGAGGCAGTAGTGCGGGCCGAAGCCGAACGCGATGTGCGCGTTGGGGTCGCGGCGGACGTCGAGCAGTCCGGCGCCTCGAACACCCCCTCGTCCCGGTTGGCCGACGGGTAGAAGAGCATCACCTGGTCACCCTCGCGCAACCGCTGGCCCCGCAGCTCGACGTCGGCGGTGACGGTGCGGGACATGTTCTTCACCGGCGACACCCACCGCAGCAGCTCCTCGACCGCCACGGGGAGCATCGCGGGGTCGGCGGCCAGCGCCGCGAGCTCGTCCGGTGGTCGAGCAGGGCGAGCATGCCACCGCTGATGACGTGGCGGGTGGTCTCGTCCCCGCCGATCAGAATCAGATCGCAGCGGGGACCGTCCCTAAGCTCCGACTCCATGACCAGCTACGAGACGCTGTCGGTGCGGGTGGACGACGGCATCGCCTGGGTGACGCTCGACCGGCCGGCGGTGCGCAACGCCATCAACAAGCAGATGCAGGCCGAGCTCCACGAGCTGTGGCACGGGTTCCGCTACGACGACGGCGTGCGCTGCGTCGTGCTGTCCGGCGAGGGCGAGGCCTTCTGCACCGGCATCGATCGGGCCGAGGCGGTGTCCGAGGAGAACAACGCGGCCATGGCGGCGGGCGACTTCCCCGACTACCCGACGCCCTGGATGTACGACGACCCGGGGCGCGATGTCGGGCCCAAGACCTGCGACCTGTGGAAGCCGGTGATCGCCGCGGTGCACGGCATGGCGTGCGGCGGTGCGTTCTACCTGCTCGGCGAGGTCGAGTTCATCATCGCCGCCGACGATGCCGTGTTCTTCGACCCCCACGTCACCTACGGGATGACCGCGGCATTCGAGCCGATCCAGATGCTGTCGAAGATGCCGTTCCACGAGATCATGCGCCTGTCGCTGCTGGGTGCCCACGAGCGGCTGTCGGCCGAGCGGGCCCGCGAGGTCGGGCTGGTGAGCGAGGTCGTGCCCCGCGACGAGCTCCGCGAGCGGGCCGGCTGGGCCGCCCGCGTCATCGCCGACGCGCCCCCGCTGGTGGTCCAGGGCACGATGCGGGCCCTGTGGACCGCGCTGGAGGTCCCCCGGACCCAGGCCATCGGGATGGCCAACCTCTTCACCCGCGTGGGCTCGGACGCCGCTGCCTTCAGGGCCGGTCAGGACCGGTTCTCCTCGGGCCAGCGCCCGCAGTGGCGGCTGCGCTGACGACCGCCGGGGCGCGCGTATCTGTGGTGCCCGGCGCCGCCTCTACATCGCCGTAGGACCAGACCACGGCGGAAGGTCAGGGGGCGAGGCGTCCTCATGGGCGAGCCCGCATATGTGTTCTTCGACATCGGCGACACGCTGGCCAGCCCGCGGCAGGACGCCGCCGGCGGGCTGGCGGGACTGGACGTCTACCCGTTCGTGACCGACGTCCTGGACCGGCTGCGGGCCCGGCCCGCGCAGGTGGCCGGGATCGGGCTCATCTCCAACACGGGCACCGAGACCGCGGCCGGCATGCGCCGGCTCCTCGACGAGGCCGGGCTGGCCCGTTGCCTCGACGACGGCCTCCTGCTGTTCAGCTCGGTCGAGGGGCTGGACAAGTCCCGGCCCGCCTTCTTCGAGCTGGCCGCCGCCCGGGCCGGTGCCGTCCCCTCGCGGTGCGTCTTCGTCGGCGAGAGTGAGGCCGAGCGCCGGGTGGCGAGCGCGGCCGGCTTCCTCGCCTCACCCCACCCGCTGCACGTGTTCCACCTCCTCGACCAGAACTTCTCCCACGACTAGGAGCCGACCCCATGCCCACCGACCAGCGCGACGACGGCCTCAGCACCTTCTCGATGCACGCCTTCGACAGCCGGTCGTCGACCATGTTCGACGACCTGCGCGAGGAGCGAAGCGGCGACGACGTCGACCTCGGCCCGCCCGGCGCCGCCGAGGACCTGAGCGACCTCGACCCCGAGACGGCCGCCCGCCGCCACCTCGACCAGGTCCTGGCCAGCGCGGCGGTGCCGGCGCTCACCGCGCCTACCGTCGCCGGGGACGCCACGGGGTTCTCCTCCCTCGGCGCCACCACGGTGCCCCTGACCCGGACCCGCACGGTCAAGTTCCGCCAGATGGTGGGCGACATCCCGATCTACGGGTCGCTGGTCACGGTGGAGCTGGACGAGGACAACGACCTGGTCAGCATCGATTCCGCCCTGGGTCAGCCCGAGGGCGTGAGCCCGGAGCCCGAGATCACGGCCGACGACGCCGCGGCCGCCGCGGCGGCCCACCCCGGCTACCACCCCCGGCTGGTGGGCGTCACGCCCGAGCTCCAGTACTACTTCGACCGGGCCGCGGCCCGGTGGCGGCTCGCCTTCCTGCTCCACGACGTGCCGGTCGAGGTCGACCCCGAGTCCCAGGACAGCGAGGACCGGGCCGCCGGCCTCGAGCCGCCGCGCTTCTTGGACTACGTGGTCGACGCCCACGACGGCTCCGTGGTGGCCGTGCTGCCCCGCACGCCCAGCGCCACCACCGACTCGCCCGCCGCCCTCTCGGTCGAGCACACCGCGGTGGACGGCTTCGGCGTCGAGCGCACCTTCCGGGTGAGCGAGAGCTCGTCCGGCCACGTGCTGCGGGACGAGCACCGCAACGTGGAGACCTACGACTTCGCCTTCGGGGACCCGTCGGTCGACGAGGCCAACCTGCCCGGCACCGCCATCGGCAACCCGCCGGAGTGGGCGCCCGAGGCCGTGAGCGCCCACGCCAACGCGGTGGCCGTGGCCGACTTCCTCAACGACGTGCTGCTGCGCAACAACATCGACGATGCGGGCGGCGCCCTGGTGTCCACCATCAACTGCGTGGTCGAGGCCGACAGCCCCGGCCCGCAGCAGTGGGTCAACGCCTTCTGGAGCCCCGTCAGCCGGCAGATGGTCTACGGCCAGGTCCTGCACGCGGACGGCCTGCGCTCCCTGTCGTGCAACCTCGACGTGGTGGCGCACGAGATCTTCCACGGCGTCACGGACGTGACCGCCCGCCTGGAGTACGCCGACCAGCCCGGGGCCCTGAACGAGTCCTACTCGGACATCTTCGGCATCATCATCACCAACCTCGACGAGCCCGACCCCCGCCGCTGGGACTGGAAGCTCGGCGAGCGCCTGCTCCCCGGCGACGTGCCGTTCCGCGACCTCGAGGACCCGACCCGGCACGGCCAGCCCGCCCACATGGACGACTTCATGGTCCTGCCCAACACCCAGGCCGGCGACTGGGGCGGCGTCCACATCAACAGCGGCATCCCCAACAAGGCCGCCCACCTGATGCTCACCGCCGAGGACGGCGTCGGCGATCTGGTCCTCACGCCCCAAGAGGTCGCCGCCGTGCTGTACCTGGCGCTCACCCAGCGCCTGTCGATGACGTCGCAGTTCTCGGACAGCCGCCGGGCCGTGGAGGCCAGCGCCCGCACGTACTTCCGGTCGTTGGCCCCCGACGAGATGGAGGCCAAGGTGGGTGCCTTCACGGGGGCGTTCGACGCCGTCGGGATCACGGGCTGATGTCCGATCCGCTGACCCCCGACGCGCCGGTGCCCCCCGCACCGGGGCCCCCGGCGGCCGATGCGCCGGCGCCGGCTCCCGGTACCCCGGCCCCCCCGCCGGGTGCACCGGCACCCACCCCCCCGGACGACGGCTCCGCGGGCCCGGTGGTCACGGTGGGCCGCTCGGTCGGCCTGGCCGTGCTGGCCATGCTGGTCGCGTTCGGTCTGAGCCTGCTGATCGCGCCGCCGATCGCCGAGCGGATCTGCGACAGCATCGAGCCGAACTCGGGTGACCCGGTCGGCGACATCTTCGCCGCCGCCATCGGCTGCCTCGTCGCCGTCCTGGTCGTCTTCGTGCTGCTCTACCTGGTGCTGCTGGTGACGCTGCTGTTCGCCATGAGCGTCGCCGGGTGGGCGGTCTGGGGTCGCCGGACCTTCATCTGGACGCTGGTGTCGGGCGTGGGCCTGACCGTCGTGGCCGTCGTGATCATGGGCATCCTCGGGGACTGACCACACCGGCCCTTGGCGGCCGGGCGCGTGGCCCGGCCGCCGCGGTGACTAGTTGTCCCAGTTCCGGACTTCGCCCCGCCAGGCGCCGGTCTCGGTGCCGCGGCTCTCGATGAAGTCCTTGAACCGGTCGAGATCGCCGGAGGCCCGGCGCTTGATGAAGCCGAGCTTGTCGCCGGTCTGCTCGACCAGGCCCTCGGGCTCGACGTCCAGCTGGAGCATCACCCGGGTGCTGGTGTCGTCGAGGCGGTGGAACGTGACGACCCCGGCGTTGCGGGTGCCGCCGCGGGACGCCCAGGCCACCCGCTCGTCGGGCACCTGCTCGGTGATTTCCGCGTCCCATTCGCGCCGGGCGCCGCCGAAGGACGCCACCCAGTGCAAGTGGGTGGCGTCGGCCTGCGTCACCGACTCCACGCCCTCCATGAACCGGGGAAACTCCTCGAACTGGGTCCACTGGTCGTAGGCCGTGCGCAGCGGGACCGCAACCTCGACAGATTCCTCGATGGTGGTCATGCAGCCGTCCTCCTCTGGTCTGGATGGGCTTCATGCCAGCTACCCCCACGACGGACCCCTACACACGAGCGCGGCCGGACCGCGCCGTGGCCTACGAGTCGAGGGGCTGAACGGCGCCGACGGGGGCGCGGAGGTCGGTGCCCGCGCCGAGCCGGATCATGGCGACGATCGAGGGGATCGACAGGACCAGCAGGACGATGGCCCAGATGATGGCGATGATGCCGACGACGAGGGCGGCGATGTTGTCGAAGATGCTGACCAGGATGATCGGCACCAGCCCGTGCAGGAAGGCGACGATGATGTTGCACACCAGCGAGGTGAGGATCAGCAGCACGAGGCCCTTCATCAGCAGGAACCGCTGCTGGGCCAGCACCAGGAACACGCATCCCGCCAGCTTCAGGAACATGAGCAGCGACAGCAGCACCGCGGCGTCGCTCCGGGGGAAGAACCCCCACACCGCCAGGTACGCGGCCGTCCCGAACGGGAACGCGAAGAACAGCGACACCATCACCAGGAGCTCGATGAAGGCGATGATCACGAGGATGATCCCGACGATGATCAGGATGATCGACCCGATCAGGGTGAGCACCCCCTGGGCCCGGGCGAGGAGCTTCTCCGGGACGAGCAGGCTCAGCCCGATCAGCAGGACCGTGTACAGCAGGATGCCGTCGACCAGCGCCAGGTAGGTGATCGCCCGCCCGGGAGGTTCGTCGACCTCGCCGTTCACCGTGATGTCCATCTTGGCTTCCTGGGAGCTCATGCCGTCGTCGGCCGGGCCGCCGCCGATGACGAGGCTGCTGCCCAGCTCGACGAGCACCACCAGGGCGAACATGATGATCGCCACCAGCAGGAACGGCTTGCGGAGCTCGTTCATCCCGTCACGATCCGCACGTCGCACGCCCCGCAGGACAGGCTGACCAGCGTCGTTCCCTCGCCGACTGCGACCAGGGCGTCGTCGCCGTCCGGGTCGCCCGGGTCGGGCTCGAAGGTGTCGGTCACCTCGACGTCACCCTCCGGGGCGGGCGCCGTCACCGTGAACGCGTCGATCGGGGAGAGGCGGAGCGTGCGGATCCCGCTGCCGTCGTTGGTCACCGTGACCGTGCACCCGAAGAGCTCGGCCTCGAGCAGGGTGGGGTCGCCCGGGTTGGCGCAGGTCGCCGAGATGTCCTCCAGGGGCACGAGCGACGGGTCGCCGGCCCGGTCGAGCAGGCGGCCGAGGACCCCACTGTCGCTCTCCGTCTCGGTGCTGGCGTCGCCCTCGCCGTCCCCGCCGCCGAGGGCGAGGACGCCCACGAACAGCACGGCGATCACGACGCCGACGACGATGGCGACCTTGAGGCTCACAGCGCCTCTTCCGCGATGTCCCGGGTGAACTCCTCGGGGATGGGCCCGACGGGGATGGCGGCCCGGACGGGCAGCCGGATCTGCTCCTCGAAGTCGCTCAGCCCGCAGGCCTGGATGTTGACCACCTCGGGCCGGGTGATGATCGTCACGATCTGGGCCTGGGCGAGAGGGGTGTTGCCGGTCGGCCTCTGGTCGATCACGACCGGGTTGCACTCGCCTGCCGTCGCACCCTGCACCTCCTGGGCGACGACGAACCCCGCCGCCGTCAGCTGCGCCACGGCCGACGAGCGGGTGAGACCGATGACCGGGGGAACGGGCACCGTGCTCAGGTCGACCGGGGCCACCTGCCCGCTGGCGTCGCTGGTGGCGGTGGCCGTGTCGTCCCCGTCGGCGGAGGTGGCGGTGACCTCGACGCGCAAGGTCAGGTTCGCCTCCCGGGCCCCCGGCAGGAACGTCTGCTGGGTGGCGTCCTCGATGTCGTCGCAGTCGTCGCCGTCGCGGTCGCAGCGCTGCCACTGGAACTGGAACGCCACGTCGTCCTCCGACCACACGCCGGGCTCGGCGGTGACGCTCTGGAGCACGGCCGGCTCCGCGGGGACCTCCGGCGGTTCCTCGTTCTCCAGGCCGCCCCCGCCCCGGGTGAGGAGGAACGCCACGAGCCCGATGATCAGCAGCAGCACCGCCGCGATCACGAGGAAGATCCACTTGGGGATCCCCTTCTTGGCCGGCGGCGGCGGGACGGTTATGCCGACCCGCTTGCTGGTCACCGACGACTCGCTGGGGTCGGTGTCGGCCGAGTAGGCCAGGCCCTGCAGGCCGTAGGTGCCCGCCGCGGTGCCCGGCGGCACCTTCACCGTGACCGGGTAGACGACCGAGGCGCCCGGGGCGACCGCCCGCTGGGGCTCGTCCACGGCGAACCAGTCCTCGGCGGCCCCGTCGAGCGGCGTGACGGTGAGCACGGCCCGGTCCTGGGCCTGACCCGCGTTGGTCACCGTGAACGTCACCTCGCCCTCGCCGTCGCCGTCCAGCACCAGCTCGGTACCGGACTCGCCGATCTGCCAGGTCGTCATCTGCTCTCCGAGCGTCTTCTCGTCGGCGGTCATGGCGTGCTCTCCACGGTGTCTCGGTCCGCGCCCACGGGCACGGGGGTCAGGGGTTCGGTCGTCACGGGCACTCGGCGTCGGGCGTCGGTGGGTCGAAGAACGGCACCCGGTAGCGGACCGTGGTGCCAGGGCGCACGACCGTGCCCGCCGCGGGGTTCTGGCTGACCACCAGGCCTTCGCAGGAGTTCGAGCCGAAGAAGTCGGCGACCCCCTGCAGGCCGGCTGCGGTCAGTCGGGAGTCGGCGCCCGACGGGGTGAGGTCCACCACGGTCGGGACCCGCACGTCCGGGGCGGCGACCGTACCGGTGGCCGGCGTGAAGGCGACTGCGCTGGCGCTCGCGAGGCTGGCCCGGACCTCGCCCCGCAGGGCGCCGGCGACGTCGTCCTGTTGCACGACGTAGGTCGAGGTGGTGGCGCCCGGGATCGCCGAGCACGCGGTGAGCTGGGGGTTGCAGCGCTGCCACTGCACGGCGAGCGCGGCCTCCGGAGGCGACCACGTGCCGGGGGTGGCGGTCACGGTCTGGCCGACCGCGGCGGTGCCGCCGAGCTGGGGGGCCTGGACGACGACCAGGCCGGGGACCAGGGGCGTCGGGGCGCTGCGCGCGGTCACGTCGTCCGTCCCCGCCGTGGCGGTCACCTCGACCTGCAGGCTGTGATCGACGTCGTCGGCGACCACGGAGTACTCCGCGTCGGCGGCGCCGTCGATCGGCTCGCACGCCTCGCCCGTCCCGGCGCAGCGCACCCACCGGAAGGCGACGCCGTCCAGGTCCGCCGACCACTCGCCGGGGTCGGCGCTGAGCGTGCGGCCCAGCACGGGCGCGCCGCTGATCGCGGGCGGGGCGGTGTTGGCCAGCGACGCCGGCGCGTCGCCCGGCGGCTCGGCGTCGACGTCGTCCTCCCCGCCGCCGCGGGTCAGCAGGAAGCCGACCACACCGGCGACGGCGAGCACGGCGGCCGCGACGGCGAACCAGACCCACGCTGGCACGCCCCTGCCCGCCGCCGGGGGCCCCACGGTCAGGCTGACCCGCTTGCTCGTCGCCGAGGACTCCGCCGGGTCCCGGTCGGCCGAGTAGGCGACGCCCTGTAGGCCGTAGGTCCCCTGCGCCGTGGCGGGCGGCACCGCCACGCCGACGGGGTAGACCACCGAGGCGCCGGGGGCCACCGGGCGCTGGGGCTCGGGCACGGTGAACCACGTGTCGTGGGCCCCGTCCAGCGGCGTGATGGCCAGCACGGCGCGGTCGACGGACGTGCTGGCGTTGGTCACCGTGAAGGTGAGCTCGCCCCGCCGGCTCTCGTCGAGCGCGAGGGTCGTGCCCGACTCACCGATCTGCCACGTCATCGTCGTCCGTCCTTCGTCTCCGCCGCATGTCCCTGCCAGTGAGAGCCTCGGAACGCCCCGCCAGATGCACCGATCTCACGGCCCCGGGATCGGCACCAGGTCCGTGGGGCCGGCCCGCACGGTGGCCTCCTCGTCGCCGGCCACGACACGGACCCGGACCCGGAACTCGTGGTCGGCGTTCTCGGGCAGGATCGTGTACTCGTTGCCGGTGGCGCCCAGGAGGTCGTCGCAGACGTCGTCGCCCGCGTGGCAGAGCTCCCACTGGTAGTCGATGTCGTCGAGGTCCTTGTTCCACTCGCCGGGATCGGCGGTGAGCTGCTGGCCCACCTCGGCGCGGCCCATGATCCGGGGCGGCTGCTCGTTGCGGAGCTCGCCGTCGTCGCCGCCCCGGGTGAGCAGGACGGCGATCACGCCCACCACCAGCAGCACGGCGGCGGCGACGACCAGCCAGATCCACCAGGGCGTCTTCTTCGCGGGTGGCGGCGCCGCCACCGTCAGGGCCACCCGCTTGCTGGTGACGGACGACTCGCCGGGGTCGGTGTCGGCCGAGTAGGCCACACCCTGCATGGCGTAGGTGCCGGCCGCGGTGCCGAGGGGGACCGAGACGCCCACCGGGTACAGCACCGAGGCGCCGGGGGCCACCGCCCGCTGGGGCTCCGGCACGGTGAACCACCCCTCCGCAGCACCGTCGAGGGCGGTGATGGTCAGCACGGCCCGGTCCGCGGCCGTGCCGGCGTTGGTGACCGTGAACGTGAGCTCGCCCTTGCCGGTGCCGTCGAGGGCGATGGTGGTCCCCGACTCACCGATCTGCCACGTGGTCATCGACCCGGCCCTTCATGCATCCGACGTCTCACTGATGGTTGAGAGCCCCGGAGAGCACCATCAGATGCACGAAATTTCGCGTCAGGTGACGAGCAGGGCGATGACCACGATGAGGACGGCCACCGCGATCAGGACCCACAGCCAGCGGGGCGCCTTGCTGGGGCGCGCCGCCCGGGTGAGCGCCACGCTGATGCGCTTGCTCGTCACCGACGACTGGCTGGGGTCGGTGTCCGCTGAGTAGGCCACGGCCTGCAGGCCGTAGGTGCCGGCCGGCACCGAGGGCGGCACGGCGATCTCCACCGGGTACAGCGCCGAGGCGCCCGGTGCCACCAGCCGCTCGGGCTCCTCGACCTGGAACCACCCGGCCGCGGCCCCGTCGAGCGGGGTGACGGTCAGCATCGAGCGGTCCTGGGCCGAGCCCATGTTGGTGACCGTGAAGGTGACCTCGCCCCGGCCCCGGTCGTCCAGGGTGACGGACGCGCCCGACTCGCCGATGTGCCAGCGGGTCATGCGGGTGCTCATGCGGTGAGGAACGCGATGGTGATGCCGATGACCACCAGTGTGACCCACACGATGAGGAGGACGACGAGCCACATGGGCGGGCCCGTCCGGCGGTCCGGCGGCTTGATCGTGAACCGCACCGGCTCGCTGGTGACCGACGACTCGCTGGGGTCGGTGTCGGCGGAGTAGACGAGCGCCTGGAGGCCGTAGGTCCCCGTGGGCGTGGTCGGTGGCACCGACAGCTCGGTCAGGTACGGGACGGAGTCGCCGGGGGCCACGACCCGCTGGGGGTCCTCGACCCGGTACCAGCTCTCGGCGGCCCCGTCGATCGGCGTGATGGTGAGGACCGACCGGTCGCGGACCGCGCCGGTGTTGGTCACGGTGAACGTGACCTGGCCGTGGCCCGTGGGGTCCAGGCCAACCGTGGTGTCGGACGCCTCGATCGCCCAGCTCATCCGCTGTCTCCCGGCTCGGGGAACGTGATCTCCGCGGTCGTCGCCGCGGGCTTCATGCGCTCGACTATGCGCCTCACGACCGCCGCGTGCGGGGACGCTTCGGCCGGGGCCCGCACGACCAGGTGGAACGGGCGGTCCGCCGGCTCGTCGACCGCGAACCCTGCGGCCCCGGTGGCGGCGGTGAGCAGCAGGCGCAGCCCGACGTCGGTGCCCCGCCACTGGGCCATGGCGTAGCCGGCGGCCACCACGTCCCGCAGGCGCCCCACGCCGGGGGTGAAGGTGGACGGGGCGACGCCCCCGGGGTCCGCACCCTCGAGGTCGTCGGGCTCGTCGGCCACGAGCCAGTCGAGCCCGACCCACCGGGTCAGCCAGGGGACGAACGCATCCGGCGTGCGGTAGGGGTCGAAGACGTGCTCGATGGCGGCCAGCAGGCGCTCGTCCGGTTCGTGGAGGTCGGACATGACGTGCAGGGCCGCGTCCAGCGGGCTGCCCCGCCGGGCGGACAGCTGGTAGACGGTCGGCAGCAGCCGCTGGATGGCGTCACGGTGCATCGGCGGCGCCCCCGTCGCCCTCGCCGGGCTCGCCGGGCTCGTCGGCGTCGTCGGCGTCGTCGGCGTCGTCGGCGTCGTCGGGCGGGGTGGGCCCGCGGCCGGCCGCCGCCCGGGTCACGACCTCGATGCGGTGCTCGCCCGAGCACAGCAGCCACGTGGGCGGGATGGTCACGACCTCGGCCGCCACCCGGTGGTCGCAGGCCGACCACGTGCGGAGATTGCGGTCGGTGCTGCGGTACAGGCCCTCCGACCCGCCCACGAGCACGGGCCGCCCCCGGGGGGGTGCGGCCACGGTCGCCACCGGCTCGAAACGGGTCCGGTCCCGCAGGGGGAGCCCGGCGTTGACGTTCAAGGGCTCCCACTCGGCGCCCGTGGCCACGGTGTCGAGACGGACCACGCCGCCGTTCTGGGTGCCGGCCAGCGCGTGGTCGCCGGAGAAGGCGATGCTCCAGCACGTGGACCCGACCCAGCCGGCGGTGCGCATCTCCCAGCGGACGTCGGCTTCGAACAGGCGGGCCCGGGCCGCCCCCTTGCCGGCCACGTTGGGGTTCGCCTCCCCGAGCCCGGCCCACAGCCACGTGGCGGCCCCGTCGACCTGGACGGCCAGCGTGCGGGTGTCCTCGCCCTGCAGCCCCACGTGCGCGAACGAGCCCGGCTCGCCGGCCTGGGTCGACAGGTACACGCCCTGCTCGGCCTGGGCGGCCACGGCCACGCCCCACTCGCCCCGCTCGTCGACAAAGGTCTCGACGCCGTAGAAGCCGCGGTCGGGGTCGGCGGGGTCCACGACCACCTGCACGGGGGCGGCGACGCCGTCGCCCTCCAGCAGGGCCAGCTCGTGGACGCCCTTGTCGGAGGCGATGAGCAGCTCGGGCTGGGAGCCCCGGCTGGTCCAGGCCAGGTCCGTGATGCCGACGTCGAGCCCGCCCACCCGGCGCCACGTGGCCCCCAGGTCCTCGGACACGTAGACGCTGGACACGGCGCTGCCGGTGGCCCGGGTGGCCACGGCCAGCAGCCCCGGCCGGGGCGTGATGCCGGGGCGCAGCGGCTCGGGGTAGGGCACCACCAGCCGGACCCGCTCGCCGGGGAAGCGGCCGACCGGCTCCCAGCCGTCGGCGTCGTTGGTCGACCGGAACAGCACCTCGCCCGAGCCGGCGTACCAGGTCCGGGCCTGGTAGCGGTCGGCGGCCACCGTGGGGATCTCGCCGTCGGGCGCCTCGTCGACGACGAACGACATGCGGTCCACCCACTGCACGCCCGGCTCGGCCTGCTCCAGCAGGCGGTAGACGTTGGACCGGCGCAGCGCCTGGCCGAAGCGCCATCCCTCCAGGCCCTCGCCGGGCAGCGGGGAGAGGGCGCGGTGCAGGCGGTCCAGGATGCGGGCCCGCACCCGGGCCTCGTCCTCCTCCCGCCGCACCACCACCCGGGCGTGCACGCTGGCCGCCTTCACCGGCGCCCAGCCGACGACGACCGGCGGCAGCCCCAGGGACTTGCGCTCGTCCAGCTCGCGCTGGGTGGCCAGGCGGGCCTCCTCGGTCTGGTGGGCGATCAGCGTGGCGGCGTCCACCCGCCCGCCGGGGGCGGCGTCCTCGGGGACGTGGGGGACGAGGACGACCTCGACCTCACCGGGCCGGGCGTAGCACCACAGGTCGGCCCGGGTCAGCGCCCGGGCGCGGGCCACGCCGCCGGTGCTCTGGGCGGCCAGCAGCTCGAAGTCGTCGGCGGTGACCGCCCGCCGCACGGTCAGGAACTCGTTCGGCCCCCGCAGCAGGACGTTCTCGACCGGCTCGATGGCCCGCCCGCCGCGGGCGGGCTCGGGGTTGGTGACCTTCACGCCGCCGACGGAGTCGACCAGGGTCTCCAGCGTCCCGGCGGCGACGTTGCCGGCCGGCCCGCCGCCGGTGCGGTACCAGACCGCGATGTCCCGGCCCAGGTCCGGTACGGCCACCAGCGGGGCCGGCGGGGGCGGGGCGCCCGCCGCCGGCTCGCCCGCCGGGGGGCCGAGGTCGACGGCGGGGGCGAAGCTGATGCGGCCCTCGGCCCGGTCCACCAGGTACACGTGCGCCCCCGGGGCCTGGCCGGCGAAGCTCCACACCGGCTCCCACAGCCGGTAGGTCGTGCCCTGCCACTCGCGGGCGGGCGCCCCCTCCTCCAGCTCTCCCGGCAGGGCCGCCACGCCCACCAACAGGTCGAACGCCTCCCGGGTCCGGACCATCGGCGGCTTGGCCACCGTGAAGGTCTGCCCGCCTGCCCCGTTGCCCTGGCCCACGATCTCGCCCTCCACGGCGTCGCGGTGGTGGGCCGACACGGTGACCGACCGCTCGCCGCCCGCCAGGGTCACCGAGTCGGAGGTGGCGAACACGGGGGCGTCCTTGGCCCCGCCGGCCACCGTCACCCGCGTCCCGGCGGGGATGGTGACGGGGTCGTCGCCCTCGCGCTCGCGCCGGAACTCCAGGACCGCGCTGGCGGCCACCGGCGCCAGCCGCTGCACGCCCAGCAGGTTGAGGAACGCCACGTAGGCCTTGTCCGGCAGCCGGTTGAGCCGGTACAGCATGACCTCGGTCAGGTGGGCGAAGACCTCGACGAGGGTCATGCCCGGGTCGTGGGGCGACAGGTCGGTCCAGGTGGGGCAGGTGGCCTCGATGCGCCGCCGGGCCTCGTCCACCAGCTGGGTGAACGTGCGGTCGTCGAGATCGGGGAGCCGCAGCGTCACGGTCCTAGGCCTCCGGTGCGTAGGGGGTCGATGGGGGCGAGCTCCACCGGGATGGTCAGGGTCGCCTCCACCTGGCTGGCTCGCACCCGGTAGCGCAGGGTGATGACCAGCTGCTCGGGGGCGTCGGGATCGGCACCGGCGTCGACGTCGAGGACCTCGACCCGGGGCTCCCAGCGGACCAGGGCCTGGCGCACGTAGTGGATGGCGAGCCCGGCGGTGGTGGCGTCGTCGGGGGCGAACACGAGCCGGTGCAGCAGCGACCCGTACTGGGGGCGCATGACCCGCTCGCCGGGACGGGTGATGAGCAGCAGGAGGATGGCCTGGCGGACCGAGGCGTCGCCGTCCACGGTGGCCAGCGAGCCGGTGGGGTCGACCGTGAGGCCGCCCGCCCGGCCGATGCTCACGAGGCCGGGGTCGGCGAAGCGGAACGCCTGCCAGCGGGGCGGGGGCACTAGCGCGCCACCGTCACGAAGTCCTGCTCGGCATCGCGCACGCGGTAGAACACGGCGCCGGGCGGGGTCCCGTTGGTCTTGCCCTCGAGGTTGGCGATCACGGCCTCCCTGCCGCCGACGGTCACGAACTCGGAGTAGCCCTTCTCGACCTTGAGGGTCTTGTCGCAGTACTTGATCTGGGCGCTGCGGTTGGGGCACCAGTCGATGTCGCGGCCTTCGGGGTCGTCGTTGCGCAGGATCGGCTGCGTGCCCACCACCGCCCAGTCCTGCGACGCCTTGTTCTCGACCTTGCCGTCGTGGTCACAGCGGATCTTCGACGCCAGGATCAGCAGCAGGAACATCAGGTCACCGCCTCGACCGGGGCCACCGGCCCGTCCTCCGGCCCCGTGGCCTGGAGCAGCTCGATCTTGTTGGCCCGCAGCTGGAGCGTCCTGCCCGGCGCCTCGATGGTCAGGTCGCACTTGGCATGGACGGTCACCTTGTCGGGGGCCAGCACCACCGCGCTGCCGTCGGAGTTGGCCACGGTCACCCGGTTCTCGCCGTCGTCGAGGAAGACCCGCTGGCCGCCCGGCGTCTGCACCGACCAGCGGCGCACGGCCCCGCCCTCGATGCCGGGGTCCACCGGGGCGGCGTCGCCGTACAGGCCCCCGACCACGATGGCGGCGGCCGGGTCGCCGTGGGGGAGCAGGACCAGCACCCGGTCGTCGGTGTCGGGGATGGCGATCATGCCCTTGCCCGCCCCGGCCCCGGGGACCACGACCTCGCGCCAGTCGGTCTCCACGTCGCCGTAGCCGGCCAGGGCCACCTTGACCCGGCCGAGGCCGTCGGGGTCGTCGGCGCTCACCACCCGGGCCAGGCTGGCGACGGTGGCGTCGGTGGCGGCGCGGGGGGCCGGGGGCTCGGTCGACAGCTCGACCAGGTAGCCGGCAGCGTCGATCGTGTGGTCGGTGGCCGTGAGGACGTAGGTGCCCGACACCTCGGGCGCGGCCCCGCCGACACGCACCGGGCGGCCCGGCCGGAGGGCGGCGTCGCCCTCGGCGGTGCCGGTCAGGGTGACCTCCCGGGCCACCCGCCGGTCGAGCTCGGCCTGGGCCGCGGCGTCGAGGTGGTCGAGGCCGGGCCCGTGGTTGTCCACCAGCGCCACCTCGCCGTCGGCGTCGACGGCGGACGGGCCGACGGCGGCGCCCGTGTCCCGCTCGTTGCGGGGCCCTCCCGCGGCGCCCTGCAGGCGCACGGCCGCCACCGGGTCCCAGCCGTCGGTGGTGACGCTCGTGCAGGCGGGGTCCGCGGTGGCGTCGAAGCGGGCGGCCAGCAGGGTGTCGTGCAGGGCGAGGTCCACGGGGTCGCCGGTGCCGGCCAGGCTGAACACCCGCAGCGTCCCGTCGATCACCGCGAACCACAACCCGGCCCGCTCGGCCACCTCGCCCAGCAGGTCGAGGTCGGACTGGCGGTGCTGGACGAGGACGGGCCAGCGGGGGCCGTCCTCGTCGGCCTCGACGCCGAGGCCGGCGTCGCCGCCCAGCTCGGCGGCCAGGTCGGCCACGGTGAGGTCGGTGCGGGCCACCACCTTCTGGCGCTTGCGCAGGCGGTGCAGCGGGTCGTAGGCCCGGATCCGCAGCTCGGCGGCGCCGTCGGCGCCGTGCACCCACTCCTGGGCGGTGACGTCGCCGGAGAACAGGGCGCCGCTGTCGTCGGCCACGGTGACGTCGACGGAGGCGCCGATGGGCAGCTTGGCCGCCAGGTCGCCGGCGTTGGGCCCGTCGAGCGCGAAGGCGATCTCGCACTGGGCCGGGAGCGACAGGCGCCGGGCCACCCGCACGGAGGCGAGGAACGCGAGCGTGGCGTCGTCGAGGATGCTGCCGTCGACCAGGATCTCGACTGCGGGGGCGATGGCCGCGGACTTCACAGGGGAACCTCCGGTCCGGAGGGAGCGGGGGCGCTCGCCGCGCTCCCGGGCAGGCCGGGCGGGACCGACAGCACCGTGCCCGGCTCGACCCGCAGGGGGTCGGTCACGTCGTTGTAGGTGGCGAGCAGCCGCCACAGGAACGGGCTGCCCACCCCGTCGGTGGCCAGCAGGTCGAAGCGCACGGCGGGCGGCCCGGTGGCGAGCTCGCCCGCGCCGACCGCCATGACGCTGCCCGCGGGCTCGGCGCCCTCGGCCGCCTGGGCCCGCGCGGCCTCGGCCTGGGCGTTCTGCTGCTCGGCCAGCATCGTCTCGTAGGTGGCCTGGGCCTCGGCCGCCGTCTCGGCCACCCGCAGGAAGCGCAGCCGCAGCCACGACCGCTGGGGCACGCCCTCCTGGTCGAAGCGGTCGAACCGCTCGGCCACGGCCGCCACCACGCCGGGGATGTTCCAGCTCTTGCCCCACAGGAACCGCACCAGCGGCGGGCGGACCGCGCCCCGCTGGATGGCGGAGTTCTCGGCCAGCTGCCACAGCGGCCGGGTCAGGCCCCGCACGTCGGGCGGGCCCCCCGGGGTGGGCACGAGGTCGACGTCGAACAGCAGGTCGAGCGTCAGCTCGGTGCGGCCGCCACCGGTGAGGTGCAGGGGGTCGTCGGCCAGGCCGGCGCCGGTCAGTCGCCCGGAGCCGACGCCCCGGGGGCGGACACCGGCCAGCCGGCCGACCTCGAGGGTCTCGGGGTTGAGCAGGCAGTCGAGCCGGGCCCCGGACTCCTCGACGAGGAAGGCGACCCGTTCCACTAGCGCGCCCCCCGCTGCTCGCGCTCGAGCCGCCGGGCGCGCTCGGCGTCGCGGTGGGCCAGGCCGGGGGCCCAGGCCCGTTGGTCGGTGTCGTCGGGCAGCGCCGGCCACCGCCCGGTGGGGCCCACGTGGGCCTCGGGTGGGCGCCGGCTGTCGGTGGCCAGGGCGGGCCAGGGCGCCGGGGTGGCCGGGCTGCGGGCACCGGCGGGGGTGACGTCGGGGACGGTCGTGGCCACCGGCCACGGCGGTGGCCCGGTCCGGTCCGTGGCGGGCGGGTCCGACGGCACCGGGATGGCCAGGGCGGGCACGGGCGCCGAGACCCGGGCGGGCGCCGCGGGGGCGGCGGCCGGGGCCGGGACGGGGACGGGCCACGCCAGGGCGCCCGCGGCCCGTGACGGGACCGGCCCGCCGAGGTCGAGGGGGCCCGCGGCCCCGGGTGTGACGGTCGCGGGTACCTCGGCCGGGGCCGGGGGTCCTGCCGGCCGCGGCGCCACCGGCCAGGGGGTGGGGGAGACCGGTGACGTCACGACCGGCGGCGGTCCGGGAGCGGCGGCGGGGCGGGTTGCCGGCCGCCGGGGCGGGGCCGCCGCACCGCCCGGTGCCGGTCCGGCACCCGCCACCACCGCGCCCGCGGCGAGCACGCCGTCACCCGGCGCGCCGCGGGAGTAGAGGGGGGCCGTGGCCGGGGAGACGGTCACGGCCCCAGCGGGGCTCACCGGCGGCGCGGGCGGGCCCGGGTCCGGGTCCGGACCGGCCATGCGGGCGTCCCCGGCCGTGCCGGGCTCGCCGGTGCCGGTGCCGGTGCCGGTGCCGGTGCCGGGAACGGGGGCCGCCGGCCGGTCGGTCCCGGGCCGCCACGCCCGGGGGCCGGGGTCGAAGGAGTAGCCCATGCCTGCGCCCGCCAGGAGCTCGGGTGCCCTGGCCCGCACGGTGGCCAGCCAGTGCTCCCGCGCCGGGTCGGGCGACCCGCCCGGCTCGGTCGCCGCCGGGATGGTCCCGGCGCCGGCGTCGCCGGTGCCGGTGTCGTCGGCCCAGCGGGTGAGCGTGCCGGCCAGCCGGCGCAGCTCACGCGCCAGCCGGCGGCGTGCCTGTGCCCGCAGCGTCACGGTCGACCCTCTCGATGCCCTCGTGGGCGATGAGGAGCGTCTCGATCGCCAGGTCACGGCTGGTGGCCGACAGCGGCGCGCCCCGCCACTCGCAGGGCCAGGCCCGGGACAGGTTCCAGCGCATGACCTCGCTGGCCCCGCTGGGGTCGAGGACCGCGATGGAGACCTCCTCGCGGCGGACCCGGCCGTCTCGGACCTCGGTCAGCCAGCGCCACAGCGTGTCGGACGAGGTCAGACCGTTGCGGACCTCGACCGGCGAGTAGCTGACCTGGCCGGGGACCTGGCGCTCGATCGAGTTGAGCCCGGCCTCCCGGTAGGCGATCCGGTCGATGCGCAGGCCCATGCCCCGCACCTCGGTGAAGTGGCCCGCCGGCACGTTCTTGATGAGCAGGTTGAAGGTGTACGCCCGGTACGGGTCGATCCAGGTGCCCGGCGTCGCCGCCGGGGCGGCCGGGGTCGTTCCTGCAGTGTCGGTCATGTCACGCCCCGATCGTCTCGATCTCGGCCCCGCCAGTGGACTGGCTGAGCTTGAACACCACGAACTCCGCCGGCTTCACGGGCGCGATGCCGATGTGGCACACGACCCGGCCGGCGTCCCGCTCCTCGGGCGGGTTGGTCTCGTCGTCGCACTTGACGAAGAAGGCCTCCTGCGGCGTGCGGCCCAGCAGGGCCCCGTCCCGCCACACCAG
>DASSUD010000426.1:0-3379 GCA_035707385.1 Acidimicrobiales bacterium
GACCTGGCCGAGCGCCACTACGACGAGCACCGGGACAAGCCCTTCTTCGGCGACCTCGTCGAGTTCGTCACCCGGTCGCCAGTGTTCCCCATGGTGGTGGAGGGCCCGGACGAGAACACCTGGCTGCTGGTCCGCAAGCTGGTGGGTGCCACCAAGGCGACCGAGGCCGAGCCGGGGTCCATCCGGGGTGACTTCGCCACGATCACCACCGAGAACCTGGTCCACGCCAGCGACGGGCACGATTCGGCGGCCCGGGAGATCGGGCTCTGGTTCCCGGGGATCTGACCCCTACACTCACGGCGGCGGTGGCGGCGGGCGACAGGCGGGAGCGGTGGCGTGCGTAGACGGTGGGTGATGGTGCTGGCGGGCGCGGTCGTGGTGCTGGTGGCCGTGGCGGTGGCGCTCGCCACCGGGCTGGTCGGCGGCGACGACGAGCCCGAGCGGGAGCTGACCCGGTCGACGCCGGAGGAGACCGCGTCCGGGCCGGTGCGCGCCGAGTTCTGCGACGGCGTCGCCGACCTGGAGGTGGCGCTCACCCAGGCCCCCGACGACCCGGCCGCCCTCGGCGGCTACGTGGCCGAGCGCATCACCCCCGCGGTGGCGGCCGTCCGGGGGGCCCTGCCCCGGGACGACGCGGCCGCGGACGTCGAGGTGGTGCTGGCCGCCGTCGAGCAGGCCACGGCCAGCGGCGATGGCACCGCCTTCGACACGCCGGACTTCGCCGCCGCCCAGGCGCGCTTCTACCCCTACGTGGCCGAGGCCTGCGACTACCCGCTGGTCACCGTCACGGCCACCGACCACGCCTACGCGGGCTTCCCCGCCACCCTCAAGGCCGGGCGGGCGGTGCTGACCCTCGCCAACACCAGCGAGTCGGGCGAGCTCCACGAGATCGCCCTGGTCAAGCTCGTGCCGGAGGCCACCCTCCCCCTGGAGGAGTTCGTGGCCCTGCCGCCCGAGGAGGCCGCGGCGCTGATCGACCCGGCCAGCTACGGGCAGGGGGTGTACGCAGCACCCGGCGAGACCGGCGGGGCCGTCGTCGAGCTGAGCGCGGGACGCTGGGTGTTCGCGTGCTTCGTGCCCACCGGGACCACCGACCCGGCGGTCGAGGGCACCGGCCCGCCGCACGTCGCCAACGGCATGTACGGCGAGGTCACAGTCTCCTGACAATCGCTCTCAGGGTCGCGTCCCGCCCCCCGGGCGTTCGTTAACCTACGGCAAGCCCTCCCACGACCGGCGGAGGACGCCACCGCATGCCCGACAACATCTTCTCCTCCCTGACGGGTCGGGACATGGCCGTCGACCTCGGCACTGCCAACACCGTCATCTACGTGCGCGGCAAGGGCATCGTCCTCAACGAGCCCTCCGTGATCGCGGTGAACGTGCGCGACGGAAAGCCGGTGGCCGTCGGCACCGACGCCAAGCGCATGATCGGCCGCACGCCGAGCAACATCGAGGCCATCCGGCCGCTGAAGGACGGGGTCATCGCGGATTTCGAGATCTGCGAGAAGATGCTCAGCTACTTCATCCGCAAGGCCCACAACCGGCGGTGGGGCAAGCCGCGGATGGTGATCTGCGTGCCCTCCGGCATCACCGGTGTCGAGCAGCAGGCGGTGCGGGAGGCGGCCGAGTACGCCGGCGCCCGCAAGCCGGCCTACATCATCGAGGAGCCCATGGCCGCCGCCATCGGTGCGGGGCTGCCGGTCCAGGAGCCGGCGGGCAACATGATCGTCGACATCGGCGGCGGCACGACCGAGGTGGCCATCATCAGCCTGGGCGGCATCGTGACCAGCCAGTCGGTGCGCGTGGCCGGCGACGAGCTCGACGAAGCCATCGTGAGCTTCGTGAAGAAGGAGTACGGCCTGGCCATCGGCCAGCGGACCGCCGAGGAGGTCAAGATCGCCCTCGGGTCGGCTTGGCCGCTGCTCGAGGAGCTGCACGCCGAGATCCGGGGCCGGGACCTCATGACCGGCCTGCCCAAGACAATCGTCACCACCACCGACGAGGTGCGGGAGGCGATGGAGGAGCCGGTCTCGGCCATCGTCGACGCCGTCAAGGTCACGCTGGACAAGACGCCCCCGGAGCTGGCGGCCGACGTCATGGACAAGGGCATCTACCTGGCCGGCGGCGGGGCGCTGCTCAACGGCCTCGACGCCCGCCTCCACCACGAGACGGGCATGCCCGTGGTGGTCGCCCCCAACCCGTTGCACGCCGTGGCCGTCGGGTCGGGCCAGTCGCTGGAGGAGTTCGACGCGTTGAAGTTCCTGTTCTCCTCCACCGGCTACTGATGGCCATCTCACCGCCCACCGGGTCCCGCACGCGCCTCGCCGTGGTGGTGGCCGCCTCGGTGACCCTCGTCGTCGTGGGCCTCCAGGACGCGCCGGTCGTCCGGGACGTGCGCGAGGGCGCCGCCACGGTCACCGACCCGATCGTGGGCGCGGTCGACACCGTCACGAGCCCTGTGCGCAACGCCTGGCACGGCGTCACCGACTACGAGGACCTGCGCGACGAGAACGCCCGGCTCCGCACCGAGGTCGAGGAGGCCGGCAGCGCGGAGATCACCGCCACCGACGCCGAGCGCCAGCTGGCCGACCTGTCGCTGGTGCTCGACCTGCCCTACGCCACCGACGTGCCCAAGGTGGTGGCCCGGGTGGTGTCCGGTCCCCGATCCAACTTCTCGCACGCCGTGCAGATCGACAAGGGCAGCGACGCCGGCATCGCCGTCGGCATGCCGGTGGCCACCGGCGCCGGCCTGGCCGGGCGGGTCACCCAGGTCACGGCCTCGTCCGCCACCGTCGATCTCATCACAGACCCGGAGTTCCGCGTCGGTGTCCGGTTGGCCACCACCGGCGACCTGGGCACGGCCCGGGGCCAGGGGCGGGGCGACCCCCTGGCCGTGGACTCGTCCATCTCGCCCCGGGCCGAGGTCCCCGAGGGGACCGGTGTCGTGACCAGCGGGGTCGACCGCAGCGCCTTCCCGCCCGGCATGCCGGTGGGCGCCGTGTCCTCGACCCGCGCCGGCTCGGGTGGCCTGGCGCTCGAGGTGGTGGTCGAGCCCGCCGTCGACTTCAACCGGCTGTCGTACCTGTCGGTGCTCCAATGGCAGCCCTCGTGACGGGGGGCCGGTCCCGGGGGCGCGGGCACCGCTGGCCGGTCCTGCGGGCCGCGGCGGTGCTGGTCGCCGCCCTGCTGCTGCAGATCACGCTGGTGTCGGACCTGCGGGTGGCCGGGGCCGTCGGTGACCTGTTGCTGGCCGTGGTGGTGGCCGCCGGCCTGACCGGGGGAGCCGACCGGGGCGTGACCTACGGGTTCGCCGCCGGGCTGCTCTACGACCTGACGCTGGACACGCCCTTCGGCCTGACCGCGCTGACCTACGCCCTGG
>DASSUD010000427.1:0-2371 GCA_035707385.1 Acidimicrobiales bacterium
GCCGAACGGCATGGACAACAAGGCTAAGGCGGTGGAGACCGGTCCACGAACCCTTACGCTGCACCATTCCTTGACCGGCCCGTGCGGCCGGCAATACCATCCGGCACCCTTTCCCCCCAGGACGGCGCAACCATGCCCAGAGCCACCAAGGACGCTCCCGCCAAGGCCGCCGCCAAGAAGGCTCCGGCGAAGAAGTCGGCCGGTAAGAAGCCCGTCCTCGACAAGTTCCTCGAGGGCCAGCTCGCCGAGCTCGAGCGCGAGCGCGAGAACTACCTCCGCCAGGCCGAGACGCTCAAGGCCGAGGCCGACTCGCTGACCGAGGACCGCGAGCCCGGCGACGTCCAGTTCGACGAGGAGTCGGGCGAGGGCGACACGCTGGCGGTCGAGCGCGAGCGCGACCTGGCCCTCTCGGCCCAGGCGCGGGCGGCCATCGAGCAGATCGACGTGGCCGTCGGGAAGATCCACGACGGCACCTACGGCCGGTGCGAGAAGTGCGGCACCGCCATCCCCAAGGAGCGGCTCAGGGCGTTGCCCTACGCCGCCCTGTGCGTGAAGTGCAAGAGCGGGGGCCTCGGGCTCCGCTGAGCCGTTGACAAGCCGGAGCCGGGGACGCACGGTGACGGAGCGCCATGACCGTTGAGCAGGACATCGAGGGGGGCGGCGCCCCGGCCGGCGACGCGCTGGCCCCGGCGGCGCCGGCCCGGGCCCGGTGGGCGCTGCTGTTCGGCGTCGCCGCCGCCGTGCTCGCCCTCGACCAGCTCACCAAGTGGTGGGCGGTCGAGGTGCTCGACACCCGCACCATCGAGTTGGTCGGGTCGCTCCGGCTCAGCGTCACCGTCAACTACGGCTCGGCCTTCAGCCTCGCCAACGGCCGGGGCCCGGTGATCTCCCTGCTGGCCCTCGCCATCGTGGCCGTCCTCCTGCGCTCGGGGCGCAACGCCAGGACCGTCCCGCTGGCCGTGGCCATCGGTCTGGTGCTGGGTGGCGCCGTCGGCAACCTGGTGGACCGGGCCTTCCGGCCGGGAGACGGGTTCCTGGGGGGCGGTGTCGTCGACTTCGTCGACCTGCAGTGGTGGCCGGTGTTCAACCTGGCCGACGCCGGCATCGTGGTGGGCGCCGTCCTGCTGTTCCTGTCCCAGTGGCGGGAGGACGCCGTGGAGGCGGGGAAACCGGCGTGAGGGAGGTCGTGCCGCGGGCGCTCGACGGCCAGCGGCTCGACCGGGTGGTCGCCCTGGTGGCAGGGTGCAGTCGCGCCGAGGCCGCGGCCCTGGTCGACGGCGGGTCGGTGGTGGTCGGCGGCCGCCCGGTGATGTCCCGGTCACACCGCGTCACCAACGGCGACGTGCTCGAGGTGGCCGTGCCGGAGGCGGCGGCCCGCGCCGGCCTGGTGGCCGACCCGGCGGTCCCGGTGCCGGTCGTGCACGAGGACCCCGACCTGGTGGTGGTGGACAAGCCGGCCGGCCTCGTGGTCCACCCCGGTGCCGGCCAGGGGACCGGGACCCTGGTGCACGGGCTGCTGGCCCGCTACCCGGAGATCCGCTCCGTGGGCCAGGAGGACCGCCCCGGCATCGTCCACCGCCTGGACAAGGGCACCTCGGGCCTGCTGCTGGTGGCCCGGTCGCCGGCCGCCTACGACGCGCTGGTCGGCATGCTGGCCCGCCACGAGGTCGACCGGCGCTACCGGGCGCTGGTGTGGGGCGCGCCGGGGTCGCCGACCGGCATGGTGGACGCCCCCATCGGCCGCTCGGGCCGGGACCGCACCCGCATGGCCGTCAGCCTGCGGGGCAAGGAGGCCCGGACCCGCTACGAGGTGATCCGGACCTACCACGAGCCCGTGGTCGTGACCGAGATGTGGTGCCGCCTGGAGACCGGGCGCACCCACCAGATCCGGGTCCACCTGGCCTCCATCGGCCACCCGCTGGTGGGCGACGGGCGCTACGGCGGCGCCCGCCAGTCCCTGCCCCTCGACCGGCCCTTCCTGCACGCCGAGCGCCTGGACCTGGCTCACCCCGTCACCGGCGACGCCCTGTCGTTCTCCTCGCCGCTGCCGGGCGACCTGGCGGCGGTGCTGTCCGGGCTGGCGTAGCGGGTGGCCGGGCGGGCGTCGCCTGCCGGCGCCGGCTCAGTCGGCCGGGGCGGCCACCACCGGCCAGTCCCGCTCGCCCCGGGCCATGGTGGCGATGTCGGCCAGCGTCAGGGCGTCGAGGTGGCGGCGCATGTGGTCGCTCAGCATCGCCCAGATGGCCAGCAGCACGCACTGGCCCTCGTGGTCGCAGGCTCCGTTCTGGTGGGGCTCGCCGAAGTCGCCCACGGCGATCGGCCCGTCGACCGCGCTGACGATGTCACCGAGGGTGATGGTGGCGGGGTCCCG
>DASSUD010000428.1:0-11630 GCA_035707385.1 Acidimicrobiales bacterium
GGTGCCCGGGCGGCTGGTGGCCTGCGGCGTGGGCACGGTCACCCGCCGGCTCCCGGGCCCGAGGACCCCGAACGGGCTGTACGGCTACATCTCCTCCATGGTCACCGAGCCCCCGTGGCAGCGGCGGGGCCTGGCCACGGCCATCGTGTCGGACCTGCTGGCCTGGTTCGGTGCGCAGGGGGTCCACAAGGTGGACCTGCACGCCTCGGCGCACGGCGCCCCGGTGTACCGGGCCCTCGGGTTCGCGGCGGCCGGCATCCCGGTGATTTGGCGTCTCTCACGTCGCATGTGCGACGTGAGAGACGCCAAATCGCCCTTGACCGGGCGGTCAAGTACGGTGGCCTGCCATGACGGCCGCCGACGACGCCCGCGTTCTCGACCTGTGCGACAAGCTGCTCGCCGACGCCCCGCCCGACGCGACCGGCCCCACCGAGTTCCTGGGAAGGCAGTTCGACCTCGGGCTGGCCTGGGTCCACTTCCCCGAGGGCCACGGTGGCCTGGGCCTCTCGCCCAAGCTCCAGAAGGTGGTCAACGAGCGCCTCGCCCGGGCGGGCGCGCCCCGGGCCGGCGGCCTCAACCCCATCGGCCACGGCATGGGCGCCCCCACCGTCGTCACCCACGGCAGCGAGGACCAGAAGCGCCGCTACCTGCGCCCGCTGTTCACCAACGAGGAGATCTGGTGCCAGCTCTTCTCCGAGCCGGGGGCCGGGTCCGACGTGGCCGGCCTGTCGACCCGGGCCGTGCGGGACGGCGACGAGTGGGTCGTGAACGGCCAGAAGGTGTGGACCACGCTGGCGCATGTGGCCCGCTGGGGGATGCTCGTGGCCCGCACCGACCCCGACGCCCCCAAGCACAAGGGCCTGACCTACTTCGTCGTCGACATGCACGGCCCCGGCGTCGAGGTGCGGCCACTGTTCCAGATCACCGGCGAGGCCGAGTTCAACGAGGTCTACTTCACCGACGCCCGCATCCCCGACGCCGAGCGCCTCGGCGACGTCGGTGAGGGCTGGCGGGTGTCGCTCACCACGCTCATGAACGAGCGGGTCGCCATCGGGGGCCAGATCCCGGCCCGGGGCAGCGGCTTCGTCGGCGAGCTGATGAAGACCTACGCCGGCACCGGTCCCCACGACCCGGCGGTGCGCGACGAGGTCATGAAGCTGTGGATCCGGGCCGAGGTGCTGCGGCTCACCAACATCCGGGCCAGCCAGCTACGGGCCCAGGGCACGCCCGGCCCCGAGGGCTCGATCAGCAAGGTGGCCATGGCCGAGCTGCACAAGGACCTGTCCGAGTGCGCACTCGACCTGCTGGGCGCCGAGGGCATGCTGTTCCCCACCGGCTACCCGATGGAGCGGCCCCGGACGACCGCGCTGTGGTCGTCGGCGCCGCAGGCGTTCCTGCGGTCGCGGGCCAACTCGATCGAGGGCGGCACGACCGAGATCATGAAGAACATCCTGGGCGAGCGGGTGCTCGGCCTGCCCGGCGACATCCGGGTCGACAAGGACCTGCCCTGGCACCGGGTGCCCCGGTCGTAGCCCGGGGGCTACAGCTCCACCAGGGGGACGCCCGCCACGCGGAGGTGGGCCAGCTCGTTGAGCGAGGCCAGCGACCGTGGCCCGGACGAGGCCACCAGGATGCGGCTCACGCTGGTGTACCCGGGCAGGAACAGCATCTGGGCCCCCAGTCCCAGCACCGAGGCCACGATCACGTTGATGACGCCGCCGTGGCAGACGAGCGCCACCCGCTGGGTCGGGTGCGCGGCGCACAGCCGGTCGACCCCGTCCATCACCCGGGCCTGGAACGTCTCGATGTCCGGCGGGACCTCCCGCCACCGGGGGTCGCCGGCCGCCTGCAGCTCCTCGATGGGGATGTAGGCCAGGGCCTCGGCGTCGTACTCGGTCAGCGCCGCGTCCGCGCGGGGCTCCAGGCCCAGCGCCGCCGCCAGCGGGGCGGCGGTCTCGACCGCCCGGCGCAGCGGGCTGGTGTACACGGCGTCGACCGGGTCGGCGGCCGGGTCGGCCAGCCAGGTGGCCAGGGCCGCGACCTGGCGGTGCCCGAGAGACGACAGGGGCGGGTCGGCGGGGACGTCCCCGTTCTCGACCCGCAGCGGGCGGGCGTGGCGCACGAGCAGCAGTTCCATGGGTCCCGGCACCCTACGTTGGTCGCTACCGTGGCGCGCCGTGGAGGTCCTCTCGAGCCGGGTGCTGCTGCGACCCTCCGACTTCGGGGCCGGCATGGCCTGGTACCGGGACGTGTTGGGGCTGGCGGTCTACCGCGAGTACGGCCACGGCGGGCGCGTCACCGGCGTCGTGTTCTTCCTCGGCGGCGGGTTCCTCGAGCTGGTCAGCGGCGGCGGGCCGGTGACGGGGGGCGGGGCGGCGCTGTGGCTGCAGGTGCGGTCGGTCGACGCCGAGCACGGCCGCCTGGCCGCCGCGGGCGTGGAAACGCTGTCGCCGCCGGTCGACGAGCCGTGGGGCCTGCGCGAGTGTTGGGTGGCCGACCCCGACGGCGTGCGCATCGCGCTGATCGAGGTGCCCGACGCCCACCCCCTGCGGCGGCGGGTCGAGTGAGCGGCGCCTCCCCCGACCCCCACGACCAGCGAGGCGGAAGCGTGCCGATGCGTCGCACCAAGATCGTCGCCACCCTCGGGCCGGCGTCCGACAAGCCCGAGGTCCTGGCCGAGCTGCTCGACGCCGGCGTCGACATCGTCCGCCTGGGCCTGGCCCACGGCTCGGCCGAGGAGCACCTGGCCCGCCTGCAGCTGGTGCGGGACATGGCGCAGCGCCGCGGCCGCACGGTGGGGGTGCTGGCCGACCTGCCGGGCCCCAAGGTCCGGACCGGCCCGTTCCCCGGCGGCGGTGCCTTCCTGGCCGAGCGCGACGAGGTCGTCCTGGTGGCCGGAGACGGGCCGAGCGGGCCCGACCGCATCACGATCGACGAGGAGCGCCTCCTCGACATCGTCCGCCCCGGCGACAGCGTGGTGCTGGGCGACGGGACGGTGACCCTGGTCGTGCGGGGCGTGGGCGACGGCGAGGTGCGGGCCGTGGTCGAGAGCGGCGGCCGCATCCAGGGCCGCCCCGGCGCCCACCTGCCTTCCGACCGGTGGCAGCCGTCGGTCCCCACCGAGGAGGACCTCCAGCTCATCGACACGGTGGCCCGGCACGCGGACTGGGTGGCGATGTCCTTCGTGCGCACCCCCGAGGAGCTGGGCCGCGTGCGGGAGGCGCTCGGACCGGACGGGCCCCGCCTCATGGCCAAGATCGAGACCCGGGCCGCGGTGGACCACCTCGACGGCCTGATCGCCGCGGCCGACGGGGTGATGGTGGCCCGCGGCGACCTGGGCATCGACTTCCCGATCGAGGACGTGCCCCACCTCCAGAAGCGCATCATCCGGGCCTGCGGCGCCCGCGGGCTGCCGGTCGTCACGGCCACCCAGATGCTGGAGTCGATGATCAGCGCCCCCACGCCCACCCGGGCCGAGGCCACCGACGTGGCCAACGCCGTGGTCGACGGCACCGACGCCCTGATGCTCTCGGCCGAGACCGCCATCGGGCACGACCCGGCGCTGACGGTGCGCACCATGGCCCGCATCGCCGCCCGGGCCGAGCAGTTCGACGACCACCTCCGCCACGACCAGCGGGGGCTGGTGCGGCGGCGGGCGCCCTCCACCAAGGCCGTCACGGTGGCCATGGCCCATGCCGCGCTGCGGGCCGCGGACGAGCTGGGCCTGGCCGCCATCGTCTGCTGCACGCAGGCCGGGCCCACCGCCCGGGCCATGGCGGCGCTGCGGCCCCGGTGCCGGCTGATCGGCGCCAGCCCCTCGCCGGTCACCGCCCGCCAGCTGGCCCTGTCGTGGGGCGTCGAGCCCCTGGTGGTGGCGGAGTACAAGACGACGGACGAGATGGTGTGGTGCGTGGTGGAGGCAGCCGTGCAGCGGGGCATGGTCCACCACGGCGACATGATCGCGGTGCTGGCCGGGGCCCCGGGCCTCGGCACGCGCACCACCGACGTGCTCCGCGTCGTCGGGGTCGAGTAAGCCGGTCGGATGCGGGGCGACGGCGGCATCTGGTCGCAGGAGTCGGGGGAGGGGCCCCTGGTCGTGCTCGTCCACGGGGCCATGGACCGCTCCGGGGGCATGCTGCGGGTGCGCCGGGAGCTGATCGCCGACCACCGGGTGTGCCGCTACGACCGGCGCGGCTACGGGCGCTCGCTGGCCGCCGGGGTGAGCCCGTCGTTCGACCGGCAGGTCGAGGACCTGGCGGGCGTCGTCGGCGGGCGGCCGGCCGTGGTGGTGGGCCACAGCTTCGGCGGGGTCGTCGCACTGGCCCTGGCCGACCGGCGCCCCGACCTGGTCCGGGCGGTCATGGCCTACGAGGCGCCCCGCACCTGGGAGTCGTGGTGGACCGGCCCCGGCGCCGAGGTCCTGTCCCGCCACGCCGACCCGACGAGGGCGCTGAGCGAGACCGAGGCCGGCGACGCCGCCGAGTGGATGCTGCGCCGGCTGATCGGCGACGCCGTCTGGGAGCGGATGCCGGCTGGCATGCGGGCGGAGCGCCGCGCCGAGGGCCACGCGTTCATGGCCGACATGCGCTCGGTGCGGCCACCGGCGCCGCCGCCCTACGACCCGGCGGCCATCACGGTGCCGGTGGTGGCGGCCCACGGCAGCCAGGCCCGGGCCCACCACCGGCGCGCTACCGGGGAGCTGGCCCGCGCCGCTCCCTCCGGCGAGCTGGCCACGATCGACGGGGCCGGCCACGCCGCCCACCTGACCCACCCCGCGCCGTTCGCCCGGCTGGTGCGCCGGACCGTGGCGCTGGCCGCCGAGCGGGAGAGCTAGGGGGCCGCGGGCGGTGCCGGTGCTCGGCCGTTGGACCCGGCGACGTCGCCCCGGCCCGGTGGCGTTCGTGCTGTCCGGGGGTGGCAACCTCGGGGCCCTGCAGATCGGCATGCTGCGGGCGCTGGTCGAGCGCGACATCCGGCCCGACCTGGTGCTCGGTTGCTCGGTGGGGGCGATCAACGGGGCCGCCCTGGCCGAGGAGCCGACGTTCGCGGGCGTCGCCCGCATGGAGCGCCTGTGGAGAGACCTCGACGGCGCCGACCTCATGCCCGGCGGCCTGCTGCCGGGCGCGGTGGCCTTGGCGCGGCGGGGTGAGGCCATCCACGGGAACGAGGGCCTGCGCCGGGCGCTGGAGACCCACCTGCGGGCCCGCCGGTTCGAGGACCTGGCGGTGCCGTTCCAGTGCGTGGCCACGGACGTGGCCGGCGTGCAGGAGGTGTGGTTCGACACGGGGCCGCTGGTCGAGCCGATCCTGGCGTCCTCCGCCATCCCGGCCGTGTACCCGCCGGTGGAGATCGACGGCGTGCGCTACCTGGACGGGGCCATCGTGGACGAGGTGCCGATGAGCCGGGCGGTCGAGCTGGGTGCCCGCACCCTCTACGTGCTGCAGGTCTCGGCCTTCGCCCGGCCCCGCCGGGAGCCCCGCCGGCCCCTCGACGTGGCCGTGCAGTCCTTCTGGCTGGCCCGCCACTTCCGGTTCAAGCGGGAGCTGGCGTCGATGCCGGAGGGCGTGGACGTCCACCTGCTGCCCACCGGCGAGGCGCCCGACGTGCGCTACAACGACTTCACCCGCACCGCCGAGCTGATCGCGCTGGCCTACCGGGCCAGCAGCGACTACCTGGCGGGGCGCCCGGCCCGCCCGGCGCTGCCGGCGGGCGGCGCGTCCCCGGCGGCGGTGGCCGGGCACCACAACGGGGCCGCCGACTGACGTGGGCGCCAGAACGATGTCCGCCCGGCGGCGCCCGCCTCAGGCCAGCGGCAACGGGAGCTGGAGCCAGGCCGGGCGGTCGTCGGGCTCCACGCTGACGACCCACTTCACCCACCAGTAGCCGCGGCGCCCGGGGGCGACGAGCCGGACCGGCGCACCGTGGCCGGGCCGCAGCGGCTCGCCCCCGTAGCCCACGGCCAGGTAGAGCTCGTCGAGCTCGTGGCGGGCGAAGAAGCGGTCGTACCCGGTGGCCGACCGCACCCGCACGCTGCGCCCCGGGCGGTCGCCCACCAGGTCGCGCAGCGGCACCGCGTCCCACGACTGCTCGCTCCACCAGCCGCCGGTGCAGTCCAGCCGGGCCACCACCGGCCGGGCCCGGGCACGCAGCGACGCCACCGCGGTGGGCCGGCCGGCGATGACCAGGGGCCAGCCGCCCGGGTCGGTGGCCGCGGGACGGCGGTCGTCGATCCAGACGACGGACGGCATCCAGGCCGGGTCGTGGGAGGCGACCTCGTGCGACCCGGTGAACCGGCGGTGCCGGCCGTCGAGGGCGGCCACGGCCACGACCCCCTGCTGGGCCGCGTAGGCCGCGGCGGCCGCGCCGAGCGCGAGCCCGCCGCCGAGCAGGGCGCGCCGGTCGAGGTCGGCGCGCCGGGGCCGCACCGGGCGCGAGGCGAGGTGCCAGACGAACAGCGGGATCAGGGCGAAGGCGAACAGCTCGTGGGTCCACAGGGCCGACCAGTGCCCGACGCCGTGCCAGAGGCCCGTGGCGTGCAGCACGCCGAGCGCGACGGTGGCGAGCACGAGCGTGCCGAACGCGGCGGACAGCCAGCGGGTCGGGCGGGCCCGCCGGAAGCCGGCCGCCACCGGGCCGCGGAGCTTGGCCGGGGCCAGCACGAGCAGGCCGAGGCCCACGATGCGGTGGGCGAGCACGAACCAGCCGCCCCAGCGGTCACCGGCGACCCACGACGCCAGCCCCGTGCCGATGGCGGCCGGGACGAGCAGTTCGAGCAGGAGGTTCACCTGGCGGCCGGACAGCCGGGCCCGGCGCCGGATCGGGGTGGTCATCGCCGCCAGTATACCGCTTACCTGACTAGTAGGGCGGGCGGAGGCTCGGCCCGGCGGCGGTCGGGCACCACAATGGGGCCGATGACCGACCAGCCCGTACACCTGACGCCCGCCGGCCCGCCCGAGACGATCCTCGATGACGAGCCGACCGAAGCGCTGGCCGCGCTCGACGAGGCCCTGGCCCGGCCGGTGGCCACCCAGCGCGAGGCGGTGGCGGCCGTGGTGGCCCGCTGGCCCCGGTTCCTCGACGCCTGGGCCCAGCTCGGCCTGCTCGGCCGCGACGACGTCGAGTGCTACGCCTACCACCGGGTCGGCTACCACCGGGGCCTCGACCGGCTGCGGGCCAGCGGCTGGCGCGGGTCCGGCTACGTCCGCTGGCGCCACCCGACCAACCGGGGCTTCCTGCGGGCGCTCGACGGCCTGCGGGCCGGCGCCGACGCCATCGGGGAGCACGACGAGGCCGAGCGCTGCGCGGTTTTCCTGCGCCAGCTCGACCCCGACTGGCCGCCCGCCCGGGGTTGACCCGCGCTCACGGGGGTAGAAGTCCGCCATGGCTGACACCATCCGCGAGATGATGACCCCTGATCCGGTGACCGTCGACGAGTCGGCGACGCTACGGAACGTGGCGGTCCTCATGCGGGACAAGGACCTGGGCGACGTCGTGGTCACGCGCGGGGGCCGGGTCGGCGGCATCGTGACGGACCGGGACATCGTGGTCCGGGCGGTCGCGGCCGGCGAGGACCCCGACGGGGTGCTGGCCGGCGACATCTGCAGCAGCGACCTCACGACCGTGCCGCCCGAGGCCACGGTCCAGGAGGCGGCCCGGATGATGGGCGACGCCGCCATCCGCCGCCTGGTGGTCATGGACGGCGACGAGGCCGTGGGGATCGTGTCCCTCGGCGACATCGCCCGGCACCAGGACCCCCGCTCGCCCCTGGCGGAGCTGAGCGCCGAGCCGCCCAACAACTGACGCCACTAGCGTCACGGGGCGTGTGCACCGACGAGGGAAACGACCAGGGCCACGACTCGACGCACGCCGCACCCCGGGAGGCGGCGGGGGAGGCGGGCGACCCGATCGCGCTCGTCCCCAACGCCGTGGGCACGTCGTTCCATGTCGCCGCCTGAGCCTCCGTTCGCCACCCAGGCGCAGTGGGACGAGCGCTACCGGTCCGCCTCCCGGATCTGGAGCGGGCAGCCCAATCCCCACCTCGTCGCCCAGGCCGCCGGCCTGACCCCGGGCACCGCCCTGGACGTCGGCAGCGGCGAGGGGGCCGACGCCATCTGGCTGGCGAAGGCCGGCTGGCGGGTCACGGCCCTGGACATCTCGCCGGTGGCGCTGGAGCGGGCCGCGGACCATGCCGCCGAGGCCGGTCCCGACGTCGCCGGCCGGATCACCTGGCGCCACGCCGACATCGCCGCCGACGACCCCGACCTGGGCCGCTTCGACCTGGTCACGGCCCAGTTCATGCACCTGCCGCCCGACCAGCTGGCGGTGCTGCACCGGCGCCTGGCGCAGGCGGTGGCGCCGGGCGGGACGCTGCTGGTGGTGGGCCACCATCCGTCGGACCTCGAGACCGGGGTCCGACGGCCGCAGGGCCCGGGCATGCTGTTCGCGGCGGAGCAGGTCGTGGCCGCCCTCGACCCCGCCGAGTGGCAGGTGGCCGTGGCCGACAGCCGCCAGCGGCAGGTGCCCGGCCCCGACGAGGAGCCGGTGACCGTGCACGACACGGTCGTGCGGGCGGTCCGGGCCGCGCCGGGCTGACCCGGGGGGCCGCCGCTCGTCGCGCCGGGGCCTGTCGACGGGGTGGGGCGACGCACCAGGGCCTACCGGCGGGGTGGGGCGACGCACCAGGGCCTACCGGCGGGGTGGGGCGGCGCTCCTAGGCTCTGCCGCGTGCTGATCCTGCTGCCGCCGAGCGAGAGCAAGGCGGTCCCCCGGCGGGGGCGGCCGATGGACCTGGCGGCGCTGGGCTTCTCCGGCCTGGAACCCGCCCGGGCGCGGGTCCTGGCGGCGCTCGTCGGGCTGTGTGCGGGCGACCCGGCCACGGCGGCCGCCACGCTGGGTGTGCCACCGTCCCGCCTCGGGCTGGTGGCGGCCAACGCCGCGCTGCGAACGGCGCCGGCGGCACGGGCGGATCGCGTCTACACCGGCGTGCTGTACGAGGCCCTCGACGTGCCGACCCTCTCCACCGGGGCCCGGCGGCGGGCGGCCAACCGCCTGGCCATCGCCTCCAGCCTGTTCGGCCTGGTGCGACCTGCCGACCGGATCCCGGCCTACCGCCTGCCGGGCGACGCGGTGCTCCCCGCCGTGGGGAGCGTCGCCGGGCTCTGGCGCGGGCATCTGGGGGCGGCGGTGACCGAAGCCGTCGGCGGCGGGTTGCTCGTCGACCTGCGGTCGAGCATGTACGCGGCCTTCTGGCGGCCGCCTGCGGGCGGGGCGCGGCGGGTGGCGACGGTCCGGGTGCTGCACGAGGTGAGCGGCCGGCGCCAGGTGGTGAGCCACTTCAACAAGGCGACGAAGGGCCGCCTCGTGCGGGCTCTGCTGGAGGCCGGGGTCGACGCCCGGGTGCCGGCCACGCTGGCGGGTGCCCTGACGGACCTGGGCTGGACCGTCGAGCTGGGCGAGCCCGGCACCCGCAGCACCCCGCTCGACGTGATCGTGCGGGCGCTGTAGCGAGCGGTCTGCGAAGTCCGCCCTGTTCACGCCGGGCGGCCGCTCGCGCCCGGCCGGTGCAGCCCGGCGGGCAGCATCCGTACGCGGTAGTTGATCCCCCGGTCCGAGGACCACGGCGAGTACGGCGCCATCAGCAGGCCGGACAGCGCCAGCAGCGGGGTGTCGTAGTTGACCCGCCAACCGGCGAAGTCCCGCCAGCTCTGGTCCCGGTCCGGCCTCAGCGGGACGCCCATGTCGGCGAGCTGGTCCAGCACGTCGTCGAACTCCTCGCGGGTGATCGAGATCGGGTCCGTCGGGGAGGGCTCGGGGTCGAAGCGGACGGCGTAGGACCCCGCGATGCGCTGCAGCGCCAGGTAGCCGGCCCGCAGGCACAGCTGGGCCTGCCACGAGCGGGGGAGGTCTATCGCCGCAGCCCGCAGCGCGGCGCTGTCGAGGACCGCGCCCGCGGCGGTGATCCACGAGCGGCCGTGGTGCGGGCTGCGGAAGAACGGCAGGGCCAGGTACGACGTATGCGACTCCTCGACCTCGGTGAACCAGCGCTCCCATTCCAGCCAGAAGCCGTCGAGCTCGGCGATCCAGCCGATCCTCTTGGCCCGGCGGAACAGCGCCACCGGCGTGGGCGGCGTGCCGGCCCGGACGTCGAGCTGGGAGACGAGGACCTCGCGCCGGGAGAACAGCTGGTACATCGTCGGCAGGAAGCTGATGAGCAGGGCGACCAGCCCGAGGCCGATGGTGGCCTCCACGAACATGGCCGCCACCACCGGGCCGTGGTGGTCGACGGCGAAGCCCAGCGTGAGCAGCGACGAGCCGGACTCCTCGAAGGCGTCGCGGGGGAAGTCCACGCCGAGCGCCCAGTAGATCGGCATGAAGCCGGCGATCACCAGCGCCACCCACACCAGCGGCAGCGTCAGCAGGGCGAAGGGGGCGAACCGGGACATGACCCGGTCTGCCTGCTCCCAGGTGGCGGCGTGACGGGTCCGCAGGTCGAACGGTCGGCGCAGCGCCACGAACACCCAGCGGGCCAGCATCACCGGTTCGGCCCGGGGCACGACCACCGTCTTGAGCGCCGAGGCGATCGTGGCCAGCACGACCGCGGCGCCGGCGACGAAGGCCAGCATCCGCGCGACCGCGACCATCGCGTCGGGAGCCTATCGGCCCCTCGCCACCAGGCGATCGAGCGTGATCCATGACGCTCGACCGATCGAGAGGATTACGTAGGACCTACTGACCCGCGGGGTCGGGGGGCGGCGTAGCGTGCCCAGTCGCGCGCCGGGTGTTCTCCCCAGCACACACGGCGCGTGCCGGCGGGTGTGCGGCCGGGAGCAAGGGCGTAACCCCCTCCCGGCCGATCGCCGCTGTGCTCGACAGGGCAGTCCTCGCACCTCGGCGGGGTGGACAGGGAGGGAAGCACATGAGAAAGCCAGTGTTGAGCGCGGTCCTCGCCGCGGCGCTCGTCGTCGCGATGGGCGGCACCGCGTTTGCGGGCGAGATAACAGGCAACGGGAAGCCCACTCCGATCGCGGACAACCAGGCCGCGTCGATCTGCTCCTTCTCCGGCCAGAACGACGATCCGAACGAGGCCGAGCTGTTCGCGGATGGGCGTGTCCAGTCGTTCGGCGACATCGTCCAGGAGGCGATCGACGTCCTCGGCGACGGCCACGGGGCATCGTCGCTGGTGCCCATCATCAGGGCAGATGGCCCGGGCGCCTCCTGCCGGGGCAACGCGGGCGGCTGACGAAACTCGGGCCGGGCCGGCCCCCGGCCTGTCGACGTCGGGGGCCGGCCGTGCCCAGGCGACGCACGCGCCGCCGGTGACCTGTCGATCCGGACCCGAGCGGCGAGCGCGTCACAGGTAAACCGGCGGGGGTCGGCCCGCGTCAGTCGGGCATGAACGTCCGAGACGCCAGTCTGTATCGCCGGGGCTCCGTCGCCTTCGCGGCCGCCTGCCTCGGCGCGGTGGCGGCCGCTCTGGTGGGCGTGGTGCCGCCACGAGCCGGCGCATCCGGCGAGGCCGGTGCGGAAGGCGCGGCCGGCGCGCCGTCCCTGTCGGTCGATCCGCCCGCCGGCCTGGTCGACGGGCAGCACGTCGCCGTGACCGGCACCGGCTTCGCTGCCGGATCCCGCGT
>DASSUD010000429.1:0-2949 GCA_035707385.1 Acidimicrobiales bacterium
GGTCTGCTCCTACTTCCTCATCTCGTTCTGGTTCACCGACGAGGCCAACGCCACCGCCGGCAAGAAGGCGTTCATCACCAACCGCATCGGTGACTGGGGCTTCATGCTGGCCATCTTCCTGGCCTTCGCCGCCGCCGGCACGGTCGACTACCTGGAGCTGACGGAGGGGGTCGAGGGCCTGGCCGCGGTCACCGCCACCGCCATCGGCCTGCTGCTGTTCGTGGGCGCCGTGGGCAAGTCGGCGCAGATCCCGCTGTACATCTGGCTGCCCGACGCCATGGCCGGCCCCACCCCGGTCTCCGCCCTGATCCACGCGGCCACGATGGTCACGGCCGGCGTGTTCCTGATGACCCGGGTCAACCCGATCCTGGCCACGGGCTATGACTGGGTGCCCGACGTGATCGCCTGGACCGGGGCGGTCACCGCCCTGGTGGCGGCCACCATCGCCGTGGCCCAGAACGACATCAAGAAGGTGCTGGCCTACTCGACCATCAGCCAGCTGGGCTACATGTTCCTGGCGGTGGGGGTGGGGGCCTACGTGGCCGCCATCTTCCACATGGTCACCCACGCCTTCTTCAAGGCGCTGCTGTTCCTCGGGTCCGGGTCGGTCATCCACGGCCTGGGCGGCGAGCAGGACATGCGCCGCATGGGCGGCCTGCGCAAGTTCATGCCGGTCACCGCGGCCACGTTCGTCGTGGGCTGGCTGTCGATCGCCGGGGTGCCCCCGTTCTCGGGCTTCTGGTCCAAGGACGAGATCCTGCTGTCGGCCTGGGCGAGCCCCGGCGGCCAGGGCAAGGTCCTGTGGGGGATCGGCCTGGTCACGGCGCTGCTGACCGCCTTCTACATGAGCCGCCAGGTCTACCTGGTGTTCTTCGGCAAGCCCCGGTGGGCCGAGGGCGACGAGCCTGCCGCGGCCGAATCCGCGGTGGGGGCCGACACCGAGCCGGCACCGGTGGCCGGCGCCCACGCCGGGGCCGGCGCGCACGGCGAGCCGCACGAGTCGCCGTGGATCATGACCCTCCCGCTCGTGGTGCTGGCCGCGCTGGCCTTCGTGGGCGGCGGCCTCAACCTGCCCTTCACCGGCGACCTGCACGTCCTCCAGCACTGGCTCGAACCGGTGGTCGGGGAGAACGAGCTGCACGTCGACGTGGCCACCGCCACCAAGGTGGGCCTGGCGGCGGTGGCGGTGCTCGCCGCGCTCGCCGGCATCGCCGCCGCCACGGTGGTCTACCTGCGGCGCCGGGTCCGGGCCGTCGAGCCCGGCCTGCTGGCCCACGCCTACCACTACGACGAGGCCGTGTCCGCGTTCGTGGCCGGCCCCGGCACCCGCGGCTTCGAGGCCGTGTCCTGGTTCGACACCCACGTCGTCGACGGCGCGGTGAACGGCGTCGCCCACGTCGTGTCCGGGTTCGGTCGCCGGCTGCGGACGGTGCAGTCCGGCTTCGTCCGCTCCTACGCCCTCGGCGTGGCCACCGGCGTGGTCGTCCTCCTCGGCTACTTCCTGACCAGGATCGGGTTCTGATGCACGGCGCTCCTGACTTCCCGATCCTCACCGCCCTCGTGCTGGTCCCCGCCCTGGGGGCCCTGGCGGTGGCGCTCGTGCCCCGGACCCGGCCGGAGCTGCTGCGGGCCGTGGCGCTGGTGTTCTCCGTCACCGCGGCCGCCCTGTGCGTCTACCTGCTGCTGGCGTTCGACCGCCACGACGCCGGCTACCAGTTCGAGACGAACCGGTCGTGGGTGGCCGACTTCGGCATCTCCTGGCACGTCGGCGTGGACGGCATCTCGCTGTTCCTGGTGGTGCTGACCGGGATCCTGTTCCCGATCGCGCTGCTGGGCGCCACCCCCCATCACGACGCCAAGCCGTACTACGCCTGGCTGCTGCTGCTCGAGGCGGGCTGCCTGGGCGTGTTCGTGGCGCTCGACCTCTTCGTGTTCTTCGTGATGTTCGAGATCGTGCTGGTGCCGATGTACTTCCTCATCGGCGGGTGGGGCTACGCCAACCGGGTGTACGCGGCGCTGAAGTTCTTCCTGTTCACGATGTTCGGCTCGGCCCTCATGCTGGTCGGCATCGTGGCCCTGGCCTACCTGCACCGCGACACGGTCCAGGACGAGAACCGGGCCGAGGCGCAGCAGATCCTGGCGCAGTCCGGGGGCGAACCCGAGCCCGGCCAGCAGGACGAGATCGACGCCCTGCTGGAGGGGGTGCCGCTCAGCTTCGACCTGGTCGAGATCGCCGAGGCCCGCACGGTCGTCGACGACTCGTCCAGCGCCAACCCGCTCGACTGGGCGGCCGCGCGGTGGATCTTCCTGGCCTTCGCCGTCGCCTTCGCGGTCAAGGTGCCGCTGTTCCCGGTGCACACGTGGTTGCCGGACGCCCACACCGAGGCGCCCACGGCCGGTTCGGTGATCCTGGCCGGCGTCCTCCTGAAGCTCGGCACCTACGGGCTGGTGCGGTTCGGGCTCTACCTGTTCCCCGACGCCGCCAACTTCTTCGCGCCCGCGCTCGTGACCCTCGGCGTCATCGGCATCGTCTACGGGGCCATCGTCGCCACCATGCAGAAGGACCTGAAACGCCTGGTGGCGTACTCGTCCGTGGCCCACCTCGGCTTCATCGTGCTGGGCACGTTCGCCATCACCACCCAGGGCTTGCAGGGCGGCCTGCTCCAGAACGTCAACCACGGCCTGTCCACCGGGGCGCTGTTCCTCCTCGTCGGCATGATCTCCGACCGGCGCCACACCCGCGAGATCGCCGCCCTCAAGGGCCTGCAGAAGGCGGCCCCGATCTTCGCCGCCGTCTTCACCCTGGTGATGCTGTCGTCGATCGGCCTGCCGGGGCTCAACGGCTTCGTCGGCGAGTTCCTGGTGCTGGTCGGGTCGTTCCTGACCCGGCGATGGTGGGCGGTGGTGGCCGCCGGCGGCGTGATCCTGGCCGCCCTGTACCTGCTGTGG
>DASSUD010000430.1:0-2434 GCA_035707385.1 Acidimicrobiales bacterium
CTGGGCGTGGGGGATGCGGTCGAGGTAGGGCCGCACGGCCGCCACCGGGTCGATGCCGATCCACATGAGGTGGGAGGGGTCGTAGTTGAGGTACAGCCCGATCGAGAACATCCACTCCCACAGCTCGGGCGAGTAGGCCAGATTGCCGGGGTACCCGTCGGGGTGCCAGCCCTCCATGACGCAGTTCTCGACGATGATCTTGACGCCGCGCTCGCCGGCCCTTTCGACCAGGGGGGCGAAGACCGCCTCGGCGTCGACCAGGTTCTCCGTCACCGACCGGCCCGGGTGGCGTCCGACGAAGGTGCCGACGGTGGGGCAGCCCAGGTCGGCGGCGGCGTCGATGCACCGCAGGACGTGGTCGTTGACCGCCTCCCGCTCGGCCGGGTCGGGATGGAGGTTGTTGTCGTAGTAGGCCAGCGAGGACAGCGTCAGGCCGTGGCCGGCGAACAGGCCGAGCACCGCGTCCCGGTCGTAGGCGTCGGCGTCGAGGTGGGTGGCGGTGAAGGGCCGGTCGCCGAGCGCCGGCCAGGCCGCCACCTCCAGGGCCTCGTAGCCGTGGCCGGCCGCCCAGGCGGCGATGTCCGCCAGCGACCGCTTGGGCAGGCAGGCGGTAAGGAAGCCGAGCTTCATGGGCTCACCTCGATCCAGGACTGCGTGCGGGCCGAGGCCAGCACCGCATCGGTGATCCGGGCGGCTCGCAGGCCGTCCCCGACGAGCGGCAGGCCCTCGGGGGGCTCGCCGCGGATGGCCGCGTAGGCGTCGGCCACGAACAGGTCGAAGCAGTCGTGATAGCCCTGGGCGTGCCCGGGAGGCAGGGTGGCCAGCCGGGCGGCGTCGGGTGCCAGGACCGCGGGGTCCCGCTGCAGGACCTCGCCCCGCTCGCGGCGGCCGAGCCACAGCGTCTCGGGGTTCTCCTGGTCGAACGCGATGGCGGCGTGCTCGCCGTCGAGCTCGAACCACAGCCGGTTCTTGCGGCCTGCCGACACCTGGCTGACCAGCATCGACCCGAGCGCGCCCTGGGCGGTCTCGAACAGCACCATGGCGGCGTCCTCCGTCTCGACCGGCCGGCGCTCGCCGCCGGCGGCGGGCGCGCTGAACGTCGTGGTGGCGACGGTCGACCGCTCCGGCACGACGGTGGCGGTGCGGGCCAGCAGGCGGGCGATGCGGTAGCCCGACACGAACTCGACGAGGTCGCACCAGTGCGAGCCGATGTCGGCGAAGGCCCGGGACGCCCCGCCCCGCGCGGCGTCGACCCGCCAGTTGACGTCGTCCGCCGTGAGCAGCCAGTCCTGCTGGTAGTGCCCGTGGAGGAGGTGGAGCCGGCCCAGCTCGCCGGCGGCGATCCGGGCCCGGGCCTCGCGGATCATGGGGTGGAACCGGTAGACGAACGGCACGGCCACGACGAGGCCACCGGCCGCCGCGGCGTCGGCGATGCGCTGGGCGCCGTCGCCGTCGAGGGCCACCGGCTTCTCGCAGACGACGTGCTTCCCGGCGGCCAGCGCCTTGAGCGCCAGGGGCTCGTGCAGGTGGTTGGGGGTGGCGATGTGGACGGCGTCGATGCCGTCGGCCTCGACCAGCTCCTCCCCCGAGGCGAAGGCCCGCTCCGCCCCGAGCTCCTCGGCGGCCTGGCGGCCCTTGGCGGGGGACGACCCGGCCACGCCGGCCAGCCGGGCACCGGCCAGGCGGGCGGAGCGGGCGTGCACCCGGCCGATGAACCCGGTGCCCACGACGGCGGTGCGCAGCGCCTCCATGCCGGGAACCTACGACGGACTTTGCGCGGCTGACAAGCATAAGTCTGCAACTTGAGCCTGCATCGCTACGACTTTGACCGTTGACCGAACAAAGCTCGTCGTGTTACGACCCGCGTATGGCCTCGCGCCGGCACGTCAGCCCCCACATCCTCACACCGGGCGTGCTGTTCCAACTCGTGCGCGACGGCGAGGCCGGCAGCCGCGCCGAGCTGGCCCGCACGACGGGCCTGGCCCGCTCCACCGTCTCCCAACGCGTCGACGCCCTCCTCGGCCTCGGCCTCCTGGTCGAGCAGGGGGGCGGCACCTCCACGGGGGGCCGGCCCCCCACCAAGCTGGCCTTCGACGCCGCCAGCGGCGTGGTCCTGTGCGCCGACCTCGGCGCCACCCACTGCCGCCTGGCGGTGAGCGACCTCGACTGCACCGTGCTGGTCGAGCGTCCGGCCGAGCTCGACATCGCCCGGGGCCCCGACGTCGTGCTCTCCTGGGTCCAGGACCAGTTCACCGACCTGCTCGAGGAGGCCGGGCGCCGTCCCGCCGACGTCCGCGGCATCGGCGTCGGCCTGCCGGGGCCGGTGGAGTTCGCCGCCGGCCGGGCGGTCAGCCCGCCGATCATGCCCGGCTGGGACGGCGTCCCGGTCCCCGCCGCGTTCACCGCCGGCTACCCCGGCGTGCCCGTGCTCGTC
>DASSUD010000431.1:0-6110 GCA_035707385.1 Acidimicrobiales bacterium
ATGACCGTGTACGAACCCGGCTACGAGGAGGTCCCACTGGAGCCCGGCCGCCGGTGGGCGCCGGTGCGCCACCGCTGGTGCTACGCCCTCGGCCGCCCCGACCACCGCTTCCACGTGGTGTGCGTGACCGGGGACCACCTGGGGCCCGCGGGCCTGCCCCCCGACGCCGCCCCGGAGGCCGACGACGAGCCGACCGCCGGGTTCGATGCCACCGTGGCCCTGGCCTTCACGCCGCTGGAGCGCAGCGTGATCGCCGCCTACTACGACAGCTTCGCCCGCCTGCCCCGGCCCGCCACGCTGGAGCCCCGGTCCCACGACGAGGCGGCCCGCCGCCTGGGCCGGTCGCGGGACTCGACCCGCAAGGCCATCGAGCGGGTCAACGACAAGATCGCGGCCGCCCACGACGCGCCGGCCATCGCCACGGGCCGGAACGTGTCGGCCGAGATCGGCCGGTGGCTGGCCCGGTCGGGCGCCCTCGACCCGGATCTGGTGCACGCCGAGTGATCCCCAGGTCACGGCGTAGACTGTCGTGCCTATGTCCGCCCCCCGTGTCGTCGCCGTCGCGCCCGCGTCCCCGGCCGCGCGCGCGGGGCTGGTGGAGGGCGACGAGATCGTCTCCGTCAACGGCGACGTGCCCCGCGACCTGCTGGAGTGGCGGTCGCTGGTCGACGGGCCCCAGCTGGCCGTCGAGGTGCGCCGGGGCGGGCTGGAATCGCTGGTCCCGGTGGCCAAGCGGGCCGGCGAGCCGCTCGGCGTCGAGGTCCACTCGGCCCTGTTCGACCGGGTCCGGACCTGCGACAACCACTGCGAGTTCTGCTTCATCTACCAGCTGCCACCGGGTCTCCGGCGCAGCCTGTACCTGAAGGATGACGACTACCGGCTGTCGTTCCTCTACGGGAACTTCACCACCCTGACCCGGTTCACCGAGGCGGACCTCGAGCGGGTGGTCACCGAGGGCCTCAGCCCCCTGTACGTCAGCATTCACGCCACCGACCCCGCCGTGCGCTCCGAGATGCTGCGCAACCGGCGGGGCGCCACCAGCCTGCGCTGGCTGCGCGCCCTGCTCGACCACGGCGTCGAGGTCCACGGCCAGGTGGTCGTGTGCCCGGGCGTCAACGACGGGGCGGTGCTGGACGACACCCTGGCCGGGGTGCTCGACCGCTACCCGGAGCTGGCGTCGCTGTGCGTGGTGCCGCTCGGCGTGTCCCGGTTCAACACCGAGGCCCGGATGCGGCCCCACAGCCGCGAGGAGGCGGCCTCCGTGGTCGACGCCGTGGCCGACTGGCAGGACGTGTTCCTCGCCGTGCTGGGCCGGCGCCTCGTGTTCGCGGCCGACGAGTACTACCTGCTGGCCGACCGGGCGTTCCCGCCGGTCGGGCACTACGGCGACTTCCCCATGCACGAGGACGGCATCGGCATGGCCCGCGCCTTCGAGGCCGAGCTGCTGGGGCACCTCGACGCGGCCTCGTGGCGGGACGAGGACCCGGAGCGGGGCGGTTTCTTCCAGTCGGCCGACGCCGGCTGCGGGGCGGGTCTCGGGCTCGACGTGTCGGGTTCCCGCGACGCGGACTACGAGCCCTACCGCGGCGTGCGGGCCACCGCCGACCAACTGGTCCGCCTCGGTCCCCGCCGCGGGGCGCCGGTGGCGGTGCTCACCGCCCCCTACGGGGCCCGGGTGCTCACGCCGCTGCTGGCCGAGCTGGGCCGGCCCGACGTGCGGGTGGTCACGGTCGAGAACCGCTACTTCGGCGGCAACGTGGGGGTGTCGGGACTCATGGTGGGCGAGGACCTGGCGCGGGCGCTGGCCGCCGAGCCCGAGGGCCACCGCTACCTGCTGCCCGACGTCTGCCTCACCCGGGGCGTGTTCCTCGACGGCACCACCCCCGCCGACCTGCCGCGGCCGGTCGAGATCGTGGCCACCGACGGGCGCGCCCTGCGCGCCGCCCTCGGGTCGGGGAGCTGACCGTGGCGCAGCCGGTGGTCGCCATCGTGGGGCGGCCCAACGTGGGCAAGTCGACGCTGCTGAACCGCGTGCTCGGCCGGCGGGCCGCCATCGTCGAGGAGCGCCCGGGCGTGACCCGCGACCGCAAGGACGTGGAGGCCGACTGGCTGGGCCGCCGCTTCCGGCTGGTCGACACCGGCGGCTGGCTGGCCCGCGGCTCCGACCTCGACGTCAAGGTCAGCGCCCAGTCCGAGCGGGCCGTCGCCGACGCCGACGTCGTCCTGTTCGTGGTGGACGTCGTCACCGGGGCCACCGAGGACGACGCCCGGGTGGCCGAGCTGCTGCGGGCCTCCGGCAAGCCGGTCCTGCTGGTGGCCAACAAGGTCGACGACTCCGGCCGCGAGAACCAGATGTGGGAGCTGATGAGCCTCGGGCTCGGCGAGCCGCACCCGGTCAGCGCCCTGCACGGTCGGGGCACGGGCGACCTGCTCGACACGGTGGTCGGCCTCCTGCCGCCCGGTGAGGACGACGGCACCGTCGGCGAGGACGACGGGCTCGACGTCGTCGCCGAGGGCGACGGCGACGCCGCGGTGGCGGTCGCCATCGTGGGCCGGCCCAACGTGGGCAAGTCCACGCTGTTCAACCGTCTCACCGGCGACGACCGTGCGGTGGTCCACGACCTGCCCGGCACGACCCGCGACACGGTGGACACCGTGGTGGAGACGGACCTCGGGCCCCTCCGGCTGGTGGACACGGCCGGCATGCGGCGCCGGTCCAAGATCGACGAGGGCACCGAGTACTACTCGCTGGTGCGGGCCCTGCAGGCCGTCGACGAGGCCGACGTCGCCCTGCTCGTCATCGACGCCACCGACGGCGTCACGGGCCAGGACCAGCGGCTGGCCGAGCGCATCGACGCCGCCGGCAGCCCCATCGTCGTCATGCTCAACAAGTGGGACCTGCTCGACGCCGACGCGCGGGCCGAGCTGCGCTGGCAGGTGGCCGACAAGCTGCGGTTCGTGGGCGACGCCCCGGTGTTGCCGATCAGCGCCCTGTCGGGCAAGGGCGTCCACAAGCTGTTCCCGGCGCTGGAGGCCAGCGTCGACGCCTACCGCCGGCGCATCCCGACGGCCAAGGTCAACGCCGTCATCCGCGACGCCCAGCTGGCCCAGTCCGCCCCCGGCGGCGCCCGGGTGCTCTACGCCACCCAGGGGGCGGCCAACCCGCCCACCTTCACGCTGTTCGTCAACCGCGAGCTGCCGCGGACCTACCTGCGCTACCTGGAGCGCAAGCTGCGGGAGGCCTTCGACCTGGGCGCCACCTCGGTGAAGCTCCGCGTCAGGAGGCGCGGTGAGTGACAGCCTCGTGACAGTCGGTACCCGCCGCACCCGGGTCCCACTAGCATCGGCCGCGACATGACGCCGATCCTGGCCCTCGTTGGGGTCGCCTCCCTCGTCGCCGCCCTGGTGTGGGCTCGTTCGGCGCGCCGGCTCCACGTGGTGTGGCGGCGCGTCGAGGCCGAGCGCGGGCCGGATGCCGACGTGGTGGTGCTGGCCCGCTCCGCCTTCCGCAAGGACCTCCACACCACCTGCCTCTACACGGTCCTGGCCCTGGCGGCCGGGTCCGTGGCCGTGCTGGGCGAGGAACGCATCCCCAGCATGGCGTTCGCCCTCATCCTGGTGCCGGTGGCGCTGTCGGTGGCCTTCGGGCGCGACTTCGCCCAGAACGCCCGGCTGGCCGAGGACCGCACCAAGCTCGAGCGCAAGGCGGAGGAGATCCTCAGCCAGGAGGAGCTGGCCCCCAAGCGGTGGGCCGCCCGGCTGGCGCCCGAGGACCTGCCCGACTTCGCCGGGTTCGAGCTGGGCCGCGTCTACCAGGCGGGCACCGGCGTCATGGCCGGCGACTTCTACGACGTGTTCCGGGTCGCCCCCTCCCGCATCGCCGCCGTCATCGGTGACGTCACCGGCCGGGGGATCGACGCCTCCATCACGGCCTTCCAGGCCAAGTACCTGCTGCGCGTATTCCTCCGCCAGTACCGCGACCCGGCCCAGGCGCTGGAGGAGCTCAACACCCAGATGGCGGCGCCCGAGCGCACCGAGGAGTTCATCTCGCTGGTCGTGGTGGTGTTCGACACCGACGCCGGCACGCTGCGCTTCGCCTCGGCCGGGCACCCCGCCGCCTGGCTGTGGCACGACCGCGAGGTCCGGCCCCTGCGCTCGACCGGCCCGCTGCTGATGCTCGACCCCAACGGGCACTACCACTCGCGGGAGATCCCCCTGAACTCGGGCGACCTTCTGCTGCTGTACACCGACGGCCTGGCCGAGGTCCGCAACGGCGAGCAGATGTACGGCGAGGAGCGCATCGCCAACTCGTTGCGGCGCGACCCCAACGTGGCCGCCGGGGTCCTGTGCAAGAACCTGCTGGAGGCGGCGCGCGACTTCGCCTCGGAGACGATGGGCGACGACGTGGCCATCCTGGCCATACGCCGTGCCTGACGCGGCCCCACCCGACGGCGGCCCGAGCGGCCACACCAGCGACGAGCTGGCCCGCCTCACCGAGCGGGCCAAGGCCGGGAACCGGGCCCGGTCCGGCGACAAGCTGGCGGCCCAGAACAAGCTGTTCGTGCGCGAGCGCCTCGACCTGCTGCTGGACAAGGGCTCGTTCGTGGAGGACGCGCTCCTGGCCAACACCCTGGCCGAGGACCTGCCCGCCGACGGGGTCGTCACCGGGGTGGGGCGCATCGACGGCCGCCCCGTGTGCGTCATGGCCAACGACCCCACGGTCAAGGCCGGGTCGTGGGGCGCCCGCACGGTGGAGAAGATCGTGCGGCTCACCGAGTACGCGCTGCGCCACGAGGTCCCGGTGTTCTGGCTGGTGGACTCGGCCGGCGCCCGCATCACCGACCAGGTCGAGCTGTTCCCGGGGCGGCGGGGCGCGGGCCGCATCTTCTACAACCAGGTGCGGCTGTCGGGCCGGGTCCCGCAGATCTGCTGCCTGTTCGGCCCGTCCGCCGCCGGGGGTGCCTACATCCCGAGCTTCTGCGACGTGGTGTTCATGGTGGAGGGCAACGCGTCGATGTACCTGGGCTCCCCCCGCATGGCGGAGATGGTCATCGGCGAGGTCACCTCGCTGGAGGAGATGGGCGGGGCCCGCATGCACGCCACCGTGTCGGGCTGCGGGGACAACCTGGTGGTCGACGACGAGGACGCCCTCGACGCCGCCCGCGCCTGGTTCGCCTACTTCCCCCAGCGCTGGCGGGACGAGCCGCCCCGCTTCGAGCCCCGGCCGCCGGCCCGGCAGCTGACCGCGGCGATGGTCCCCGCCGAGGAGCACCTCGCCTACGACGTCCACGACCTGATCGACGCCCTGGTCGACGCCGAATCGTTCTTCGAGCGCATGCCGCTGTTCGCCCCCGAGGTGGTGACCGGGCTCGGGCTCATGGACGGCCGGCCGGTCGGCGTGGTGGCCAACAACCCGGCCCAGAAGGGCGGGGTGCTGTTCGTCGACTCCGCCGACAAGGCGGCGCGGTTCGTGTGGCTGTGCGACGCGTTCAACATCCCGCTGGTGTTCCTGGCCGACGTGCCCGGGTTCATGGTCGGCACCGAGGTCGAGCGGGCCGGCATCATCCGCCACGGGGCCAAGATGGTCACGGCGGTGAGCGAGGCCACGGTCCCCAAGGTGTCGGTGATCGTGCGCAAGGCGTACGGCGCCGGCCTCTACGCCATGTCGGGCCCGGCGTTCGAGCCCGAGGCCACGCTGGCGCTGCCCACCGCCCGGATCGCGGTCATGGGCCCGGAGGCGGCGGTCAACGCCGTGTACGCCAACCGCATCGCGGCCATCGACGACGAGGCCGAGCGGGAGTCGTTCGTGGCCGCCGAGCGGGCGCGGTACGAGGCCGACGTCGACCTCTACCGGCTGGCGTCGGAGCTGGTGGTCGACGCGGTGGTCGACTTCGGGGACCTGCGGGACGAGATCGTCCGGCGGCTCGAGCTGGCCTCCGGCAAGGACCGGGCGTTCTCGGACCGGCGCCACGGCGTGCCGCCCGTGTGACGTCCGGCCCCGGGTGGCCGATCCCGGCCGCGACCCCGTACCGTCAGGGGTCGCCGCCGCGGGGCCCTGCGCCCCGTCACCCGTCCGGCCGAGCCGATGCCCTGGTGCGAGACCTGTAGCC
>DASSUD010000432.1:0-2068 GCA_035707385.1 Acidimicrobiales bacterium
CCGGTCGGGACCGCGCTGCACCGGATCGCCCGGGAGGCGCTCACCAACGTGGCCCGCCACGCCCCCGGCAACCGGGTCGCCGTCAGCCTGGCGGCCACCGACGAGGGCGTCCGGCTGCGGGTCGTCGACTCCGGCGCGGCCGGTGCCGCCTCGCCCGCCGCCGGCCCCCACTTCGGGCTGGTCGGCATGGCCGAGCGGGCCCGGGCCGTCGGCGGCGAGCTGGACGCGGGGCCGTCGGCGGACGGGTGGCGGGTCGAGGCCCGGCTGCCCGTGCGGCGCCGCCCGGAGGCGGTCCGGCCGTGATCCGGGTGATCATCGTGGACGACCAGGCCGTGGTGCGGGCCGGGGTGGCCCGCATCCTCGGGCCGGACGACGGCTTCGCCGTCGTCGCCGAGTGCGAGGACGGCGACGAGGTGGCGGCCGCCGTGGCCGAGCACCGCCCCGACGTCGTGCTGATGGACGTGCGCATGCGCCGGGTGGACGGCGTCGAGGCGACCCGCCTGGTGGCCGCCGGCGACGAGGCCCCGCCGGTCCTGGTGCTCACCACTTTCGACGACGACGACGTGCTGTGGGGCGCCCTGGAGGCGGGAGCGGCCGGGTTCGTGCTCAAGGACGCCTCGGCCGAGGAGCTGATCGCCGCCGCCCGGGCGGTGGCCGGGGGCGGCGCCTGGCTCGACCCGGACGTGACCGGCCGGGTCCTCGGCCGGGTGCGCGGGACGCCGCGGGCGCCCCGGGCCCGTGCGGGGCCGGGCGGCGGTGCCCGCAGCCCCCGGCTGACCGCCCGGGAGCACGACGTCCTGCGGCTCATGGCCACCGGCGCCACCAACCCGGAGATCGCCGGTGCCCTGTACGTCAGCGAGGCCACGGTCAAGACCCACGTCGGCTCGATCTTCGCCAAGCTGGCCGTGCGGGACCGGGCGGCCGCCATCGTCTACGCCTACGAGCACGGCATCGCCGGGGGCGGGCCACCGCACTAGCGCCTCCCCCCACGGTCGGACCCGGCGAACCCACCCGTGCTCCGATGTGCGCGCCGTGCCACCGGGCGCACGCTGCGGGCATGACCAACACCATGACCAGCGGATCCCCGCCGCCGCCGGGCACGAGCGAGCCCGAGCGCGTGGTGCGGATCGACGGGCTCGTGAAGCGCTACGGCGCCAGCGAGGTCGTGGCCGGCGTGTCGTTCGAGGTCCGGCGGGGCGAGCTGTTCGGCCTGCTGGGAACCAACGGCGCCGGCAAGACCACGACCGTCGAGATCCTCCAGGGGTTGCGGCGTTCCACCGCCGGCCGCGTCGAGGTCCTGGGCCTGGACCCGGCGGCGGCCGGCGACCGCCTGCGGCGCCGGATCGGCTCCCAGCTCCAGGACGCGGCACTGCCGGCCAGGATGCGGGTGTCCGAGGCGCTGCGCCTGTTCTCGTCCCTGCACCCCGACCCCCGCCCGGTCGGCGAGCTGGTCGAGGAGTGGAACCTGGGCGGGTTGCTGCGGCGGCCGTTCGCCGGGCTGTCGGGCGGCGAGCGCCAGCGGCTGTTCGTGGCCCTGGCCCTGGTGGGCCGGCCCGAGGTCGTGTTCCTCGACGAGCTCACCCAGAACCTGGACCCCGGCGCCCGCCGCCAGACGTGGGAGGTGGTGCGGCGGGTCCGGGAGCGGGGCACGACCGTCGTGCTCGTCACCCACGACGTGGAGGAGGCGGAGCGCCTGTGCGACCGGGTCGTGGTCATGCACCGCGGCCGGGTGGCGGCCGACGGCACGCCCGAGGACATCGTGGCGGCCCTCGGCGGCGTGGCCACCGTCCGGTTCACCGACTCCGAGATCGACGCCCGCCGGCTGCGGGACCTGCCCGGGGTCCGCACCGTGCAGCGCCACGGCCCCGAGGTCCACGTGGTGGGCGACGGGCCGGTGCTGGCGCACGTGGGCGCCCACCTGGTGGCCGCCGGCCGCCCCGCGCTCGACCTGCACATCGACCGCCCCACGCTCGAAGACCGCTTCGTCGCCCTGACCGAGGAGACCTTGCCGTGACCACCACCACCCTGACCTCCGGATCCTCCCCGCCGGCCGCTCCCGCGCATGCCG
>DASSUD010000433.1:0-3448 GCA_035707385.1 Acidimicrobiales bacterium
CCGGGACGTCCAGGAGCAGGTTGTTGCGGAAGCGGGGTTGCTCCCAGCGGCCCTCGGGATGGCGGCGGGCCATCGCCGCCAGCGCAGCGGTGGTCATGATCGTGATCGGGGCCACGTCCTGGTACGTGCCCGGGGCCATCACCGCCATCGGCATCGCGCTCAGCTTGTGGCCGTCGTCCGTCACGCCGGTCTGGCTGCCCGTCACCACCTCGGTCGGGGCGATGTCCTCCACCTCCCAGACGTAGTCGTACAACCCGTCCGGGGACGGCGCGGACCGGAGGTGGACCGCACGGCCCACCGCCGCGCTCAGGCGGTCGTCGGCGTCGGGGTCGTCGCTGCGGATCGTGCCGCCGTCCGGCAACGTGATCTCGACCTGGCCCGACCCCTCCAGCCGGATCGCCCGATAGGCCAGCAGCCCGCCCCACAGGCGGGGGTGCTTGGCGCTGGCGACCTTGCCCGTCGAGGCGTCGACCAGCGCATGGGTCCGGTCGCCGGCGATGCCCGTCGCCACCACCGTCGCCCGCTCCGGCGACTCGCCGAGCATGGACTTCACCGGGAAGCGCCCGATCTCCCGCAGTTCACCGATCATCCACCCGTCCTAGCAGCTACCGGGCGCAGACGCGTCGAACGATCGGGCGTCGGATCGCTAGAGGACCGGGAGGCGGGCCACCAGGGCCTGCAGCAGCAGCGTCTCGTTGGGGTAGCGCTGCAACGCCACCGCCGCGGCCTCGATCCGGGTGGTGGCGCCCACCAGGTCCCGGCGCGGAGCCGGGGCCGCCACCAGGGCATCCCGATAGACAGCGGCCAGCGTGGCCAGGCCGAAGCGCAGCTCGGCGGTGCGGAACCGCCGCACCTCCCGCTTGTGGCGGGCCTCGAGGTCCTTGCGGCCCGCGCCCCGCAGGCCGAAGCGCTCGATCTGCTCGTCCAGGGCGGCCGCCTCGGCCGCCTGGCGCTGCTGGAGCGGCCCCAGCGCCTCGCCGATCATCGACTGCAGCTCGGCCACCACCTCGGCCGCCCGGGCGCCGGTGCCGTCCACGCGCCGGGGGACGTCCCGCCAGGCGGCGTGGCGCAGCGCCAGCCGCTCGTCGGTGGCCAGGGTGCGGGCCCGGTCCAGGTCGCCGCCGGCAGCCGAGGCGGCCGTCGCCGCCCGCTCGGGATCGACGCCCTCGGCCACCAGGGTGGCCACGACCACCTCGGTGGCGAGCGCGGACACGTCGACCCGGACGCAGCGGCTGGCGATCGTCACCAGCTCCGGCACGACTTCCCTCGCCAGCAGCACGAACACCGTGGACGCCGGCGGCTCCTCCACCGTCTTCAGCAGGTACCCGGCCGCCTCGTCCTCCATGGCCTCGCAGCCGCAGGCCACGATGACCTTCCGCCCGCCCTCGATGGGCGCCAGGGTGGCGTGGCGCACGAGGCGCTCGGCTTCGAGCTTGCGGAAGGTGTTGCCCTCCGGCTCCACCACCCGCAGGTCCGGGTGCTGCTCGGCCAGCGCCAGGCGCACGTGGCGGGCCCGGTCCGCCGACCCGGCCGGCACACCGGCCGCCAGCAGCGACGCGGCGAACGCCCGGGCCAGCGAGCGCTTCCCCGCCCCGGCCGGCCCGACCAGCAGGTAGGCGTGCACCGGGTCCCGGGACGCGGCCGCCATCTGGCGGACGGCGGCGGGCTGGCCCACCACCGACAGCCACGGGTCGTCGGTCGTTCCGGCGTCTGTCATGAGCAATGTGAGTGGTCAGGGACGCCGGAATGGGGATCGGCCAGGTCGGGCAGGCGGGACACCACCGCCTGCCACACCGCCTCGGCCACGTCCTCGGGCGAGCGGGTGCCGTCGACCACCACCCAGCGGTCGGTGTCGGTCGCCGCCAGGGCCCGGTAGCCCCTGGTCACCCGGTCGTGGAACTCCTCCCCGGCGGCCTCCAGCCGGTCGGGCTCCGATCCCAGCCGCCCCAGCCCCACGTCCAGCGGCACGTCCAGCAGGACGATCAGGTCGGGCCACAGGTCGTCGGCCGCCCAGGCGGAGAGCCGCCGCAGCTCCGAGACCGCCAGCCCCCGCCCGAACCCCTGGTAGGCCAGGGTCGAGCCGATGTAGCGGTCGGAGACCACGTGCCGCCCCGATGCCAGGGCGGGCCGCACCACTTCGGACACGTGCTGGGCCCGATCGGCCGCCATCAGCAGGGCCTCGGCGCGGTCGTCGAGGCCGGTGGTGCGGGCGTCGAGCAGCAGGGAGCGCAGGGCGGCACCCACGGCCGTGCCCCCCGGCTCCCGGGTGTGGACCGCACCGATGCGGGACGCCAGGCGGGCCGACTGCGTCGACTTGCCGCTCGCCTCGCCCCCCTCGAAGACGATGAACCGGCCCACGGCCGCCTACGACGCGGACTTCTTGGCGGCGGACTTCTTCGCCGCAGTCTTGGCCGCCGCCTTCTTGGCCGGGGCCTTCCGGGCCGCCGCCTTCTTGGCCCCCGCCTTCTTGGCCGGCGCCTTCCTGGCGGCTGCCTTCTTGCGGCCGCCGCGCGCCTTGGCCGGGCCGGCGTCGCGCCGGGCCTGGATCAGCTCGGCGGCCCGCTCGATCGTGAGGTCCTCGACCCGGTCGCCGTCGCGCTCCCGCAGGGAGGCATTGGTCTCACCGTCGGTGACGTAGGGGCCGTACCGCCCCTCCCGGATCACCACCGGCCTGCCCGACACCGGGTCGTCCCCCAGCTCGCGCAGCGGCGCCGCCGCTGCCGCCCGCCCCCGCCGCTTGGGCTCGGCGAACAGCCGCATCGCGTCCTGCACCGTGACCGTGAACAGCTCGTCCTCGGTGGCGAGGCTGCGGGTCTCGTTGCCCTTCTTGAGATAGGGGCCGTAGCGCCCGTTCAGTGCGACGATCTCCTCGCCGGCGTCGGTACCCACCGTCCGGGGCAGGCTCAGCAGGCGGAGCGCGTCCTCCAGCGTGATGTCGGCGGGCGCCATCGTCTTGAACAGCGACGACATCTTCGGCTTCTCGCCGCCGGGCAGCGTGTCGGCGTCGCCCAACTGGACGTAGGGGCCGAACCGGCCGGTCTTGACGTACACCGGCAGCCCCGTCTCCGGGTCGGTGCCGATGGGCTCGTCGCCCTTGGGGGCGGCCAGGATCTCCAGCGCGCGGGCCACGGTCAGCTCGTCGGGCGGCAGGTCGGCGGGGACCGAGGCGGTGTCCTCGCCGCGCTTGACGTACGGCCCGTAGCGGCCGTTGCGCACGACGATCAGCTCGCCCTCGGCGTCCTTGCCGAGCGGGATGGCGTTGACCACCGCGGGGTCGGCGTTGGCCATGGCGTGGTCGATGAGCGTCGTCAGCCCCTCGCTGCCGTTGCCGAACCAGAAGGCGCGCAGGAACGGCTCGCGGTCCCGGGAGCCGGTGGCGATCTCGTCGAGCTGGTTCTCCATGCGGGCCGTGAAGGTGTAGTCGACCTCCTCGGCGAAGTGGCCCTCC
>DASSUD010000434.1:0-7157 GCA_035707385.1 Acidimicrobiales bacterium
GACGAGGCGGGCCCCGAGCTGGAGCGCGAGCTGATCGCCTACTGCCGCGAGCACCTGGCCGACGTGAAGTGCCCCCGCTCGATCGACTTCCGGTCGGAGCTGCCCCGCCACCCCACCGGCAAGCTCTACAAGCGCCTGCTGAAGGACGAGTACTGGGCCGGCCACGAGAGCCGGATCGTCTGACCGCCCCGACGGCGGGGCTAGTGCCCCGTCCACGAACGGGGCACTAGCGGGGTGGCCGGGTGATGGGCGTCCGGCCCGCGAAGCCCTCGTCGGGCCAGTGCCACCAGGCCACTGTCTCCTCCCCCGCCAGCCAGCACAGCCAGTAGGTCCTCCCGCTCGGAGCCCGCGCCGGGAAGTCGATCAGGCCGCGGGCGACGTCGCGCAGCACGATGCCCTCGGCCGCCAGCTCGTCGATGCACGACTGGATGGGCGACGGGTCCGCCGGCACCAGGCCGTGGCCGTTCTGGCGCACCAGCTTGGCCCGCCGGGTCGCCTTCGCCCGGTACTCGGCCCAGCCCGCCTGGGCCCGGGCGACGACGTCGGCCACCCAGCCCAGCGCGGCGTTGGCCTCGTCCAGGGTCCACACGCGGACCTCGCCCGCGCCGGCGTCCCCCTCGTCGTCGGCAGCCATATCGGCAGCGTGGCGCGCCGGAGGGGGGCGGCGCCAACGCCTGGACAGGTGGGCGCGCACGGTGCTAACGCGCGGCGGCCCGAATCTCTGGCATGATGACGGAACGCGTCGGACGTAACTCAAGACGTGGGGGACTATTGATCGATCGCAAGGGTAGCTGCACCTTTGCTGACTTCTCCGTCGGTTAAGTTCGACGGGGTTGGGAGCCGGGGCCAGGGGGAACCATGTATCGCGTCCCGATCAGGACCAAACTCGCGGCCGCGCTCACGGTGCCGCTGCTGGGGCTGTGCGTCATCACCGGCATCGAGGTGGTGGACACGGCACGTGACGTCGAGCGGGTCCACGCCCAGACCGACCTGGCCCGGGCCTCGATCGGCCCGACCGGCGTGCTCACCCGGCTCCAGAACGAGCGCACGTGGACCGTCACCGAGCTGGTGGGGGCCGACGGCCTGGTCGGCGCACCCGTCACCGGGTACGACACCGCCTGGGGGGAGACCGACCAGGCCATCGCCGCGTTCCGCGACACGATCGCCGAGTCGGGCGAGACCGTCCGGCGGGCCTACCGGCCGGCGCTCGACAACCTGTCCGAGCTGCAGGAGATCCGCGCCTCGGTCGAGGCCAACACGGCCCCACGGGGGCTCGACCAGGTCCTCTTCGCCAACGACATCTACAGCGCGTACGCCGAGCTCACGGAGCCCTTCTTCGCGGCCACGTCGCGGGTGGCGATCGCCGTCGACGACTCCGAGCTGCGGCAGTGGACCACCCTGGCCGGTCGGGCCGCCCGGCAGGTCGAGGTGCTCGCCGACCTGTCGCGCCAGATCGTGCTCGACGCCAGCTTCGGGGACGGGATCCACGGATCGGCCGAGATCGCCACCGTCAGCCGGATGCGCGAGGACTTCGAACAAGCCAACCAGGAGTTCCTGCGCTCGCCCGAGCCGTTCGCCTCGGTGGTGGACGCCAGCTTCGACCACGACCTGGTCGAGAGCTTCAGCGCCAACATGGACGCCGCCCTGGCCGGTCAGCAGATCTCGTTCGACGCCATGCTCGACAGCCTCTACGCACCGCCCGAAGAGGGCTTCATGGGCCTGCGCGACGCCCTGACCACCGGGCTCAACGCACGTGCCGACGAGCTCAACGCCGCCGCCTCCGGACGCGAACGCCTCTACATCGGGCTGGCCGTCGCCACCCTCGGCGCCGCCATCACCCTCACGTGGCTGGTGTCCCGATCCATCACGAGGCCGCTGCGCTCCCTCACCCGCCAGGCCACCGACATGGCCGAGCGCCGGCTACCCGACGCGGTCAACCAGATCCTCGACACCCCGCCGGGGGAGGACGTGTCCGTGCCCCAGGTGACCCCGGTGGCGGTGCACACCCGCGACGAGGTGGCCGACGTGGCCGCCGCCCTCAACACCGTGCAGGACACCGCCCTCGACCTGGCCATCGAGCAGGCCGTGCTGCGCCGCAACATCGCCGACAGCTTCGTGAACCTGGGTCGTCGCAACCAGAACCTGCTGGGTCGCCAGCTCGACTTCATCACCGAGCTGGAGAGCAACGAGACCGATCCCCGGACGCTGGCCGACCTGTTCCGGCTGGACCACCTGGCCACCCGGATGCGGCGCAACGCCGAGTCGCTGCTGGTGCTCGCCGGCTTCGACCCACCCCGGAAGTGGACGGCGCCCGTGCGGCTCAGCGACGTCATCCGCGCCGCCCTGGGCGAGGTCGAGGACTACCACCGGGTGAGCGTGCGCGACATCGAGCCGGCCACCATCGTGGGCTCGGCCGCCGCCGACCTGGCCCACCTCGTGGCCGAGCTCGTGGAGAACGCCCTGGTGTTCTCGCCGCCCGACCAGACCGTCGACATCCGCGGCCGCCGGCGGCGCCACGACGGGCCGTCCGGGGACGCGTACACGCTCGCCGTGGTCGACACCGGCCTCGGCATGACCGAGGCGGACCTCAAGGCCTCCAACCGCCGCCTGGCGGGGACCGAGAGCTTCACCATCGCCCCGTCCAAGTACCTGGGCCACTACGTGGCCGGGAACCTGGCCGCCCGCCACGGCATCCGCGTCGCGCTCGACCGCACCCCCGGGAACGGGATCACCGCCACCGTCGTGCTGCCGGCCGACCTGCTGACGAGCGAGCCGGTCACCACGGCGCCGGTGACGCCGCCCCACGGCCAGCGCGCCGTGCGCCTGTCGCCCGGCGTCCAGGTCCCCCCGCCCGGCCTGTCCCGGCGCCCGGCGGCAGGGGCGTCCTCGGCCCGCTTCGCGGCCCTCGAGTCGCAGGACAGCGGGCCCCAGGGGATCTGGCCCAGCACGCTGGCGCCCACGCCCGAGCGGGCCGGCGGGCCCGTCGCGGCGGGGCAACCGCCCGCGCCACGGCCCGCGGCGCCGACCGACCCCGCCGCCCTGCCGCAGGACCGGCCGGCGCGGCGGCCGCCGCGGTCACCGGTGGACGCGGCGGCGAGCGTGTTCGCCTCGCTCCCCGGCTACGCCCCCGGCAATGGTCGGCCCGGCGGCCCCCGCAGCCGGCCCGGGGACGCCGTGCCGCCCCCCGTGCCCCCGGCGCCGGGCCGGGCCGGCGCGGCGGCCGGCCCGCCCACCGGGAAGGTCCCCGGCGATGCCGGCGGGCCGCGACCGCCCGCCGGCGGGCCGTTGAGCCGGCGCGTGGCGGGTGCCCAGCTGCCGGACACCGACGTGGTGCGCCTGCGCGGCCGTCCCGCGCCTCCGCAGGGGCCCGGGCCGCAGCCGTCCGCGGCCGCCTACACGGCGGCCACCGACGTCCACGCCCTGCTGACCACCTTCACCGCCGGTGTCCAGCGCGGTCTCGAGGAGACCCGCCAGCGCCGGGCGGAGGCCACCGCGGCCGGCAACGGCCGCCACGGCGTCGAGTAGCGCCCGGGATCAGCCCAGGACGACCAGCTTCTGCTCGGTCATCTCCCGCACGGTGTAGTGCGGGCCCTCGCGGGTGTTGCCGCTGTCGCGCAGGCCGCCGTAGGGCTGCTGGTCGGCTCGCCACGTCGGGACCTCGTTGACGAGCACGCCGCCGAAGTCCAGACGGCGGGCGGCATCGAGCGCCACGTCGATCCGGGCGGTGAAGATGCCCGCCTGCAGGCCATAGCGGGTGTCGTTGGCCAGGGCGATGGCCTCGTCCACCGTGTCGTAGGCGGCCACGGCCAGCACCGGGCCGAACACCTCGTCCCGGCAGACCCGCATGTCGGGGCTGACGCCGGTCAGCACGGTCGGCCGCAGGATGCCGTCGCCGGTGGTGTCGCCGCCCACCGCCACCTTGGCACCCGCCCCGACCGCCTCGTCGATCCACGCCTTGACCCGCTCGGTCTCGTCGCGGGAGATGAGGGCGGACACGTCGGTGTCCTCGTCCAGGGGCGGGCCGACCACCAGCGAGCCGACCGCCTCCACCAACTCGGCGACCAGGTCGTCGTGGATCGAGCGGTGCACCAGCACCCGCTGGGACGAGATGCAGGACTGGCCGGCGTGCGAGAAGCCGGCCACCTTGAGCTTGGCCACCGCGGCCCGCCAGTCCCCGTCGGCCTCGATGATCACCGGGCTGTTGTTGCCCAGCTCGAGGCTGACCTTCTTGCGCGGCACCTTCTGGCGGATCGACCACCCCACCGGGGGGCTGCCGGTGAAGGTGACCATGGCGACGTCGTCGTGGGTCACCAGCGGGTCGCCCACCGCGCCGCCCGACCCCGTCACCACGTTGAGCCACCCCGCCGGCAGGCCGCACTCGTCGAGCAGCAGGTGGGCCAGGGCCAGCGCCGACAGGGGGGTCTGGCTCGCCGGCTTGAGCACCACCGGGCAGCCGGCGGCGATGGCGGGCGCCACCTTGTGGGCCACGAGGTTGAGCGGGAAGTTGAACGGGCTGATGGCGCCGACCACCCCGATCGGCACCCGCAGGGTGAAGGCGAGCTTGCCCTCGCCGGGGGCCGCCGCCTCCACCGGGACCACGTCGCCGGCCAGCGTGCGGGCCTCCGCGGCGCTGAACCGGAACGTGTCGACGGCCCGGGCCGCCTCCACCCGGGCGGTCTTCAGGGGCTTGGCCGCCTCGGCCGCGACGATGCGGGCGAAGTCCTCCTGGCGCTCGGCCAGCAGCGCCGCGGCCCGGTCGAGCACCGCGGCGCGGGCGTGGGCCGCCAGCGGCTCGGCCAGGGCGGCCCGGGCGGCGGCCACGGCCGCGTCGACATGGGCGGCGCCGCACGACGGCACCCGGCCGACCTCGCTGCCGTCGTAGGGCGAGGCCACCACGATCTCGTCGTCGGTGGTCACCCGGTCGGCTCCGATCGGGACGGCGGTCACCTGGGCCATGGCGCACTCCTCGGGGCGGCGTCTACCCCGCTGGTCTAGCCTCTGGCGGCTACGGTCCGGCACCAGATGGCGTCGTTCCCGTTCCTCGACTGGCCGGGGCCGCTGGCGTTCGCCCACCAGGGGGCGCACGCCGAGGGCGGCCCGGGCGAGAACACGATGGCGGCGTTCGAGGCGGCCGTGGCCCTCGGCTACCGGTACCTCGAGACCGATGCCCACGTCACCGCCGACGGCGTGCTGGTGGCGTTCCACGACGACCACCTCGACCGCCTCACCGACCGCACCGGCGTGATCGGCGACCTGCCGTGGTCCGAGGTGGGGGCGGCGAGGGTCCGGGGCGGCGAGGGCGTCCCCCTGCTCGAGGACCTGCTCACGGCATGGCCCGACGTGCGGGTCAACATCGATCCCAAGCACGACGCGGCGGTCGACCCGCTGGTGGATCTGGTGCGGCGGACCGGCACGCTCGACAGGGTGTGCTTCGGCGCGTTCTCCGACCGGCGGCTGGCCCGCATCCAGGCGGCCCTGGGGCCGGGCGCCTGCACGTCGATGGGCCCCCGCCAGGTGGCCCGGCTGGTGGCCGCGGCCCGGCACCTGCCGGCGGGCGGCTTCACGGCCGCCTGCGTCCAGGTGCCCGTGCGCCAGGGGCGGATCCCGCTGGTCACCCCCCGGTTCCTGGCGGCGGCCCACGCCCGCGACCTGCCGGTCCACGTGTGGACGGTCAATGACGCGGCCGAGATGCACCGGCTCCTCGACATGGGCGTCGACGGGATCATGACCGACCGCACGGACGTCCTGAAGAAGGTGCTGACCGAGCGCGGGAGCTGGGTCCCCTGAGCGGGCGCGAGACCGCGGTGGCGGCCGGCGAGCTGTCCGACGACGAGCTGGTCGACCTGTACCGGGCGCTGCTGCTGCCCCGGGCCATCGAGGACAAGATGCTGGCCCTGCTGCGGCGGGGACAGCTCTCCAAGTGGTTCTCCGGGATCGGCCAGGAGGCGATCTCGGTCGGCCTGGTGGCGGCGCTGCGGCCCGACGACTGGATCCTGCCGGTGCACCGCAACCTGGCGGTCTTCACGGGGCGGGGCCTGGACCTCGGCGTCCTGTTCCGCCAGTTGCTGGGCCGCGAGGGCGGCGTCACCGGCGGCCGGGACCGCACCTTCCACTTCGGGACGCTCGACCATCACGTCGTGGGCATGATCAGCCACCTGGGGGCGATGGCCCCGGTGGCCGACGGGCTGGCCCTGGCCGCCCGGCTGCGGGGCGAGGACCGGGTGGCGGCCGTGCTCGTCGGCGACGGCGCCACCAGCGAGGGTGACGTCCACGAGGCCATGAACCTGGCCGCGGTGTGGAAGCTCGGCGTCCTGTTCGTGGTGGAGAACAACCACTGGGGCCTGTCGACCCCGGTGTCCGAGCAGTACGCCTGCGCCCACCTGGTCGACCGGGCCGCGGGCTACGGCATGGCCGGCGAGATCGTCGACGGCAACGACGTGGTGGCGGTGCGCGACGCCGTGTCGCGGGCGGCGGCCCGGGCCCGCGCCGGCCGCGGCCCCACGCTGCTGGAGTGCAAGACGTTCCGGATGCGGGGCCACGAGGAGGCCACCGGCAACGACTACGTTCCCGCCGCGCAGCTCGCGGCCTGGGTGGCCCGGGACCCGATCGCCCGCATGGAGGCCCGCCTCGACGCCCGGGGCGTGCTGGTCCCGTCCGAGCGGTCCGAGCTGGCCGCCGAGGTCCGGGCCGAGGTCGACGCCCTGGTGGCGGACGCGCTGACCGCTGCCGAGCCCACCACCGAGCCGGCCGCCGAGGAGGCGCGGGCCTACGCCCCGCCCGACCCGATCCGCCGGGCCGCGGTCACGCCGTCGTCCCCACCGGGGCACGCCCCCGAGGCCCGGTACCTCGACGCGGTCAACGACGCCCTGCGCACCGCGCTGGCCGCGGACGAACGGGTCGTGCTCCTGGGCCAGGACATCGCCGCGTTCGGCGGGGTGTTCAAGGCCACCGAGGGCCTGCTGGACGCCTTCGGGGCCGACCGGGTGCGCAACACCCCGATCATCGAGTCCGGGGCCATCGGCGCGGCGCTGGGCCTGGCGCTCGACGGCTTCCGCCCGGTGGTGGAGATGCAGTTCGCCGACTTCGTGTCGTGCGGGTTCAACCAGCTGGTCAACAACGTGGCCACCACCCGCTACCGCTGGGGTGCCCCGGTCCCG
>DASSUD010000435.1:0-3920 GCA_035707385.1 Acidimicrobiales bacterium
GGGCGTCTCGGCCCACACCAGCCCCGTGCCGTCGGGCCAGTGGCGATCGAGCCCGGCCGGGTCGGTGAGGTCGCGGGCCACCCACGGGTGGCCGCTCGCCCCGTACACCTTGTCGATGAGGCGGAACGTGCCGCCGTAGGCATCGCCGCCGAGCACGATGCCCCGCCCGGCCGGGAGCTGGCGCAGCACGGCGTCCTCGGCCGCCATCCCGGAGGCGAAGGCCAGCCCGTAGCGGGCGCCCTCCAGCGACGCGATGCACGCCTCCAGGGCGGCCCGCGTCGGGTTGGCTGTGCGGGCGTACTCCCAGCCCCGGTGCCGGCCCACCCGCTCCTGGGCGAAGGTGGTCGACAGGCTGATCGGCGGGACCACGGCCCCCGTGACCGGGTCCGGCTCGTGGCCGGCGTGGACCGCCCGCGTCTCGAAGCCCCGCTCGCCCCGCTCGCCCCCCTCGCTCATTGGCGCACCCTTCGGGATGCGCACAATGACCGATCGGCCCTGCGGGCCGAGTACCGCACTGTGCTCATGGTTCGATCGCTCCGCTCGCTCATGTCGCGCCCTGGGAAAGGTGCCGCAGCACGTCGGTGCGGCTCAGCACCGCCCGCGGCCGCCCGCCGGCCAGGACCACGAGCGCCGGCGCCCGGTCCAGGAGCTCGACGGCCAGCGCGATCGGCTGGCCGACGCCGATGGTGGGCAGCCGCTCCCCCATCACCTTCTCGACCGGCTCGTCCATCACCGCCGGGTCGTGGAAGGCCCGGTCCATGAGCGCCAGCTCGTCCACCGCCCCCAGGATCTCGGCCGCGGCCAGGGGCATCTCGCCCTTGGCCACCGGCAGCTGCGACAGGCCGTAGGCCCGCATCACGTTGACGGCCCGGGAGACGGTGTCGCCCGGACCCACGTACACGAGCGGCGGGATGGCGGCGCCCCGGTCGTCGAGGATGTCGGCCACGGTGTGCTCCCCGCCCCGCAGGAACCCGTAGCCGGCCATCCAGTCGTCGTCGAACACCCGGGACAGGTAGCCACGGCCCGAGTCGGGGATCAGCACCACCACCAGGTCGCCGGGCCCGCACTCCCGGCCCACCTCCAGGGCGGCGGCCACGGCCGTGCCCCCGGACCCGCCGATCAGCAGCCCCTCCTCGCAAGTCACCCGGCGGGCCATGAGGAAGCTGTCCTCGTCGCTGACCGGCACCACCCGGTCGACCAGGTCCGGGTCGTAGGTGGTGGGCCAGAAGTCCTCGCCGATGCCTTCCACCAGGTACGGCCGCCCCGATCCGCCCGAGTAGACCGAGCCGGCGGGGTCGGCGCCCACGATCTGCACGCCGGGGGCCTGCGCCTTCAGGTAGCGGCCCACGCCGGTGATGGTGCCGCCGGTGCCGACCCCGGCCACGAAGTGGGTGATGCGCCCCGCGGTCTGCCGCCAGATCTCGGGCCCGGTGGTCTGCTCGTGGGCCCAGGGGTTCCAGCGGTTGTCGTACTGGTTGGGCCGGAAGGCCCCGGGGGTCTCCCGCACCAGGCGCTCGGACACCGAGTAGTACGACGCCGGGTCGTCGGGCTCGACCGCCACCGGGCACACGATCACCTCGGCGCCGTAGGCCTCCAGCAGCCGGACCTTCTCGGGCGCCACCTTGTCGGTGACCACGAAGATGCAGCGGTAGCCCCGCTCGGCGGCCACGATGGCCAGGCCCACGCCCGTGTTGCCGGAGGTGGGCTCGACGATGGTGCCGCCGGGCCGGAGCAGGCCCTCCTCCTCGGCCCGGGTGATCATGGCCAGGGCGGGGCGGTCCTTGACGCTGCCGCCGGGATTGAGCATCTCCAGCTTGGCCGCCACCGTGCAGGTCAGCCCCTCGGTCACCCGGTTCAACCGCAGGAGGGGCGTTTCGCCGATCAGGTCGATCAGCGAACCCGCGATGTGGGGCTCGGCGTCGGACATGGCGGTCCGATGGTACCCACCCTCACTCGACGAGCACGCAGTGCGTCCCCCGGTAGATGGTGGCCATGCACTTGTTGCAGTGGACGCACAGCGACTCCTGGGTCGCCCCCCGCTGCCAGCGGGCCACCAGGTCGGGCTCGCGCAGGAGCGCCCGGGCCATGGCCACGAGCTCGAAGCCCTCGTCGAGCCCGGCCTGCACCGTGTCGAGGCGGTTGACGCCGCCCAGCAGGACCAGGGGCATGTCGAGCGCCGCGCGGAACTGGCGGGCGTAGGGCAGCAGGTACGCCTCCTGGAACGGGTACTCGTGCAGGAAGGCCCGGCCCGCCAGCCGGAACGCGGGCCGGATCGCCCGGGGCATGGCGCGGGACATCTCGGCCACCGGTGCCTCGCCCCGGAACAGGTACATGGGGTTCTGCAGCGAGCTGCCCGCCGACAGCACCAGGGCGTCCAGCGCGCCGTCGGCCTCCAGCATGCGGCCCACCTCGACGCTCTCGTCGAGCCACAGGCCGCCCCGCACCCCGTCGGCCATGTTGACCTTGGCCACCACCGCCACGCGGTCGCCCACCGCCTCCCGCACGGCCCGGGCGATGGCACGGGGGAAGCGGGCCCGGTTCTCGAGCGAGCCACCCCACTCGTCGCCCCGCCGGTTGAGGCGGGGGCTCAGGAACTCGCTCGGCAGGTAGCCGTGCCCGAGATGGACCTCGACCGCGTCGAACCCCGCGGCGGCCACGATCCGCGCCGCCGCCGCGAAGTCGCCCACGATCCGGGCGATCTCGTCCGGGGTGACGGCCCGCGTCCGCCGCATGGCCAGCGGGCTGAACACCGGCGACGGCGACACGGCCCGCCGCCCCGTGCCGGCCGCCACCGCGCCGGCGTGGCCGATCTGGGCCGACACCGCCGCGCCCTCGGCGTGGACCGCGTCCGCCAGCCGGGCCAGGCCGGGCGCGGCGTCGGGGGTGACGATCAGCTCGTTGGGGGTCCCGCACCCGTCGGGCGAGACGGCGCAGTACGCCACCGTGGTCAGCCCCACCCCGCCGGCGGCCACCCGCCGGTGGAACTCGACGAGCTCGTCGCTGACGACGTGGGTGCGGGTCAGCCCCTCGAACGTGGCGGCCTTGACGATGCGGTTGCGCAGCGTGAGGGGGCCGAGCCGGGCCGGTGCGAACGGGTCGATACCCGGAGGTTACGCCCGAGCTGACGGGGCGTCAGATTGTGGTCGGCTCCGCCAGCACCACGGCCGGCTTGACCGTGCCCTCCCGGTGGGGCTCGTACACCGCCAAGAGCGTGCCGGCCTCGTCCACCACCGCCCACGGGCCCGCGCCCTCGGCGCCCAGCGCCGCGGCCGCCAGCACACGGCCGTGGGCCACCAGCGCCGCCGTGGGCGCGTCGACGACCAGCCGGGGACGTCCCCGCAGGGCCTCGACCGGGGCCAGCAGCCGCTCGGGCGCCAGGTCGGCCAGGGCGACCGCCTCCTCGATCGTGTACGGGCCCACGGCGAGCCGCCGCAGCGCCCGCAGGTGGGCGCCCCCACCCAGCGCCGTGCCCAGATCGGCCGCCAACGACCGCACGTAGGTCCCCGCCGAGCAGGCCACCTCCACCGGGAAAACCCCCGGCGCCACCGCCTCGCCCACCGTGAAGGCGTCGACCCGCACCCGGACCGGGGCGCGCGCGACCTCCACCCCGGACCGGGCCAGCTCGTGCAGGCGGCGCCCGTCGACCTTCTTGGCCGACACCATCGGCGGCACTTGGTCGATGTCGCCGGTGAGCCCGGCCGCGGCCCGGCGCAGCGCGTCGAGGGTCACGCCGGACATGTCCCACGTGCCCGTCACCTCGCCCGAGGCATCGAGCGTGGCGGTGGCCGTGCCCAGCACCACCTCGCCCACGTAGCGCTTGGGCAGCCCGGACAGGAACGTGAGCAGCCGGGTCGCCCGGCCCACCCCCAGCACCAGGACGCCGGTGGCGTCGGGGTCGAGCGTGCCCGAGTGACCCACCT
>DASSUD010000436.1:0-3186 GCA_035707385.1 Acidimicrobiales bacterium
CAGCAGCGCGCGCACCTTTCTCCCCCATCCCCATCGCCGGCAAGTCTGCCGCGGCGGAGGCGGTCGCGCCACCCGCTTCCCCTCGCGCCGCGACCTGATCCCCCTCTGGCGTCCGTCCGTGTCGCTTTCCGACGCGGACGGACGCCAGAGTGTGGCCCGTGGAGATCGTCGGGGTGCGCATCACGCTGCGCGACTTCCCGGTCGAGGAGCTCCTGTGGGGCCTGGGGCTGGCCACCCTCGCCCTCGTCGTGGCGGCGTTCCTCACCAGGGGACGTGCCGGCCCGTGGGGGGAGCCCGACGACCGCGAGCGCTACCGGGTGGCGGTCCCCGGCCTCCTGGTGACGGCGGCCGCCCTGGGTGCGGTCGGCCGGACCTGGCCGGTGACCGCGTCCACCGTGGTTGGACTGGCCGGCGTCACCGTGCCCGCCGTCTGGCTCACGCGGCGACCCCGGGGCGGCACCGCATGGCTGGCGGGGCTCGGCGTGATGGTTCCACCCGCCTACCTCCTCGCCGCCGATGCCTCGTCGACGGCCTGGGTCCGCGGTCTCCTGGTCGCCGGCCTGGTCGCCGGTGTGCCCGCAGCCAGCCGGACCGATGTCGGGTACGGGCCGGTCGGGCTGACACCGGTCCTCTACGCAGTCTCGGCCGCCGGGGTTTTCGCCGCCGTGCCGGACACCGAGCAGGCGGCGGCGCTGCTCGGGGCGAGTGTGCCCCTGGCGGTGCGCGGCTGGCCGCTCGGGCGTGGCCGCCTGGGCCCCCCGGGTGCCGGCGCCGCCGCCGCCCTGCTCCTCTGGGTGGCCGCTGTGGGCGGGCGGGGTCGGGAGCCCTCCATCGTCGGTGCCGTCGGATGCCTGGGCCTCCTCCTGACCCTGCCCGCCGGGCAGTGGCTCGCCGGCCGCGCGGGCCGGCTCCGCGCCGCCGGTCGGTCCCGGCGGCACGTCCTCCCCCTCGTCCTCGTCCACCTGGTGGCTGTGGCCGTGGCGTCGAGGGTCGCCGGCGTCAGCTCCGACCTCCGCTTCGCGTCCGTCGTGACGGCCGCGATCTTGCTGGTGGCGCTGGCCGCGAGCGTGCTGCTCGCGGCCAGGTCACCCTGAGCGCGACGGGGACGACGCGCCGAGGGCGCCGGCCCTCGGCACGGCCAGCCCGTCCATGTCAGCGCACCTCTTCTGCCAGCAGTGCCCTGCCCCGGGGCGAGTAGCACGCCGACACGTCGAAGTCCGTGGGGTCGACCTCGGCGTCGCCCCGCACGACCATGGCCCAGTCGCGGTCGACCCGCAGCTCGGCGATGAGCCCCGGGCGGGACGGCAGCGCCATGGTGAGCTCGAAGACCAGCACGGTCAGCGGTGTCTCCGCCGGCCGGTGCGCCCCGTAGCCGATGTGCGCCCACGACCAGTCCTCGATGACGTAGACCCCGCCCGGGCGCAGGCGCGGCAGCAGGATGTTGAACGACGCCCTGGTCGGGCCGACGAGGTGGGAGGCGTCGTCCACCACCAGGTCGAGCGGCCGGCCGGCGAGGTGGTCGTCGACGAGGCCGGCGAGGGCGGGACCGTCGGCCTGGTCGATGCCGTGGTGGACGTGGACGCGGTCGCCCAGGCCGCGCTGGGCGATCAGCGTGTCGAGGGCCGGGACGCGCTCCCCGCTCAGCTCCACCGACACCAGGACCTCGGGGTTCGCCGCCAGCGCCATCAGGGCACAGCTCCCGCCCTGGTAGACCCCCAGCTCCACGATCGTCGCGGGCCGCAGCTCGGCCAGCAGGTCGAGGTACTTGGCGGCCAGGTCGGGTCGCTTCACCAGGCAGAACCGGTCGGGCGCCGACGTGAAGCGGTCAGCGGCCCCCCGGGCGACGAAGTCCACGCCGTCGATCTCGAGCACGTGCTCGGCCCGCCACGTCACGTCGACCTCCCCCGCATGCACCCGGGGATCGTAGGCCGGGTGCGCGCCGGGCGCGGCGACGACGCCGCCCTCGCCGCGCTCGGCCGCACCGGTTTGCGGACGCTGCGAGCGGGTAAGGGGACTTTGCGTCACCAGGTCAAGCGCTCGCGGTTTCGGGGCCGGTGCTGTTCGCGGCGTCGAGCGACGGCGGCGACACGTGGCGGACCCGCCAGCTCACGGCCGCCACGAACAACAGCGAGACCGGTGGCCGCCAGGGCTGCGCCATCCGGACGGACAGCGCCGGGGTCGTGTACGTGGTGTGGATCGGGACGGACATCCGCACCGGCGAGGGCGTGTTCTTCCAGGCGCGCTCCTTCGACGGCGGCGCCAACTTCGAGCGCCCACGGGCGATCGTGCAGCCGATCGCCGGCATCGGGCAGTTCGATCCCGCGCAGGGCCGGTTCACGATCGACGGCATCGCGGGGGCTCGCACCAACAGCTTCCCGAGCATCGACATCGCCAACGGGGCACCGTCCGGCGCCGACGCCACCGATCAGATCCTGATCACGTGGTCGGACGACAGGGCCGGCACCAACGGCGAGCGTGCCTACGTCGTGAGCTCCACCGACGGCGGCGCGACCTACTCGGCGCCGCTGGACGCCAACGACGGCGCGGACCGGGCCAACTTCCCGGCCATCGCCATCTCGCCCGACGGCACCGACGCATGGCTGGTCTACAACGCCTGGCTGGACCCCTGGCGGAACGAGACCTCGTCCCCGCGCCGGGTCCTCGGGGTGGTCCGCCACGCGGACGTGAACGCCGCCACCGGCGCGGTCGGGGCCTGGACCACGCTGCTCCGGGGCGCCGCCGGCGACGGCCGGGCATCCAGCGCCAACGGGCTCACCTCCGAGTTCCTCGGCGACTACAACTACGCCGTCGCCACCCGTGACTTCGGCTCCGCCGTGTGGAACGACATGCGCAACGGCAGCGTGTGTCCCGCCATCAACGCCTACCGGCAGGCCTTCGTGGAGGACGTGCTGGCCGGCGGGGCCCAGCCGATCGTGGCCGATCGCCCGCGGGATCGGGCCTCGGCCGCCGAGCTGCCGAACGCCCACTCGACTGCGCTGCGCCCGGGCCCCAACAACCAGTGCCCGCCGACGTTCGGGAACTCCGACATCTTCGGGGGAACCTTCGGCGACGACTCGTAGCGGGCCGCTCGGGTCGCCTCCGGCGCTCGACGGCCACGCCGTCGGGTGCCGGGGGCACCCACCATCACTCGCCCCAGACGGCGAGCTCGTTCCCCGCGGGGTCCCG
>DASSUD010000437.1:0-7193 GCA_035707385.1 Acidimicrobiales bacterium
GGGGCGTCGGGGCTCCCCTTCGCGGTGCTGCGGGGCTACGACGGCACCGACCTGCCCGGCTGCACCGCCAACGTGGCCGCCGTCGACTGCCCGTTCACCGGCGAGCGGCTCACCGCGGTGGCCGCGCTGCGGCCGGACGTCACGATCGTCCACGCCCAGCGTGCCGACCGCGCCGGCACGGTGCAGCTGTGGGGCATCACCGGCGTGCAGAAGGAGGCGGTGCTGGCCGCCCGCCGCTCGATCGTGACCGTCGAGGAGATCGTGGACGCCCTGGACGACCGGCCGGGCGCCGTGGTGCTGCCGTCGTGGGTCGTGACCGCCGTGGCCGCGGTCCCGGGCGGCGCGGCGCCCAGCTACGCGCACGGCTACTCGGTGCGGGACAACGCAGCGTACGCGGCGTGGGACGGCATCAGCCGGGACCGCGCCACCTTCCGCCAGTGGATGCAGACCCACGTGACCGGCTTCGTGCCGAGCACGGCGTGACGAGGGGGGACCCCGATGGCCGTAGCCACCCAGACCATGACCGACGAGCAGCGCAAGAGCGTGGCGGTCGAGTACCTCAAGGCGTTCGACCGGGGCGGCGTGACCTCGGACGGCAGCAGCATCCTCGACCTGTTCGCCGACGACGCCCAGGTGTACTTCCCCAAGTGGGGCATCGCCTCCGGCAAGGACCAGATCGGCAAGCTGTTCGGCGACGTGGGCGGGACGCTCGAGTCGATCGAGCACCACTACTCCGAGTTCAACTGGGTCTTCTCCGGCTCGGACATGGTCGTGTGCGAGGGCACCAGCCACGGCGAGCACCGCGACGGGCCGTGGCGGGCCGGGGTCCCCGACTGGGCCGCGGGCCGTTGGTGCGACGTGTTCGAGATCCGCGACTTCCTCATCCAGCGGGTGTTCATCTACCTCGATCCCGACTACGCGGGCCAGGACACCGCCCGCTACCCGTGGCTCGCCGCTGGGGCCGGCACGTGACCCTGGCCGCCGGCTACACGGCCGACGAGATGATGACGGTGGCCGCGGCCCGCCACCTCGCCGACGGCGAGGTGTGCTTCGTCGGGATCGGCATCCCGTCGCTGGCCGCCAACCTGGCCCGGCACACGCACGCGCCGGGCCTGGTGCTGGTGTACGAGTCGGGGACCATCGGGTCGAAGCCCCGGACCATCCCGCTGTCGATCGGCGACGGCGAGCTGGCCGAGACGGCCGACGCGGTCGTGTCGGTGCCGGAGATCTTCAACTACTGGCTCCAACCGGGGCGCATCGACGTCGGCTTCCTGGGCGCCGCGGAGCTCGACCGGCGGGGCGACATCAACACCACGGTCATCGGCCCCTACGACGCGCCCCGGGTCCGCCTGCCCGGCGCCGGCGGGGCGCCCGAGATCGCCCGGTCGTGCGGGCGGGTGGTGGTCATCCTGCGCCACAGCCCCCGGGCGCTGGTCGAGCGCGTCGGGTTCCGCACCTCGCTCGGCGACCGGGTGGCGACCGTCGTGACCGACATCGGCGTGCTGGAGCGCGACCCCGACCGGGACGAGCTGGTCCTGGCCGGCCTCCACCCCGGGCGCACGGTCGACGAGGCCCGGGCTGCCACCGGCTGGGACCTGGCCGTCGACCGCGACGTGGCGGCGACCGAGCCGCCCACCGGTGAGGAGCTGGACGCCCTGCGGGAGCTGGCGCCGGCCGCGGACCGGGTGGCATGAGGGCCTTCACCTACGACGCCCTGGCCGGGCGGGTGGTGTTCGGCCCCGGCTCGCTCGCCGCCCTGCCCGCCGAGCTGGACCTGCTCGGCGCCGCCCGCGTGCTGCTGGTGGCGAGCGACCGCCAGGGCGCACCGGTCCATGACCTGCTGGGCGACCGGGTGGTGGGCCGGTTCCGCGCCGTGGCGCAGCACGTGCCGCTGGCCGCGGCCACCGAGGCGCGCGCGCTGGCCGCGGACGTCGCGGCCGACGCCGTGCTGGCGGTGGGTGGCGGCTCGGCCATCGGCTTCGGCAAGGCCATCGCCCTGGAGCGGGACGTCCGCACGGTGGCGGTCCCGACCACCTACGCCGGGTCCGAGATGACGGCCATCTGGGGTCTCACCGAGGGCGGCCACAAGCGCACCGGCACCGATCCCCGGGTGAAGCCCGAGGTGGTGGTCTACGACCCGGAGCTGACCCTCGGCCTCCCGCCCCGGGTCGCCGGACCCTCGGGCATGAACGCCCTCGCCCACTGCGTCGAGGCCCTGTACGGCCCGCGCGCCAACCCGGTCACGACGCTCATGGCGCTGGAGGGGATGCGGGCCCTGCACCGCAGCCTGCCGGCCGCCGTCGCCGCGCCGGGCGACATCGGACCCCGCACCGAGGCGCTGTACGGCGCCTACCTGGCCGGGGCTGCGCTCGGGGCGGCCGGCACGGCGCTGCACCACAAGACCTGCCACGTGCTCGGCGGCACCTTCGGCCTCGACCACGGCGACACCAACGCGGTCGTGCTCGGGCACGCGCTGGCGTACAACGCGCCGGCCGTCCCCGAGGCGCTGCGGGCCATCGAGGCCGCGCTCGGCACCGGCGACGCCCCGGGCGCCCTGTACGACCTGGCCGCGGCCATCGGGGCACCGACGAGCCTGCGGGCGATCGGCATGCCGGAGGGCGGGCTCGAGGAGGCGACCCGCCGGGTCGTGGCCGAGGCCGCCGGCAACGTCCGGACGCCCGAGCCGGAGGGCATCCGCCGGATGCTCGACGACGCGTTCACGGGGCGGCGCCCGGCCGCCGTCCCCGCCATTCGCTAGCGACAGCACCCAGGGGGGCATCATGACCAGACAGCATCGGAGCCGGCTCGTGCTCACGCGGCGCGGGTTCCTGCAGGGCGCGGCGGCCGCCGGCATCGGCGGCGGGCTCCTGTCCGGCTGCGGAGACGACGACGACAGCTCGGGCGGCAGCGGCGGGGGAGGCGCCGGCGGCGGCGACATCCCGTCCGCCCGCATCGGCTACGTGACGCCCCGCACCGGCCCGCTGGCGCCGTTCGGCGAGGCCGACTCGTTCGTGCTGGCCGCCATGGCCGATCGGTACGGCGACGCCATCGAGATCATCGACCGCGACAGCGAGTCGGACGCCGGCCGGGCGGGGGAGGTGGCCCAGGAGCTGATCAGCGAGGGCGTCGACATCATGCTGGTGTCGTCGACACCCGACACGACGGTCCCCGTGGCCAGCGCCTGCGACCTGGGCGAGATCCCGTGCATCTCGACCGTCGCCCCGTGGCAGCCGCACTACCTAGGCACCGGCGGGGAGCTCGGGCCCGACGTCGAGGAGCCCGAGCAGGCATCCGCCTACAACTGGCACTTCTTCTGGGGCCTCGAGGACGTGATCGAGAACTTCATCGCCCTGTGGGAGCAGGCGGGCGTGGCCAAGGTGGTCGGCGGGCTGTGGCCCAACGACCCCGACGGCAACGCCTGGAGCGACGCGAACGTGGGCTTCCCGCCGGCGCTGGAGGCCGCGGGGTTCACCGTGGTCGACCCCGGCCGGTTCCCGCTCGACACCCAGGACTTCAGCTCCCAGATCGACCAGTTCCGCGACGCCGGCGTCACGATCGTGTCGGGCGTGGTGCCGCCGCCGACGTTCGCCAACTTCCAGAGCCAGGCGATCCAGCAGGGCTACGCGCCCCCGGTGGTCACGGTGGCCAAGGCGCTGCTGTTCCCGAGCGCGGTCGAGTCGTTCCCGCGGGGCGACGGGCTCAGCACCGAGGTGTGGTGGACCGAGCGGCACCCGTTCACGTCGTCGCTCACCGGCCAGACCGCAGCCGAGCTGGCCGCCGCGTTCGAGGAGGAGACCGGGAACCAGCCCACCCAGCCGCTCGGGTTCGCCCACGCCCTGTTCGAGGTGGCCCTCGACGCCCTCACGCGGGCGGGCTCGGCCGACGTCGACGCCGTCAGCGAGGCGCTGGACGCCACCGACCTGGCCACGGTGGTGGGCCCGATCGACTTCTCGTCGGGCCCGGTGCCCCACTTCTCCAAGACGCCGCTGGTGGCGGGCCAGTGGGTCGAGGGGCAGCAGTACCCGCTGGAGCTGGCCATCAACGTCAACGCGCAGCTGCCCGACCTCCCGGTCGACGGGCAGATCCAGCCGATCGCATGACCGACGCCCTGCTCGACGTCCGGGCCGTCTCGAAGTCCTTCGGGGTCAAGGTCATCGACGACCTGTCGGTGGCGGTGGCCGAGGGGGACGCGCTCGGGATCGTCGGCCCCAACGGGGCGGGGAAGACGACGCTGATCGACCTCGTCGCCGGCGACGAGCGCCCGGACGCGGGGGCGATCGTGTTCGCCGGCGCCGACGTGACGCGGCAGCGCCCCGACCGCCGCTGCCGCGCCGGCCTGGCGCGGACCTCCCAGGTGCCGCGGCCGTTCGAGGACATGACGGTGTTCGAGAACGTGTTGGTGGCGGCCGTGTTCGGCTCGGGCTCCCCCCGCCGGGAGAAGGAGGCGACGGGCCCCGCGCTCGCGGCCCTGGAGCGGACCCACCTGGCGGACCGGGCCAACGACCGGGCCGGGACCCTCGGGCTGCTGGCGCGCAAGCGGCTGGAGCTGGCCCGGGCGCTGGCCACCGGGCCCCGGGTGCTGCTGCTGGACGAGATCGCCGGCGGCCTCACCGACGCCGAGGTGCTGGAGCTCGTCGACGACGTGAAGGCCCTGCACGCCGAGGGCACGACGATCGTGTGGATCGAGCACGTCGTGCATGCGCTGCTGGCTGTCGTGGACCGCATGGTGGCGATGAGCTTCGGCCGCAAGATCGCCGAGGGTGACCCGGCCGAGGTGATGGCCAGCCCCGCGGTGCAGGAGGTCTACATGGGGGTGGCGCCGGAGTGACGACGCTGCTCGACGTGTCGGGCCTGTCGGCGGGCTACGGGGCGTTCCAGGCGCTGTTCGGCGTCGACCTGCGGGTGGACGAGGGCGAGACGGTGGCGGTCATCGGGGCCAACGGGGCCGGCAAGTCGACGCTGCTGCGCACGCTCGCCGGTCTCGTCCCCGCCACGGGCGGCACCGTGCGGTTCGCGGGCGGTGACCTGCTGGCCGTGCCCGCCCACCGCAGGGTGGCGGAGGGCATCGCCCTCGTCCCGGAGGGCCGCCGCCTGTTCGCCAGCCTGACCGCCGAGGAGAACCTGCTCGTCGGCGCCCACAGCCGCCGGGCAGGCCCGTGGACGGTGGCGCGGGTGCTCGGGGTGCTCCCGCTGATCGAGCCGCTGCTGGGCCGGCCGGCCGACGTGCTGTCCGGCGGGGAGCGCCAGGCCGTGGCCATCGGGCGGGCGCTGATGAGCAACCCCCGGCTGATGCTGTGGGACGAGGCGTCGCTGGGCCTGGCACCGGTGGTGGTGCGGCGGCTGTACGAGGCGCTGCCCGGCGTCATCGAGGGCGGCACCACGGTGCTGATCGTGGAGCAGGACATCAGCCAGGCGCTGGCCGTGTCCGACCGGGTCGTGTGCCTGCTGGAGGGGCGGGTGTCGCTGGTGGGCGCACCGGCGGCCCTCGACCGGGAGGCGATCACCGCCGCCTACTTCGGGCGGGTGACGGGTGCGCCGGAGCTTCGCCCGTGAGTTGGGCGAACGCCGCGGTGCAGGGAGTGCTGCTCGGTGGGCTGTTCGCGCTGTTCGCCACCGGGCTGTCGCTGTCGTTCGGGGTCATGCGGTTCGTCAACCTGGCCCACGGCGACCTCGCCATCCTCGGCGCCTACCTGGCCGTGTCGACGACGTCCGCCCTGGACGTCAACCCGTTCGTGTCGCTGCTCGTCGTCGTGCCGGTCATGGCCGCGGGCGGCTACGTGCTCCAGCGCCTGGTGTTCGACCGCACGATGGGGCCGGACCCGCTGCCGGCGATCCTCGTGACGTTCGGGCTGGGCGTCGTGATCCAGAACGCCCTGCTGGAGCGGTACAGCGCGGATTCCCGCGGCCTCGACGCCGGTTCGATCGAGACCCGCAGCATCCGGCTCACCGACGGGATCGCGGTCGGCTGGCTGCCGCTGCTGACGCTGGCCACCGCGGTCGCGGTGCTGGTGGCGCTGCAGGGGATGCTTTCCTGGACCCGCTCGGGGCGGGCGTTCCGGGCCACGGCCGACGATCCGGACACCGCCCGGCTCATGGGCATCGACGACCGCAGCGTCCACGGGCGGGTGATGGCCATCTCGTTCGCCACGGTGGCGCTGGCCGGGGTGTTCCTCGGCGTGCGGGGGACGTTCGGGCCCGCCGAAGGGCCCGCCGTGCTGCTGTTCGGGTTCGAGGCGGTCGTCATCGGCGGCCTCGGCTCGCTGTGGGGGACGCTGGTCGGCGGCATCGTGCTGGGCCTGGCCCAGGCGCTGGGCAACCAGGTCGACGTCCGCTACGACCTGCTGTCCGGCGTGCTGTACGGGCACCTGCTGTTCCTGGTCGTGCTGGCGTTCCGGCCCCAGGGCCTGTTCGGGCGGAGGGAACGAGCGTGAGCGAGCGAACCATGAGCACAGTGTGTTTCTCGGCCCGAAGGGCCGATCGCTCGTTGCGCGCATCCCGAAGGGTGCGCCGATGAGTGACGCCGCCCGCATCCGCCGCTCGACGCCCGAGTCGACGGCCGGCCTCGTCGTGTCCGGCGCGCTGGTCGTCGCCCTGGCCACCCTGCCGCTCTGGGATCCGGAGCGCACGCTGCAGACCCCGCTCGTCGTGGTGCTGATCTACCTGTCCCTGGCCCAGATGTGGAACCTGCTGGCCGGCTTCGCCGGGCTGGTCTCGATCGGTCAGCAGATGTTCGTGGGCATCGGGGTGTACGCGCTGCTCACGCTGGCCGAGGACCGCGGCGTCGACCCGTACCTGTCGGTGGCGCTGGCCGGGGTCGTCGCCGCGGTGCTGTCGGTCCCGGTGGCGCTGTTCGCCTTCCGGCTCAAGGGCGGCTACTTCGCCATCGGCACGTGGGTGATCGCCGAGGTGGTGCGGCTGCTGGTGGTGGAGAGCGACTCGCTGGCCGGGGGCGACGTCCGCAGCCTCACCCGCTCCTCGCTCGGCGGCTACTCCCGCGACGCCCGCGACGACATCACCTACTGGCTGGCGCTGGCTCTCGCCGTGGGCGCCACCGCCCTCGTGGTGTTCGTGCTGCGGTCGCGGCTGGGCCTCGGCCTGCGGGCGGTGCGCGACAGCGAGGGCGGCGCCCGGGGCCTCGGCGTGGACGTCACCCGCACCCGGCTGGTGGTGTGGGTGGTGGCGGCCTTCTGGAC
>DASSUD010000438.1:0-3393 GCA_035707385.1 Acidimicrobiales bacterium
GCGTGAAGTCGCCGCCGCCGCAGTCGGAGCCGTCGTCCCGGGTCAGCCGGAAGCCCTCGACGCTCACCGCGTAGCTGCCGGACGGCGCCTCGCCCACCGGCCAGAACACGTTCTCGACGCCGCCGTCGTTGTCGCAGTTGATGTTCGAGTCGACGTCGAGCTCGCCTCCCGTCGAGGTCGGGCCGGTGTTGATGTAGTCGATCTCGGTCCCGTCCGGTTCGGTGACGTGCAGGTCGAGGTCCGAGTCGGACGCCCACGACAGCGTCACCTGGACGTCGCCGGTGCCGGTGTCGCGCTTGGAGGCGCCGTCGGACCCGACGGGTCGCTGGATGAGGCCGCCCTCGTCGAAGTCGACGAGCGTGATCTCCTGGACCTCCGCGCCGGGCTCGACCTTGACGGCCTGCGCCGGGTCGAGGCCCTCCCAGGCCTCGTCCGGGTTCTGGGCCACCGCCTCGAGGTCGAGGGCCTCGGACTCGCTGACGCCCTGGAGCCCCTCGGGCTCGGCCAGCGGGTTCCCGCAGTTGCACTTGACCCGCGGCACGCCGGTGTTGTCGACGAGCACCGCGGTGCCGGCCTCCAGCAGGGACTGGAACGGCGTGGCCTCGCCGTCGTTGAACCCGTGGTTGGTGACCCGGGTGTCGAAGCGCAGGCGCACCGCGGTCAGCCCCGCCACGAAGTCGGGGATCCCCGCCACGTCGACGCCGAGCACGCCCGCCCAGGCCTCGGCCTTCCCGGCGTTGGCGGGGTCGGTGAGGAAGGCGACGAGCTGCGCGACGTCGCACACCTGGGTGTCGCGGCTGCCGCCGTAGACCGCCGGGTCGGCGCCCTGCACGATGTGGCCCGACAACGGCGTGGCCACGTCCTCGGTGCGGGGGTCGGGCACCTCGGGGGCGACCGACGCGGCGCTGGCCGCCACGCCGGCCGCCTCGCCCACGTCGAGGTTGCCGGCGAAGTCGTCCTCCTGCACCAGGCCGATGGGCTCGAGCACGATCTCCACGCCGTCGTCCTCGGGCTGCAGCAGGATGAACGCCGCCGCGCCGAGCGCCACCACCAGCACGACCGCCAGCGCGATGAACAGACCCCGCCTGGACTTGCGGGGCGGCTGGCCGCCGGGCGGGTAACCGCCGCCGGGCGGGTAGGAGCCGGGCGGGTAGCCGCCGCCGGCGGGCGGGTAGGGCTCGCCGGGCCCGGAGCGGGGGCGTCGGCGAGCGGGCGGCCGCAGCCGACGCACACCCGGACGCCCGGGGCGTTCATCGTTCGACAGTTACCGCACTCCACCGCAAGATCCTGACTGTGTGTCGGGGCCGCGTCGCCAGGCGATTCCCCGGTTGTGGCGAGGCTCGGCGGGTCGTGCACCCGCCTCGCGGCCGCTCCACGGGAGCGGCGGCCCGCCGACGCTACCCTCCGGGCGATGGAACCCTACGGCTCCTGGACCACCCCGATCACGTCAGCCCTCGTGGTCAAGGCGGCGGCCGGGCTCGGCGGGGTCGCCGTCGACGGCGACACGGTCACCTGGGGCGAGGCCCGGCCCGAGGAGGCCGGCCGCACGCAGGTCGTCCAGCGGCAGCCCGACGGCACGACGGCCGAGCGGCTCCCCGAGGGGTTCAACGCCCGCACCGCAGTCCACGAGTACGGCGGCGGGGCCTGGTGGTGCCGGGGACCGGCCCTGTGGTTCGCCAACTGGGCCGACCAGCGCCTCTACCGCCAGGAGGGCGACGGCGCGCCCGAGCCGGTGACTCCCGAGCCCGTGGCGGACCGCGGCGACCGCTGGGCCGACGGCGACCTCGACCCGACCGGCCGGTGGCTCGCCGTGGTGCGCGAGCACCATCCGCCGGGCGTCGCGCCGGCCGACGTGGTGAACGAGATCGTGGTGCTGGACGCGGCCGGCGAGATGGCGCCACGCACGCTGGTGTCGGGGCCCGACTTCGTGTCCGGCCCCCGGTTCTCGCCCGACGGCCGGCGGCTGTGCTGGCTGCAGTGGTCCCATCCGGACATGCCCTGGGACGCGTCGGAGCTCTGCGTGAGCGAGCTACGGGACACCCCGGTGGGCCCCGCGCTGCACCACCCCGAGGTGGTGGCGGGCCGGCCCGACCACGGTCCCGGCGGCCACGGCGACGGTGAGTCGGTCACCCAGGCCCGGTGGGCGGCCGACGGGTCGCTGTGGTTCGTGGCCGACCGCACGGGCTGGTGGAACCTCTACCGCTGGGCCCCCGGCGGCGACGTCGAGCCCCGGGTGGTGGGCGAGCTCGAGGTGGGTGGGCCGCCGTGGGTCTTCGGCCAGTCGGCGTTCGCCTTCCTCGACGACGGCCGGGTCGCCTACGCCTACGCCCGCGGCGGCCGCGACCACCTGGCGGTCCTCGGCACGGACGGCACCACCTCCGACCTGGGCCTGCCCTACACCGCGGTCTCGTCGCTCCAGGCGGCGGGCGACGGGATCGTGTTCGTGGGTGCGACGCCCACGGCCGAGCCCGCCGTCGTCCGGGTCCGGCTCGCTCCCGGCGCCGGCGCGGGCGAGCCCGAGGTCCTCCGGCCGCCCCGCGACCTGGGCGTCGACCCCGCGTGGTTCTCGGTGCCCGAGGCCGTCGACTTCCCCACCACCGGCGGCCGTACCGCCCACGCGCTCTACTACCCGCCCACCAACCCCGAGGCGGCGGCGCCGCCCCCGGGGGAGTCGCCGCCGCTGCTGGTGCTGATCCACGGGGGCCCCACGGCCGCCGCCCGTCCGATGCTCCAGCTGGGCACCCAGTACTGGACCAGCCGGGGCTTCGGCGTGGTGGACGTCAACTACGGCGGCTCCACCGGGTACGGCCGGGCCTACCGCAACCAGCTGCGGGGCGCCTGGGGGGTCGTCGACCTCGACGACTGCGAGGCCGCCGCCCGCTGGCTGGCCCAGCAGGGCCGGGTCGACCCCGCCCGGCTGTGCATCCGGGGCGGCTCCGCCGGCGGCTACACGACGCTGGCGGTGCTGGCCTTCCGCGACACCTTCGCCGCCGGGGCCAGCCACTACGGCGTGGCCGACCTGGAGGCGCTGGCCACCGAGACCCACAAGTTCGAGAGCCGCTACCTCGACGGCCTGATCGGCCCCTACCCCGAGGCCCGCGACGTGTACGTCGAGCGCTCGCCGATCCACCACGTCGAGGGCTTCGACCGGCCGCTGATCGTGCTCCAGGGCCTGGAGGACGAGGTGGTCCCGCCCAACCAGGCCGAGATGATCGTCGGCGCCCTGCGGGCCAGGGGGGTGCCGGTGGCCTACGTCACCTTCCCGGGCGAGCAGCACGGCTTCCGGCAGGCCGCCAACATCCGCCAGGCCCTGGACAGCGAGCTGTCGTTCTACGCCCAGGTGTTCGGGTTCGCCACCCCGGCGAGCGAGGGCATCGAGCCGGTCCCGGTCGA
>DASSUD010000439.1:0-15343 GCA_035707385.1 Acidimicrobiales bacterium
GTCGACCACCTCCTCGACGGCGATGTCGCGCCGCTCGCCCGCCCGGGCTACGGTCACCACCGGCGCGGTCACCAGGGTGAGGCGGTCGAGGGTCCGCTTGGCCCGCCACTCCTGGTAGATGCCGATGGCGGCGTTGGTCACCAGGACGACGCCGAAGAGGGCGTCCTGGATCGGGCCCACGGTGAGGATCACGACCAGCAGGGCGCCGAGGATGGCGTTGAACCGGGTCAGGACGTTGGCCCGCACGATCCCGGCCAGGGACCGGCTGGTGCCGCCCGGCGCCCGGTTGACCCGTCCGGCGGCCACCCGCTCCGCGACCTCGCGGTCGGTCAGGCCGTCCACCGGCAGCTCCGGTGGGTCGGGGGGAGAGCCCACGGCGGGATGGTACCGACATGCCGCGGTCGCGGGAGGTGGGGGTAGTTTGGCCTGCATGCCCGACATCACCCGCCCCACGACACTGGGAGAGCTCCGTGCGTCGGGGTGGCGCTCGGTGCCGGTGAAGGACGAGATCCGCCGCAACGCCGTGGCCCGCATCGCCTCGGGTGAGCGGCTCATCCCCTCGGTGATCGGCTACGAGGACACCGTGCTCCCCCAGCTCGAGAACGCGATGCTGGCGGGGCACGACGTGATCTTCCTGGGCGAGCGGGGGCAGGCCAAGACGCGCATCATCCGCACCCTCGTCGAGCTGCTCGACGAGTGGCTGCCCGTCGTCGCCGGCAGCGAGATCAACGACGACCCCTACCACCCGGTCTCCCGCCACGCCCGCGACCTCATCGACGCCCACGGCGACGAGGCGCCGATCGACTGGGTCCACCGCGACCAGCGCTTCGGCGAGAAGCTGGCCACGCCCGACACGTCGATCGCCGACCTCATCGGCGAGGTCGACCCCATCAAGGTGGCCGAGGGCCGCTACCTGTCCGACGAGCTGACCATCCACTACGGGCTGGTGCCCCGCACCAACCGGGGCATCTTCGCCATCAACGAGCTGCCCGACCTGGCCGAGCGCATCCAGGTCGGCCTGCTCAACGTGCTGGAGGAGCGGGACGTCCAGGTGCGGGGCTACAAGATCCGCCTGCCCCTCGACGTCATGCTGGTGGCGTCGGCCAACCCCGAGGACTACACGAACCGGGGCCGGATCATCACCCCGCTGAAGGACCGGTTCGGCAGCCAGATCCGCACCCACTACCCGCTCGACGTCGACACCGAGGTGGCCATCGCCCACCAGGAGGCCCGGCCCTTCGAGGTCGAGGGCGTGCGGGTCACGGTGCCCGCGTACATGACCGAGATCGTGGCCACGCTCAGCCACCTGGCGCGGGACAGCGCCCACATCAACCAGCGCTCGGGGGTGTCGGTGCGGCTGACGGTGGCCAACCACGAGACCATGGTGGCGAACGCGACGCGCAGAGCCCTGCGCCACGGCGAGCGGGACGTGGCGCCCCGGGTGAGCGACCTCGACGCCCTGGCCGCGTCCACGATGGGCAAGGTCGAGATCGAGTCGCTGGACGACGGCCGGGACGAGCAGATCGCCGAGCACCTGCTGCGGGCGGCGGTGCTGTCCGTGTTCAAGCAGCAGGTCAACCCCGGCAGGCTGCGCGACATCGTGGTGGCCTTCGACGAGGGTGCGGTGGTCCACACCGGCGAGGACGTGACCTCCGCGGACCTCGCCCGCCTGGTCGAGGACGTCCCCGCCCTGCGCGAGTCGGTCGCCGCCCTGGCCGGCGGTGACGAGAGCCCGGCCGTGGTCGCCAGCGCGGTCGAGCTGGTCCTCGAGGGCCTCCACCTGTCCAAGCGCCTCAACAAGGACGCGCTCGGCGGCCGGGCCACGTACCGCTCCCGCATGTAGCCCCGGCACGCCAAAAAGGTTGGCGCCGGGCTACTCCGGGATGTTGCGGTGGCGGTTCCGCTCGGCGCGGGCCCGGTCCTCGGTGGCCTTCTCCTGGCGCCAGCGGTCGCGCTCGCCCTCCCGGTGGGCCTGCTCGTTGCGGGCGTCGGTGGCGGCCGTGGCGATGTCGGTGGCGAGCTGGGTCAGCGCGGCGCGGGTCGTCGGGAACTCGGCCCGCAGGTCCTGCTGGGCCACGTCGTAGTCGGCCTGGTAGGCGCCGTGCCACGAGCCGTTGCTCGCCAGCGCGGTCACGGCGCCGTCGAGACCCGCGAGGCCGTTGTCGAGCGCGCCGGCCGCCAGGTTGCACTCCGTGATGGCCGCCTGGGCGGCGGCGTGGTCGAACTGGACGTCCTCCCAGTTGGGTTGCCAGGTGGGCATGACCTCGCACCGTACGGCCGCCCGGCGCGCCGCGGGCATCGTCCCCGGCGCCACCGCCCGCCGGGTGCCGGACCAGCGCTAGCCGAGACCGAACGCCCCGGACGAGGCGATCGCCTTGCTCCACGGGCGCACCGTGGCCCGCAGGCGGTCCGCGTCCTCCTCGCCGAGGTGCTCCCACGGCGCCAGGGCCCGCTCGTCGGTGGTCCGCTCGATGCGGTCGCGCCGCTCGGTCCCGGCCGCGGTGAGACCGCCGTCCGCGTCGAGGAGGCCCCGGCCCCGGAGGCGGTCCTGGGCGGCGGCCCACTCGCCGTCCGGCCAGCCCCGGCTCGACCGGAGCACGTCGGCGGTGACCAGCGCGTCGGCCGCGGCCGCATGGGTGACGAGCGACTCGCAGCCGTCGATGCCCTCGGTCAGCAGGGCGGCGACGTGCCCATCGCCCCGGTGCTCGCGCAGCAGCGTGAGGGCGTGCCACAGCGCCAGGTGCGGCTCGTCCGGCCACGGCAGGGCGGCGTGGGCGGCGTACAGCGGCCGGCCCTGGGGCGTGCAGCCCTCGGCGGCCCGGCGGGCGGCAGCGGCGGCCCACACCATCTCCGCGGAGGTCACGGCCCCGTCGCCGAGCGCCTCCCGCAGCGCGGCGTCGGCGGCGGACAGCCGGGCGTCGAGCAGGTCGGCGGGGCCGGCGGTGTCCCACACGGCCGGGACCCCCGCCCGCACCAGGCTGGGGCAGAAGTTGTAGAAGGTGGCGATCACGACCTCGGCGGGCACCGGCCCCAGGGCCGCGGCCCGGGAGGCGAAGTAGCCGACCCGGCCGTGCACCCCCAGCTCGGCGTAGGCGCGGGTGGCGTGGGGCGTGAAGTAGATCAGGCCGTGGTACGGCTCGCAGGTCCGCCACATCTTGCGGGCCAGGATCGGCGTCATCGCCGGACCCTACTGCCGGCCGCCCGGCGGGGCCGGGGCGAGGGCCGAGAGGGCGGCCCGGGGGTTCCGGTCGCGGTCGAACAGCCCCAGGCGGGCGCCGAAGCCCCGGTGCCACTCGTAGCCGTCGACAGCCGGTAGGTGGAACGACCCCACCACCCGCAGGCCGTGCCCGGGGGCCTCGGCCACCAGCCGGACGGCGCGGTCGAGGCGGTCCCGCCGGGTGCCGTCGCCCTCGCCGTCCCCGTTCGGCGCGCCGTCACGGGACGGGGCGCCGGGGTCGCCGGTCACGACCAGCACCCCGGCGGGTGCGGCGGTGCCGGCCAGCCGGGCCAGCGGGTCCTCCAGCGCGTCGACGGGCGCGCTCACCACCACCAGGTCGTCGTGGTCGACGTCGGCCTCCGGCCGCCACGCGACCGCCACGGGGGCGGGGCCGGACCGCAGCAGCCGGGCCGCCTCGGCCTCGGCCGCCCGCAGCGCCGCCTCGGCGTCGTGCCGGTCGTCCTCGCGGCGGCGCCCGGGCGGGAACGTGCCGTCGCCGTAGCCGAGGCGGGCGGTGAGGTCGGGCTCGTGGATCGGGACCCACCCCGCCACCAGGTCGCCGAACGCCGCGGCCACGCGGTCGACGTGGCGGGGCCAGGTGAGGGTGGCGGCCTTGTCGTCCAGCCACCCCCGCTCGTCGTCGGTGAACCAGCCGGGCGCCGAGCCGTGCAGCAGGCAGGCCCACACGTCCACCCCGGCGTCGGCGGCGGCCCGCAGGACCCGGCGCACGTGGTCGGCCTCGCCGGTGTCCCAGCGACCCTGCTCGGGCTCCAGCCGGGCCCACTCGATGGTGAGACGGTGGTGGGTGATGCCGTGGTCGGCCAGCAGGACGAAGTCGTCGCCGTAGCGGGTGCGGAAGCCGTTGCCGTCGCGGGAGGTCGGGGCCCGGCCCTCGGCCTCCCAGCCCGCCCAGTCGGACCGGGGCGCGGCGCCCTCGCACTGGGTCGCGGCCGCGCCGGTGCCCCACCAGGATGTGTCCATGGGGCCTGTTTCTAGTGCCGCGTCAGGCAACGTTTGCCCTGTCCTCCGAACGGCAGACGGGCCCGGGGGCTGAAGGGTGGTCGAGTGGCCAAGATGGCTCCATGGCGACCGACGACGTCACACCGTTCGAGCTCGATGTTCCCGCGGAGGCACTGGATGATCTCCGGACGCGCCTGCATGCCACCCGATGGCCGGAGCCGGCGACGGACCCGGCGCAGGGCGTTGCCCTCGAGGCGTTGCAGGCGCTGTGCGCGTACTGGGCTGATGGCTACGACTGGCGGAGGGCCGAGGCTCGGCTGAACCGCATCGGGCAGTTCCGCACCACGCTGGATGGGCTCGGCATTCACTTCCTGCACGCGCGATCGACCGAGCCAGGGGCGCTCCCGCTCCTGCTGACTCACGGCTGGCCCGGCTCGGTGATCGAGTTGCTCGAGGTGATCCGGCCGCTCAACGATGCAGGCTTCCACTGTGTGGTGCCGTCCCTGCCCGGCTACGGCTTCAGCGACAAGCCCGCGGCCGTAGGTTGGGGTGTGGAGCGGATTGCACGTGCCTGGGCGACGCTGATGGCTCGTCTCGGCTACGACCGCTACGGAGCCCAGGGCAGCGATTGGGGCACGAGCGTGACCGCGAGCCTCGGGCGGGTGGATGTCGAGCACATCGCTGGCATCCACCTGATGCCACCGTTGGCCCCGCCCGACCCGGACACGCTCGCCGACCTCACCGACCCAGAACGCGAAGCCATCGAGGCCATGGAGCACAGCGGGGCGCAGGAGTCCGGCTACTCGACCATGCAACGCACCCGTCCGCAGACCATCGGTTACGCGCTGACCGACTCGCCTGCCGGCCTGGCGGCGTGGATCACGGAGAAGCTGATGAGCTGGATCGATCCGCGCAGTGAGCTCTCACGCGATGCGGTGCTCGACAATCTCATGCTCTACTGGCTGCCTCGCACGGCGGCGTCGAGCGCCCGGTTGTACTGGGAGAGCCTGGCCGATGTCGCCCGCTGGCTCGAAGGACCGCTCGAGCCCCATGACTACGTCGAGGCACCTGCAGGCTGCAGCGTGTTCCCCTACGAGCTTCAGCGGCCGTCGAAGCGGTGGGCCGAGCGGCGCTTCCGGGACATCCGCTATTGGCACGAGCCCGCTCGCGGCGGCCACTTCGCCGCCTGGGAGCAGCCGGCGCTGTTCGTCGAGGAGGTGACCAACTTCTTCGCCGTCGTGAGATAGCGCTCGCTATCGTCGTTCTCACTCCCGGTCGGCTAGGTCAGCCGGGCGGCGGCGCGCTCCAGCAGCTCGACGAAGGTGTCGATGTCCTGGGCGCCGGGGATCGCCCAGCGGCCCTCGATCACGAACGTCGGCACCGCGTGGATGTCCAGCTCGCCCGCCCGCTCCTCGTCGGAGCGGACGGCGTCGGCGTAGGCGCCGGTGGCCAGCGCCTCGGCGGCCCCCTCGGGATCGAGCCCGGCCTCGGCGGCCAGCCCGGCGAGCGCCCCGTGGTCGGCCAGGTCGGCGTTGTCGGTGAAGTAGGCCCGGAACAGCCGCTGGTGGAGGTCGTTCTGCGCGGCGGGGCCGGCCACGTCGAGCGCCCAGGCGGCGAGGCGGTGGGCGTCGAAGGTGTTGACCCGGCGCTTGCCCTCCCAGCGGAAGTCCACGTCGACGTCGGCGGCCGCCCGGGCCAGGCGGTCGTGCGTCTGGGCCACCCGCTGGGCGCCGCCGAACTTGCGGCCCAGGTACTCGGCCAGGTCGCGGCCCTCGGGGGGGACGTTGGGGTCCAGCTCGAACGCCCGGTGGACGACCTCGACGCCGGGCCCGTCGAGCCGGGCCAGGGCCTCCTCGAACCGGCGGGTGCCCACGTAGCACCAGGGGCACACCACGTCGGACCAGATGTCGACTCGCATCGGGCAGTCCAACGGGCGGTGTGCCCCCGGCATTCCGCCCGGTCAGAAGGCGGACGCCTTGAACGGGTCGTGCTCGGTGAGCAGGCGTTCCACCCGCGCCTCCTCGATCCGGGCGACGACGCTGTGGGTCTCGTGCTGGTCCCGCATCGCCTTGGACAGGCTGATGGCCGACGTCACCGCGTACAGCATGGCGATGGCCAGGAAGGCCCGCATCCAGGCGTCGACGGGCAGGTAGGCGATGCCGATCGCCGCCGCCGACAGCGACACGGCGAAGGACACGTAGGTCTGGGTCACCCAGGCGGTGCTGGGGGCCGGGTGGTGCTCGGTGCGGTTGGTCATGGGACCACCGTCCGCCTCACGGCCCGACCCCGGGACCCGGCGCGGCCCCCACCGCGGCCCGGGTCATCCCCCAGACCACGCCAGAGCGCGGCATGAGCGTGAGCCACGTGTCACCGGTACCGTGGCGCCATGACGCGTCCCCGGTTCCGCTACAGCCGCTGGGACGGCACCCAGGTCGGCTTCGACCTGGACGCCGACACGGTCCTCGAGCAGATCACCGACGACCTCCTCTACCACGGCGACCTGCACGCGGCCCTGCGCCGGCTGCTGCAGCAGGGGTTCCGCGACCGTCAGGGCCAGGACGTGCAGGGCGTGCGCGACCTGCTGGAGCGGCTGCGCCGCGAGCGCCAGGAGCGGCTCGACCGCTTCGACCTCGGCGGCGTCTACGACGAGATCGCCGAGGAGCTGCGCGAGGTCGTCCAGGCCGAGCGCGACGAGATCGACCGCCAGGTGCGCGAGGCCGTGCAGTCGGGCGACCAGCGCCGGGCCGAGACCGCCCAGGGCGCGGCCGACGACCGCAACATGCGGCTCGAGATGTTGCCGTCCGACCTGGCCGGGATGGTGCGCGAGCTGCAGGAGTACGACTTCGCCTCGGCCCGGGCCCAGCAGCGGTTCGACGAGCTGGTCGAGAAGCTGCGCCAGCAGGTGCTCGACTCCTACGTCAACCGCATGACCGGCGCGGTCCAGTCCATGACCCCCGAGGACATGGCCCGCATGAAGGACATGATGGCCGAGCTCAACCAGATGCTGGAGGCCCGGTCCCGGGGCGAGGAGCCCGACTTCGAGGGGTTCATGGAGCGCTACGGCGACTTCTTCCCCGAGAACCCCCAGAGCCTCGACGAGCTGCTGGAGGTGCTGGCCCGGCGCATGGCGGCCATGCAGGCGATGCTGGCGTCGATGACGCCCGAGCAGCGGGCGCAGATCAGCCAGCTGGCCGAGCAGCTGCTCGAGGACATGGACCTGCGCTGGCAGGTCGACCAGCTCGGCGCCCAGCTCCGGGGCCTGTTCCCCGACATGGGCTGGGACCAGGGCTACAACTTCCGGGGCCAGGACCCGCTCGGCATGGCCCAGGCCGCGTCCACGCTGGAGGAGCTGGGCGACCTCGACCGGCTGGAGCAGCTGCTTCGGGGCGCCGCCAACCCCGGCGCCCTGGCCGAGGCCGACATCGACCGGGCCCGCGAGCTGCTGGGCGACGACGCGGCCCGCAGCCTCGACGAGCTGGGACGGCTGGCCCGCATGCTGGAGGAGGCCGGCCTCATCGACCAGCGCGAGGGCCGCATGGAGCTGACGCCCAAGGGGCTGCGCCGCATCGGCCGCAACGCGCTGCACGACCTGTTCGCCCGCCTCACGCGCGACAAGCTGGGCCGCCACGAGCTGGAGCGCACCGGCGTCGGCCACGAGCGCAACTACGAGACCAAGCCCTACGAGTTCGGCGACCCGTTCAACCTGCAGATCGAGCGCACGGTGCGCAACGCCGTGACCCGGGCCGGCGGGGGCACGCCGGTCCGCCTGGCCCCCGAGGACTTCGAGGTCGAGCGGACCGAGCAGCTGGTGCGGTCCTCGACCGTGCTGATGCTGGACCTGTCGCTGTCGATGCCCATGCGGGACAACTTCCTGGCCGCCAAGAAGGTGGCGATGGCCCTGCACTCCCTGATCTCGATGCAGTTCCCGCGTGACTACCTGGGGCTGGTGGGCTTCTCGGAGGTGGCCCGCGAGATCCGCCCGCAGGACCTGCCCGAGGTGTCGTGGGACTTCGTCTACGGCACCAACATGCAGCACGCGTTCCAGATCAGCCGGCGGCTGCTGGCCCGCCAGTCGGGCACCAAGCAGATCATCATGATCACCGACGGCGAGCCGACCGCCCACTTCGAGCCGGGCATGCCGGAGCCGTTCTTCGCCTACCCGCCGGTGCGGGAGACCGTCGACGCCACGCTGCGCGAGGTGGTCCGCTGCACCCGGGAGAACATCCGGATCAACACCTTCATGCTCGACCCCAACGGGCACCTGCGCACGTTCGTCGAGAAGCTCACGCGCCTGAACCAGGGCCGGGCGTTCTTCACCTCGCCCGAGACGCTCGGCGACTACGTGCTCGTCGACTTCATCGAGCAGAAGCGCGAGATGCGCCGGGCCGGCGGCGGTCGCCGCTCGGCCTGATTCAGCCGCCCAGCTCGGCGAAGAGGTCGACCGTGACCTCGACGGTGGTCGGCGGCTCCTCGATCGTGGTGGTCGGCGCCTCGGTGGTGGTCGTCGGCTCCTCGGTGGTGGTGGGCGCCTCGGTGGTGGTGGTCGGCTCCTCGGTGGTGGTGGGCCGGACCGTCGTCGTGGCGTGGTTGTCGGTGGTGCTCGACGTGATCGGCCGCCAGGTGGTGGGCGTGCCCGTCGTGCGCACGACGACCTGCCCGGTCTCGGAGTCGACGGCGGTTCCCGGCATGAGCGCGACCATGATGACGTCGCCGGTGCGGGGGTCGACCACGCGGGCCCGGACGGGCTCGGGCCGCACGACCTCGCCGGTGACGGGCTGGAAGGACACGGGCGTGGCCGGCTGGCTCGGCGGGATCGCCACCGCCTCGCCGTCGGCGTTGGTGGGTGGGGTGACTCCTCCGTCGATGAGCCGGCCCGCCAGCTCGTCGGTGGGTGTGTCGGAGCCCGGCCAGCCGGTGAGCGCCGCCGCCAGCAGGACGGTGAGGCCCCCGACGAGCGCCAGCGCCACCAGGGTGGGCCGCCGCCGGGTGGGCTCGGGCCGGTCGCCCAGCGGCCGGTCGTCGCGCCCGTCGCCGCCGCTGCCGCCATAGGCGCCGTCGCCACCACCGGCCGGGGAGCCGTTCCCGCCGGCGCGGGCGAAGTCGGAGCCGGTGTGGATCGTCAGGTCCTTCGGCTTGTCCGGCGGGCGCTCGGGCAGGGCCGGGGGGCTCTCGCCCACCGGCGGCTCCCACAGCGCCACGGCGCGCCCGCCCGACGGCGGCCCCCACAGGGGCGCCGGGGCGCCGTCGCCCTCGATGCGTTCGCCGTCGGCCGGCGTGTCGGGTCCCCCCAGCGACATCGTGCACATCATGCAGGGCATCCGGCGCGATTGCCACCTGTCTTCGTGCCGTGAGGGGGCAGGCGTGGGATCATCGCGGGGTGCGAAGCCACATCGTCGAGGGCGAGCCCGGCATCTTCCCGTGGCCGGTGGCCCGGGTCCTGCAGGGCATCGGCGGGCTGTTCCGGCGCCGGCCCCCGGTCGAGGCCGAGCCCCCGGCGCCCGCCCCGGCGGACGAGGACGACCCGCCGCCCGAGCCGCGGTCCGCGCCCTGACGCCCGGGGTCAGTGGGGCGGTCGGGTGCCCTCGCCCCGGGCGGCGTGACCGGCCCCGCACCCCAGCTCGCCGGGTTGGGCGAGGACGCGCGGCACGTGCCACACGGTGGCGGCGCCACCGCTGATCCGGCCGAAGAGGCACTGGCCGGGCACGTGGACCGCCACGCCCACGTCGCCCTGCACGGTGGCCACCGCCACCACGACCGGCGGCCCGCCGGCGAGCGGGACGACCGCGACGCGCACGGCCGCCTCGTCGGTGACCCCCCGGGCGGCCAGGTCGGACAGGGCCGTCAGAACGCCTTCGTCGAGCCCGGCGGGCAGCGAGGGCGGCAGCGGCATCTCCGGCAGGAGCAGGGCGGCCCGCCGGTCGCAGTCGATCCGGTCCTGGTCGACCTGCGAGCCGTCGTGGGTGAAGCGGTAGCAGCGGGTGGCGGTCGAGCCGCTGTCGAGCCCGGCCGGCTCCTCGGTGCGCGTGATGCGGACCTCGACCGCGGCGCCCTGCCCGCCGGTCGTCCCGTAGGCGAGCACCTCGGCGCCCCGGCTCTCGGCGGCGTGGGCCAGGGCCAGCGGGTCGTCGCCCCGCATGCCGGTCAGGCGCCACCTGACGGACTCGGCGGCGTCCTCGACGTAGTGCTCGGCGGGCGAGCCGCACCCGGCCACGAGGGCAACGAGGGCCGCGAGGGCCAGGAGGCCGGCAGCCGGCAGGGTGCGCGTGCGGGTCATCGCCCCATCGGACACCCGGTGGGGCGGGCGGGCCATCCGGGCCCGCCCCCAGCGAGCCGTGGGGTCACCCGGGGCCGAGGCGGGCCCGGTAGAGGTCCAGGGTGACCTGGTCGAAGGCCACGAGGAGGATCTCGGCCATCGCGGCGGCGGCCTCCGAGCGGACCTCGGCCACGGCGATGTCCGCCGCCTGGTCCGGCGGGTAGCCGTAGATGCCGGTGGAGATGGCGGGGAAGGCGATGCTGGTGGCGCCGAGCCCGGCCGCCACCTCGAGCGAGCGCCGGTAGCAGGACGCCAGCAGGGCCGGCTCGCCCGCGTTCCCGCCCCGCCAGCGGGGGCCGACGGTGTGGACGACCCAGCGGGCGGGCAGGTCGTGGCCGGCGGTGGCCTTGGCGTCGCCGGGGGCGCACCCGCCCAGACGCCGGCACTCGGCGAGGAGGCCCGGCCCCGCCGCCCTGTGGATGGCGGCGTCCACGCCACCCCCGCCCAGCAGGCTCGAGTTGGCGGCGTTGACGACGGCGTCGACGGCCAAGCGGGTGATGTCGCCCTGGACGGCCTGGACACGCGGCACGGAATTCATCCTGCCCGCCCTTGCGCCCGGCGACGTGGTGGGGAAGAATCCCATCAATGTAATTACACGGGTGGAATTGCGGGTGGATGGTGGTCACGCAGTGATCGCACAGTCCGCCCGAGCAGCAGCTCCACCCGTGACCGATGGCGAAGCACCGGGAAGGGGGCCAGATGAAACTCCCCGTGGCCACAGATCCCGACGACCGCACGTGGCAGGACTACGCCAACTGCCTCGGCGTCGACCCAGACCTCTTCTTTCCCGAGCGAGGGGCGTCCACACGCGAGGCGAAAGAGGTGTGCCGCGGCTGCATCGTGCGGGCCCAGTGCCTCGAGTACGCCCTCGTGAACAGCGAGAAGTTCGGCATCTGGGGCGGCATGAGCGAGCGGGAGCGGCGCCGCATCCGCCGCCAGCGCAGCCTGGCCCGCCAGGCGGCGGCCACCGGCGCCTGAGGCTGCGGCAGGCAGGCGCAGCCACGGGACGCCCGCTCGGTCCCGTCACCCGTTCCGGCGCCCGGAACGGGTGATCCGGGCCTCGATCGTGCGGTCGGGGCCCAGGTCGAGCTGCTCCCAGCGGCCCGGGTCCGTGCGGTCGAGGACCGACGCCGGCACCAGGCCCACCAGCTCGGCCCCCGCCACCGGCACCCGTGACGCCACCCGGTCCCATGCCTCGGCCGGCCCGACCACGAGGGGCGACACCAGGTTGAGGGACACCTGCACCCGGTCCCCGACGGCCAGGCCCAGCGCCCGCACGTCCGGGCCGCGCACCTCGGCCGCCACCGCCCGGGCCCGCGCCAGGTCCGGCGTGACCAGCCACAGGTTCCAGGCCACCAGCACCTCTCGGGCGCCCACCGCCACCGCCCCCGCCGTCGGGTGCGGCCGGGAGGGACCGGCGGTCGGCGCCAGCCCGGCGAAGGCGTGGCGGCGCACGTCGGGCAGCGACCGCTCCGGCCCGTAGGCGAACCCGGGAACCCCCAGCTCGGTCGCCATCCAGGCCAGGAACCGGTCCCGCGCCGCCACCGCGTCGGCCAGGGTGGACCCGGCCAGCGGCACGAACGGCACGACGTCCACCACGCCGATGCGGGGGTGGACGCCACGGTGGGCGCGCAGGTCCAGGCGCTCGACCGCCGCCCGGGCCACCGCCCGCGGCGCGTCCTCGCCCACCAGCGTCAACACGGACCGGTTGTGGTGGGCGTCCGCGTGCACGTCGAGCAGGTCGTCCCCGGCCGCGCGGGCGATGGCGGCCACCAGCGGGGGCCGGGCGCCCTCGCTGACGTTCACGACGCATTCGAGCACGCGTCACCGTACCGATCGTGGGCGTCGGGAGCAGGACCGATACAGTGGCCGTCGTGAACCTCGGAGCCCCAGAGCTGCTGATCGTCCTGCTAGTGGTCCTCGTCCTGTTCGGCGGGGCCAAGCTTCCGAAGCTCGCCCGTTCCATGGGGCAGGCGCAGACCGAGTTCAAGCGCGGTCTGAAGGAAGGCCATGCCGCAGGTGCCGTCGACGACGAGGCCGACAAGCCCTGAGTCGTGACGCGCGGAACCGCCCGGCACGCAGCAGCGGCCGGGCGGTTTGACGCGTAGTGGGGGAAGTGACCGACCGCCGCCGGTCAATCGGGCGTGTGCGCGCCCGCCAGCCCCGCGAGGCGCCGGCGCTTGAGGATGCGCCGCCGCTCCCGCTCGGAGGCACCACCCCACACGCCGTGATCGATCCGGTTGACGAGGGCGTGCTCGAGGCACTCCGCCTTCACCGGGCACGTTTCGCAGATCCGCCGGGCCACCTCGACACCCACGCCGTCGCTCGGGAAGAACATCCCCGGGCTCTCGTCGGCGCAGTTGCCGCGGGCCATCCACTCGGTGTCCATCTCTCCTCCATGTCGTGTCCCAGCGCCCGCGCCGTGGTCGGGAAGCACTCCCGATCACCAGACCCGTTTGCATGTTGACCGGTGGGCGCCCGGGGGGGATGGGGGATTTCCCCTCATCGCCACCCTGAGGTGTCGTCCACCGGCGGTATCCGATAGGCATGAGGCGGTGAACGCGGCCGAACCACCGTCCTCGTCTCCGACTCCGTCACCGCCCGTTACGACGTCGCCGGAGTCTCCGGCGGTTCCGCGGCCACCCGCTCCGGCATCGGACGCCCCGGTCGGCCCGCCCGTCCCGCCGGCGGCGCCCCGGCCTGCCGCGCCGCCGCCGGCCTGGACGCCCCGCCCTCCGTCGCCCCCTGCCGGGAGCGCCTGGCCGGCGGCCCGCCCGTCACCCGGGCCCGGGCCGGTGCCTCCGACCCGGCGGCGGTCGTGGGGCGTGGCGCTGGCCTCGGCGGCGGTCGGCGCCGTGGTGGCCGCCGCGGTGACCGCGGCGGTGCTGGTGGCCGGCGACGACGGCGGCGACGACGCCGCCCGGGCCCCGATCAGCACCTCGGAGGGTGGCATGGACGTGCAGGCCATCCTCGACGAGGTCGAGGAGTCGGTCGTGACCATCGAGACCAGCGGCGTCGCCAGCGACGGCGTGTTCGACGGCGGGGGCACCGGTGTGATCCTGTCCGAGGACGGCCTGATCATGACCAACGCCCACGTCATCGCCCAGTCGGGCGGGATCCGGGTGCGCACCTTCGACGGCGGTACGTTCGACGCCTCCCTGGTGGGCAGCGAGCCCTCCGCCGACCTGGCCGTCATCCGCGTCGAGGGCGCGGGCGACCTGGCCCCGGCCGCGCTGGGGTCCTCGGCTGCTCTCGTGGTCGGCGAGCCGGTCATCGCCATCGGGAACGCTCTAAACCTCGGGGGTCAGCCCAGCGTCACCACCGGCATCGTCTCGGCCGTCAACCGGACCCTCGACGGCCCCGAGGGCCCCCTGTCGGACCTGATCCAGACCGACGCGGCCATCAACCCCGGCAACTCCGGGGGACCGCTCGTCGACTCGACCGGGGCTGTGGTCGGCATCAACACGGCCATCCTCGAGGACAGCCAGAACATCGGGTTCGCCATCGCCATCGACCGGGCCGAGCCCATCATCGACCGCATCCAGGAGGGTGGGGGCGAGATCACCCCGGACACGCCCCGGCTGGGGGTCACGACGGTCGGGGTCGAGACGGTCGAGGACGAGGTGCGGGACCGGCTGCGCATCGACGCCGAGGAGGGTGCCTTCGTGTACGACGTCCTGCCCGGCAGCGGCGCCGAGGCGGCCGGCATCCGGCCCGGCGACGTCATCGTCGCCGTCGAGGGCGAGGCGGTCACGTCCAACGAGCGGCTGGGCGAGCTGATCGGCGAGCGCGAGCCCGGCGACGCCATCGAGATCCGCATCGAGCGGGAGGGCGAGGAGCAGACGCTGACGGCCGAGGTCGGGCGCCAGGGGGGCTGACCGGCGGCTGGTCGTCGTGAGGACCCGCCTCGACCGCGCCCGACCGGAGACCGATCGACTGCCATTAGGCTGGTAGGCCATGTCAGACGTCGCAGCCGAAGTCGAACCTCCCCGCGGCCACGCCCGCGTTGTCTACCTCGGGCCCGTGGCGCCCCACTGGGAGGTCCAGTCCGACTTCGGCGACCGCCAGATGATCGACGACTTCCGTTCCCGAGTCATGGCCCGGCTCGTCCTGCTGCCGCCCCACGACCCCCAGTTCCGCCGCAACCGTGAGCGGGTCGTCCGCGACGCCGAGCGCGAGCACCTCCTGCTGGAGTGGGATCTCGGCTACCCCGAGGACGACAGCTGACCCCGGCGGGGGTGCCCCGGTAGCCTCGTGTCGTGGCCGCCTCCGCCGACGCCGACACCGACACCGCGGCCCCCGGCGTCGAGCCCCCGACCCGGTACCGCAACCGCGAGCTGTCGTGGCTCGACTTCAACGAGCGCGTGCTGACCCTGGCCGACGACGAGCGGGTCCCGCTGCTGGAGCGGGCCAAGTTCATCGCCATCTTCTGCCAGAACCTCGACGAGTTCTTCCAGGTGCGGGTGGCCGCGCTCAAGGACCAGGTGGCGGCCGGGGTGGCCAGCACCAGCCCCGACGGCCGCACGCCGGCGCAGCAGCTCCTCGACATCCGCGACCGGCTCGACGTGCTGCTCCCGCGCCTGGCGGCCTGCTTCCTCGATCGGGTGGCGCCCGAGCTCGCGGCGGCCGGCATCAAGCTGTCGTCCTGGAGCGACCTCGACGAGGACGACGAGAAGTTCCTGGTGGAGACGTTCGAGGAGCGCATCTTCCCGGTCCTGACCCCCCTGGCGGTCGACCCCGGGCACCCGTTCCCCTACATCTCGAACCTGTCGCTCAACCTGGCCGTGATCGTGCGCGACCCCGACGACGGCGCCCGCCGGTTCGCCCGGGTCAAGGTGCCGTCCCTCCTGCCC
>DASSUD010000440.1:0-43160 GCA_035707385.1 Acidimicrobiales bacterium
GCGCATCGGCAAGTTCGACCAGGACTTCCGGTTCGGCAGCGAGGGCATCCGCGACGCGTTCTACCTGGTCAAGCTGCTGGAGGACGCCGGGTGGGAGGGCATGCGCCACTTCGACGCCCACGCCTACCGCACCGAGGACGCCGAGGGGGTGTGGGACTTCGCCCGGGGGTGCATGCGCACCTACCTGATCCTGCGGGACAAGGCCCGCCGCTTCCGGGACGACCCGGAGATCCAGGAGGCGCTGCGGGTGGCGCAGGCCGAGCGCCTGGCCGAGCCGTCGCTCCCCGGATCGCCCTCGCCCGAGGCCATCGCCGGGCTGCGGGCCGAGGCCGCCGGCGCCGACGAGGCGGCCCTGGCCGCCCAGGGCTACGGCCACGAGCGCCTCGACCAGCTCGTGACCGAGCTCCTGCTCGGCGCCCGCTGAGCGGCCGCCCCCCGACTCACGGCCTCCGCGGTGGCGCTCGTCATCGGGGTCGACAGCTCGACCCAGTCGACCAAGCTGGAGGCCCGGGACGCCGCCACGGGGCGACTGGTGGCCGCGTCCCGGGCACCGCACCCTCCCGTCTCCCCGCCCCGCAGCGAGCAGGACCCCGAGGCGTGGTGGCACGCGCTGGGCCGGGCCGGCGCCGACCTCGGGGCGGGCCCCGCCGACGCGCTGGCCGTCGCCGGCCAGCAGCACGGGATGGTAGTGCTGGACGCCGCCGGCGCGGTGGTGCGCCCGGCCAAGCTGTGGAACGACACGGAGTCGGCGCCCGACGCCGCCGCCCTGGTCGAGCGGCTGGGCGCGCCCGCCTGGTCCGAGGCCACGGGCCTGGTCCCCGTCGCGTCCTACACGGTCACCAAGCTGGCCTGGCTGCGGCGCTGCGAGCCGGGGGCGTGGGCCCGCCTGGCCCGGGTCCTGCTGCCGCACGACTGGCTGAACCTGCGCGCCGCCGGCGTGGCGGCCACGGACCGGGGCGACGCCTCGGGCACGGGGTACTGGTCGCCGGCCACCGGCCGCTGGCGGCCCGACCTGCTGGACCTGGTGGACGAGGAGCGCGACTGGGCCGCGGCGCTGCCCGAGCTGCGGGGCCCGGCCGAGCCGGTGGGCGCGCTGCGGGGCGAGGCCCGCGACCTGTTCGGGCCCGCGCTGGTCGGGCCGGGCACCGGCGACAACATGGCCGCCGCGCTGGGGCTCGGGCTGGCGCCGGGCGACGTGGCCGTGTCGGTCGGCACCTCGGGGACCGTGTACACGGTGAGCGACGCGCCGGTGGCGGACCCCGACGGCATCGTGGCCGGGTTCGCCGACGCCACCGGCCGGTACCTGCCGCTGGTCTGCACCCTCAACGCGGCACGGGTCCTCGACACGGTGGCCGGCCTGCTGGGCACCGACCACGGCGGCCTCGACGCGCTGGCGCTGGCCGCGCCCGCCGGGGCGCGCGGCCTCACCCTGCTGCCGTACCTCGACGGCGAGCGGACCCCGAACCGCCCCGGCGCCAGCGGCACCCTCGCCGGCCTGCGGACGCTCCACGGTCGGGGCGACCTGGCCCGGGCAGCCGTCGAGGGGGTCGTGCACGGGCTGCTCGACGGGCTCGACGCCCTGGTGGCGCAGGGCCTGGCGGCGGCCGGGCGCCTGGTGCTCACCGGGGGAGGGGCCCGCTCCGGCGCCGTCCGTCAGGTGCTGGCCGACCTGAGCGGGCGCCCGGTCGAGGCCCACGCCGGCGCCGAGACGGTGGCCCGGGGCGCGGCGGTCCAGGCCGCCGCCACGCTGGCGGGCGCCGACCCGGCCGAGGTGGCGGCCGCCTGGCGGCCCCCGCCCGACGTCGTCGTCGAGCCGGGGCCGGGGGTCGACCGGGCCGCGCTGCGGGAGGCGTACCACCGCCTGCGCGACGGCGGGGAGCCCTGACCCCCGGGCGGCTCAGCGCAGGTCGAAGGCGAGGTCGAAGCGGCGGACCGCCCCGGCGAACACGTTCGGCTCGATGTCGGGCGGGGTCAGCACCCGCAGGTTGGTCCACCGCTCGGTGAGGGCGCCGAACAGCATCCGCAGCTCGAGCCGGGCCAGGTTGGCGCCGATGCAGAAGTGCGTGCCCTGCCCGAAGGCCAGGTGGGGGTTCGGGTCGCGGCGGATGTCGAAGGCGAACGGGTCGTCGAAGACCGCCTCGTCCCGGTTGGCCGACGGGTAGGCGAGCATCACCCGGTCGCCCGCCGCCACCGCCTGGTCGCCGATGCGGTCGTCGGCCAGCGCCCGCCGGAACATGTTGTTGAGGGGCGTGACCCAGCGGATGACCTCCTCCACCAGGCCGTCCACCAGGGCCGGGTCGGCGGCCGCCGCCTCCCACTGGTCGGGATGGTCGGCCAGCACGGCGAGGCCCCGGGCGATGACCGTGCGGGTCGTCTCGGCCCCGCCCGCGATGTAGAGGCCGGTTTCGTGCATGAGCGTCAGCGGATCCATGCCGGCCCCGGTCCACACGGTGACGAGGTCGTCGGCGGGGCAGGCCCGGCGCTCCTCGGCGATGGCCTGGAGCACCGGGTTGAACTCCATGATGGCGTTCATGAGGCCCACCAGGGCGTCGTTGTCGAACCGGACGGCGTCGGTGCGCATCAGCCGCTCCGACCAGGAGCGGATGTCCGGCCAGCGGTCCTCCGGGAAGCCGAGCAGGTCGGCGGTGAGGCGCGACGGGAGCTGGGCGGCCAGGTCGTGTACCACCTCCGAGCGGCCGCGGGCGGCCACGGCGTCGAGCAGCTCGTCGATGCGGGACCGGAGGAACGCCGCGTGGTCCTGCACCGCCCGGGGCGTGAACCGGCGGGTCACCAGCCGCCGTTGCGCCAGGTGCTCGGGGTCGTCGAGGGCGATGGTGTTCGACTCCTCCATCGCCAGGTTGACCCGGTACGAGCCCCGGGACGAGAACACGGTGCTGCGCCGCTCGACGTCGATCACGTCGGCGTGGCGGGTCACCACCCAGAAGCCGTTGGCATCCCGGTACACGGGCGCGTCCCGGCGGGCCCAGGTGAAGAACTCGTGCACCCGGTCCAGGTCGACCCACCAGGCGGGGTCGAGCAGGTCGGCCGGCGCAGCGTCGGTCGCCGTCATCCCCGCAACGTACCGGCTGGGCGCCGGGCGTCGCCGTGCGACGCGCCGGCCCGTGGTCAGGCCAGGAACAGGTCCAGCCCGAGCCGGCGCGACAGGAAGCGGGCCACCATCTGGCCCTTCACGCTGCTGCCGGCGGCGTCAGGGGCGGGGCGAACGTCCCCAGCCCGCCCTCGCCGGGGGCGACGGTGACGATGCCGCCGCCGATGCCGCTCTTGCCGGGCAGGCCGACGTCGTAGAGCCAGTCGCCGGAGGTCTGGTACAGGCCCGCCGTGGTCATGGCGGCCAGCGCGCACAGGCACGTCTCGACGCCGACCACCCGCTCACCGCTCACCGGATTGACACCCCCGGCCGCCAGGGTGGCGCCCATCACGGCCAGGTCGGTCGCCGTCACGCTCAGGCTGCTCTGGCGCGTGTACAGGTCGAGCGCGGTGGCGGGGTCGGCCGCCAGCAGGCCCAAGCTGGCGAGCAGGGCGGTGATGGCCCGTCCCGGCGCCCGGCGCGCCACGGTCGTCCTGGTGGCCATGGTGGCCATGGTGGCCCTGCTGGCCACGGGGGCCGTCCCCCCGGCGGTGGCCAGCCTCCTTGCCGCCGGCGCCCTGGTGCTGGGCCGGGCGGTGACGCTCGACGCCGCCTACCGGGCGATCTCGTGGACGACGGTCATCCTGGTAGCGAGCATGATCCCGCTGTCGACGGCGATGACCACCAGCGGCGACGCCGGGAAGCTGGCCGGCGGGCTGGTCGAGGTGGTGGGGGACAGCGGGCCACACCCGTTCCTGATCGGGCTGTTCGTGCTGACCGCGGTGCTGGGCCAACTGATCAGCAACACGGCCACCGCGCTCATCGTGGTCCCCGTGGCCGTGTCCGCCGCCGGCACCCTCGACGTGTCGGTGCGGCCCGTGCTCATGTCGCTGGCGGTGGCGTAGGCGCCCGCCCTGCTGCCCCCGGTGGCCACCCCGGCCGACATGATGGTGCTGGGCCCGGGCGGCTACCGCTTCGGCGACTACGCCCGGCTCGGCCTGTCCGTGATGGCGTGGTCTTCGTGGTGTCGGTGGGCATCGTCCCCCTGTTCCGGCCGCTGTAGCGCTCTACTGGACAACTCAGGCGTTCGCCCGTGACAACCGGGCCGTGGCGGTACGCGTCAGACAGGTGTGCACGTGATGGTGGGGAAACAGGCTGACCTGGCTACGGAGGCCCTGTTCCGCGAGCGCTACTCCGAGATGGTCGGCCTGGCCGCGCTCCTGCTGAACGACCGCCACACCGCCGAGGAGGTGGTGCAGGACGCGTTCGCCAAGTTCCACCTGGCCCGGCAGCGCATCCTGGATCCCGACCGGCAGGTGTCCTACCTGCGGTCGATCGTGTGCAACCTGGCCCGGGGCCGGCTGCGGCGTTGGGGGATCGAGCGGCGCCTGCGCCCCGTCCCCGAGCCCGAGGCCGCCCCCGACAGCGACGCCGCTCTGGCCCGCCACCGGCGCGACACGGTGGCCGCCGCGCTGGCCGGCCTGCCCCGCCGCCAGCGCGAGTGCGTCGTCCTGCGCTACTGGCTCGACCTGCCCGAACGGGACATCGCCGACACGCTCGGCATCGCCCCCGGTTCGGTCAAGTCCCACCTGCACCGGGGGCTGGCCGCGCTCGAGAGCCGCCTGGAGGACCTGCGATGAGCACCGAGGACTTGGTCCGCGACGCCCTGGCCGACCTGGCCCCCCAGGTCCCCGCCGGCGACCAGGCCCTGGCCGGGGTCCGCCGTGCCATCACCCGCCGCCGGCGCCGCCGGGCGGTCGCCCGCACGGGCGTGGCCGCGGTGCTGCTGGCCGCGGTGGCCACCGCCGGTGTCGTCGCGGTGGCGGGCGGCAACGAGCCGGACGAGACGGACGTGGGAACCCCGACGACGACCACCACCGAGCCCGTCGAGCCCGGCGGCCGGCTGCAGTTCGGACCGGTGAGCCTGGACCTGCCGGACGGCTGGAGCGAGCAGTTCCGCGTCCCCGACACCGGTACGGACGGTACCGGCGAGTCGATCTGCATCGCCCCGGCCGCCGGCGAGTCCCCCGAGTCCGTCGACTGCGCCGGGCTGATGCTCCACCGCGGCTACCTCCCGGGCGCCGAGACCTCCAGCTACGAGGAGCGACCGGGCTGGTCCCAAGCGACCGACGTCGTGCCGTGCCCGGTCGGCGGCGTCGTGGACGACGTGGTCGTGACCGGTCCCCAGGGGGTGGCGCCCGTCCAGGAGGAGGTTCGGCCGGTCGGCGGCAAGGACGCCGAGTGGACCCAGTGGGCCGCCGAGTGCAGCTCCGGCGCCGGCTTCACGCCCGAGGCGTGGCTGTTCCCCGACGTGCGGGTGCTGGTGGTCGAGGTGCTCGACCGGGACGAGACCGAGGAGATCCTGGCGTCGTTCGAGTTCACGGACGAGTGACCCCGCCGGGGGACTGGACAGGTTACCTAGAGTAAGGGCATGCGCACCTCGAAGCAGGGGATCGGGGCGGTTCCGCATCTGGCACTGGTGGCGATCCCCGTCGTCCTGGCGGTGATCGTGGGCTGTGGCTCGTCGGCGGGCGACGGCGGCGACGGCGGCGACGAGGCGGCCCGCACCACGACCACCGCGGTCGAGGACGTGGAGGTCGAGGCCGGCGACTTCACCGCCCTGGCCGACATGACGCCCGTGCGGGGGTTCTTCGTCAACAACCTGCTGGGGCACACCGACGAGGCGGTGGCCGTGGCCGAGAACCCCGACGGCGGCGTCTACCCCGTGGGCACGGTCATCCAGCTCATCCCCCAGGAGGCCATGGTCAAGCGGGCCGAGGGCTTCTCGCCGGAGACCAACGACTGGGAGTTCTTCACGTTGGACGCCACCCCCGCCGGCACCACCATCGTCAGCCGGGGCGGGGCCGAGGTCGTCAACCGGTTCAGCGGCACGAGCTGCTCGGGCTGCCACAGCGCGGCCGAGCCCCAGTTCGACATGGTGTGCGAGGACACCCACGGCTGCGCCCCGCTGGGCGTGCCGGACGACGTGATCACCACCATCCAGCAGTCGGACCCGCGGCCCCGGCATAGCGGCTGACCGCGCGGGCTCAGCGGGCGTTGGCCGGGGTCACGGCTCGGTGGCTCGCCGGGCGCGGAGAGCCCGGAGCTTGTGGCGGTTGCCGCACCGCTCCATCGCGCACCAGCGCCGGGCGCCGGGGCGGGACGAGTCCACGAACACCAGCGGGCAGTCGTCGCTCGCGCACTCGCGGATGCGCCCGGCGAGCGGCCCGGACAGCAGCTCGATCGTCTCCCGCGCCAGCGTCGACAGCGCCGCCGTGGCCCGCACCGGTGCGGCCCACCCTGCGGTCGTGCCGTCGGCGGCCAGCTCGGGGACCAGCGGCGCGGGGGACGCGGCCCGGTTGATGGTCGCCAGCGCGCCGGGGGGGAGCGGGCGCCGGTCGGCCCGGGCGTGCGCCGCGTCCCAGATCGCCTGGCGGAGGGCCTTGGCCGCGACCAGCTCGCGGGGAGTCACGGGGATTGTCATGACCGCGGCGAGCGGCGGCTCAGCCAGCCATTCGGCCAGGTCGGCAGGCTCGTGGAGGGTTTCGAACACCGCGTAGCTGCCCTCGCCGCCCGTGTGGGCGAAGTCCAGGCAGAGGGCGCCGGCGTCGAATCGGAACGACGCTCCCCGGGGGTCGGTCAGCACCCGCCCGGTTGCGCTCGCTCTCATGAAGCCACTATAACCGGTGTCGTGCGTACCGCTATTACCGGTGTCATCCGCACAGGAGGCAACACATGAGCACGCGACACATCAACCCCGAGGGGCTCCACCGCAGCCCGGCCTTCAGCCAGGCCGTCGTGGTCGAGCAGCCGGCGAAGACGATCTACATCGGCGGGCAGAACGGCGTCGACGCCGACGGCAAGGTCGTCGGCCCCACGGTCGGGGAGCAGGCCGGCCAGGCGTTCCGCAACCTCGCGACGATCCTCGAGAGCGAGGGGGCGACCCTGGCGAACATCGTGCACTGGACGATCGCCGTGGTGGACGGCAACTCGTTCGACGAGGGTGTCGCCGCCTTCCAGCAGGTGTGGGACCCGGCCGACCCGCCGCCGGCCATCACGGTCCACGTCGTCGCCGGCCTGAGCCCCGGGTTCCTCGTCGAGATCGACGCCGTCGCCGTCCTGTGACGACCCCGGGCGGCGGGGGCGGTCAGGCGTCCCCGTCGCCCAACCAACCCTCGGCGTTCTCCAGCAGGTAGCGGCTCACCGCCAGGCAGGTGTCGAGCACGTCGCACATCTGCTCCTGGCCGAGGAACACGCGGGCCAGCGACACCTCGATGCGGGACACGATGGCCAGGCTGCGCTCGGGGGCGTCGGTCACCGACGGGAACGAGTCGATGGCCGACACCTCCAGGGGAAGGTCGGTGCCGCCGATGCCGGCCAGCTCGGTGGCCAGGATGAGCAGGTCCGGGCCCTTGGGCAACGGCGGCAGGGCCCAGTTGAACACCAGCGGGAAGTGGAAGGTGTCCGGCGGGTCCTCGTCCTCGGGGAGGCCGTTCATCACGTCCTCGAACGACAGCAGCGCCCGGGGGTCCACCTCGAGGGCGAGGTGCAGGTCGAGCGGGCCGCCGCACGCCTCCTCCGGGTGGAGGTCGACCTCCCAGGTCTGGCGCAGCGAGTACGTCTCCACGAAGTGGCGTTCGTCGTGCACGTGGAAGCCGTGGTCGATGGCGTGGTCCTTCAGCTCGGACACGAACCCGGCGATGTCGATGGCGGCCACGGGCCAAGCCTGCCACGTCGCGCCTGGTAGACCCTCGCGCATGCCCGTGACGGACGACGGCCTCATCGAACTGCTCCACGAGGCCGCCACCGCCGTCCGGGTCGCGCTGGACCAGCTCGACGACTGGGGGCCGTCGGGGATTAAGCCCGGCCAGTACCGGAGCGACCTGGTGGCGGACGCCGCCGCCCTGGCCGTCCTCGGCCCGGCCGGCGTCGGCGTGCTGTCCGAGGAGTCCGGTCTCGACGGCGGCGATCGGGACGTCGTGGTGGTCCTCGACCCCCTCGACGGCAGCACCAACGCCGCCCGGGGCATCCCCTGGTTCGCCTGCAGCCTGTGCGCGGTCGACCGCGACGGCCCCCGGGCCGCCCTGGTCGTCGACCTGCCCCACGGGCGGACGTTCGCGGCCATGCGCGGCGGGGGAGCGTCGGTCGACGGCGTGCCGCTGGCGCCCTCCGGGTGCACCGTGGCGGGCGAGGCGCTGGTCGCCATATCGGGCCTGCCGGCGGTCGCGCTGGGTTGGCGCCAGTTCCGGACCCTGGGGGCGGCGGCGCTCGACCTGTGCGCGGTGGCCGAGGGGACGCTCGACGGGTTCGTGGACTGCCTCCCGTCCGCCCACGGCGCCTGGGACTACCTCGGCGGGGCCCTGATCTGCCGGGAGGCGGGGGCGGTCGTCGACGACGCCTTCGGCCGCGACCTGGTGACGCTCGACCACCTCGACCGACGGACGCCGGTGGCCGCGGCCACGCCGGAGCTGTTCGGCGCCCTGGTGGCGGCCAGGAGTCGCCTGGCTGACGGGGAGCGTCCAGTAGGTTGACCGGGTGGTGCACGGAGTGCAGAGGCTGCTACTGCGGGTGTGGCGGCGCCTACCGCGGCTCGCCCGGCGGTGGATCGTTCGCACGGCAGCCCCCTCCTTCACGGTCGGCGCGGCCTGCGTCCTCGAGCGGGGCGACGGGGCGATCCTGCTGGTCCGTCTCGTCTACCGGGACGGCTGGGGCCTGCCCGGAGGGCTGATCAAGCGCAGCGAGGACGTGGCCGAGTGCGCCCGCCGCGAGGTCCTGGAGGAGGTCGGCCTCCCCGTCGAGCTGGCGGGGCCGCCCGCGGTGGTGGTCGACAGCCGGCCCCAGCGGGTCGACGTCGTGTTCCGGGCCCGGCCCGCTCCAGGCTCCGATCCCGCGGCCGCGCAGCCCCGGTCGCCGGAGATACGCGAGGTGCGGTGGTTCACCCCCGACGAGCTGCCCACCCTCCAGCACGAGACCGTCTCGGCCCTGGTCGCCCTGGCGTCCACCGTCCTGGGCGCCGGGCGCGAGCCGGTCCACGACGCCGCGTCCGGGTCCCTCGAGCAGGCGGCCCGCGCCGCCGGGGCCCAGGCGAAGCGGCGGCGCGACCGCGGCGACGGCGCCGGCGAGGGGGGACGGTCGGCCGCCGTGTGGTGACGGCGGGGGCCGTCGCTATGCTCCCGCCCGTCGGAACGCAGGGAGAAGGTGTCGCGTGCGTGTCCTCGTGACGGGTGGGGCCGGGTTCATCGGGTCGCACCTGGTGGATGGGCTGGTGGAACGGGGCGAGGAGGTCGTGGTCATCGACGATCTCGCCACCGGGCTGGCTCGGAACGTGCCCGCCGCCGCCCGCTTCGTCGAGGCCGATGTCGGCGACGAGGTGGCCCTGGCCAAGGCCGTCGACGGCTGTGAGGTGGTGTTCCACCAGGCGGCACTCGGGTCGGTCACGCGCTCGGTGGCCCAGCCGCGGGTGAGCGACCGGGCCAACGTGGCCGGCACGGTTGCGGTCCTGGACGCCGCCCAGCGCGCCGGGGTGCGGCGAGTGGTGCTCGCGTCCTCGTCGTCCGTGTACGGCGGGGCGACCGAGGTCCCCACCCCCGAGTCGGCCCCGCTCCTGCCCCGGTCGCCGTACGCGGTCACCAAGCTGGCGGGCGAGCACTACGCCCGGGTGTTCTGGGAGCTCCACGGCCTCGAGACCGTGTGCCTGCGGTACTTCAACGTGTTCGGGCCGCGGCAGCGGCCGGACACGCAGTACGCGGCGGTCGTCCCGCTGTTCGTCGACGCCCTGCTGGCCGGGGAGGCGCCGGTGGTGCACGGTGACGGGGCCCAGAGCCGGGACTTCACGTTCGTGGCCGACACCGTGCGGGCCAACCTGCTGGCGGCCGAGGCGCCGGCCGCGGCGTGCGCCGGCCGGGTGTTCAACATCGCCCGGGGGCGGCCCGTGTCCGTGCTCGATCTGCTGGGGGCGCTGGCGGGGGCGCAAGGCCAAGCGGTCACGCCCCGGCACGCCCCCGCCCGGGCGGGGGACGTCCGCCACTCGCACGCCGACATCAGCGCCGCCCGCGAGGCGCTGGGCTACGAGCCGTCGGTGTCGCTGGAGGAGGGCCTGGCCCGCACGCTGGCCTGGTTCGGGGCCCGCCGGGGGTAGCAGCCCAGGAGCCCCGCTCAGCGGCTCAGCGCGTCGACCAGCCGGCGGTGGTGTGCCGAGCAGGGGTGGCGCAGCTTGGTCAGGGCCTTGGCCTCGATCTGGCGGATGCGCTCGCGGGTGAGGTTGAACCGGCGGCCCACCTCGTCGAGCGTCAGCGGGCGGTCGTCGTCCAGGCCGAACCGCAGCGACAGGATGGCCCGCTCCCGTTCGTCGAGCTGGGCCAGCAGCGAGTGCAGGTCGTCGCGCTCGATGGCGGCCGCGGCGGCGTCGAACGGCGCCTCCCCGGACGGGTCGGCCAGCAGGTCGCCGAGCTCGTGGTCGCCCTCGTCGCCCACGGCGGCGGACAGCGACACCAGGTCGGGCGCGGCCCGCAGCGCGGCCTGGACCTTGTCGAGGGGGATGCCGGTGTCCTCGGTCAGCTCGGCGGCGGTCGGCTCCCGGCCCAGCGACTTGAGCAGCGCGGACGAGCTGCGGGACAGGGTGGCGAGCGTGTCCATCAGGTGGGAGGGCAGGCGGATGGTGCGGCCCTTGTCGGCGATGCCCCTGCCGATGGCCTGGCGGATCCACCAGGTGGCGTAGGTGGAGAACTTGAAACCCTTGCGGTGGTCGAACTTCTCGACCGCCCGCATCAGCCCGAGGTTCCCTTCCTGGATCAGGTCGAGCAGGGACATGCTGGGGGTCTGGTAGCGCTTGGCGATCGACACCACGAGCCGCAGGTTCGATTGGATGAACCGGCGGCGGGCCTCGGCGGCGGCCTTGACCGAGGCCTGGAGCCGGGCGCGCTCGCGGCGGGTGGTCGGCTCGGCGGAGGCCAGGCGCTCCTCGGCGGCGCGGCCGTCCGCGATGGCGCGGGCCAGCACGGTCTCTTCCTGGGCCGTCAGCAGGGGATAGGACCCCAGCTCCGCCAGGTAGCGGCGGGTTAGGTCGACGGCACTCTCGCTCGTGGGCCGGGGGCGCCCAACCATGCGGATCCCTCCAGAAGTTCGGCGGCAGGCTCTGACGGGGCGGGACGTGCCCGCTGGTGGGGGAGGAGGAGGCGAAAGGGACTCGGCGGTATGGTCGGTCAATGAGCGAACGTAGTTCGCGCTCAGCGCCGCATGAGGGATGGTCGGACAGCGGCGACCGACCGCTGGTGGTGTCGGCCTGCCTGCTGGGGGTGGCATGCAACCACCAGGGGCGCGCCAGCGAGAGCGCGGCGGTGGTGGCGCTCGGCCGGCGCCGGCGCCTGATCCCGGTCTGCCCGGAGACGGTCGGCGGCCTGCCCACGCCCCGCCCCGCCGCCGAGCTGGGCCGGGACGGCCGGGTCCGCACCGCCGCCGGCGACGACGTCACCGACGCCTACACCCGCGGCGCGGCGCACACGGTGGCCCTGGCCCGCACCGTGGGCGCGGCGGGCGCGATCCTCAAGGCCCGCTCCCCGTCGTGCGGCTGCCACGAGGTCTACGACGGCACCTTCACCCGCACGCGTGTCCCCGGCGAGGGCGTGACCGCCCGGGCCCTGCGGCAGGCCGGCGTCCCGGTACGCTCCGACGAGGACGTGGCCCGCGACCGGGACGGCTCGGGCCGGTAACCTGGCTGGTTCCCGGGCGCGTAGCTCAGTTGGCTAGAGCGCTGCCCTTACAAGGCAGATGTCGGGGGTTCGACTCCCTCCGCGCCCACCCTTTGACCAGGGATTTTAGTCCCACCGGCTGGAAGGCTGCGATCACCAAGACCAACGGACTGGCGCATATGCCCACTCCGGACTGTTCTCGTGGCAGGCCACAAGCGGTTCCGTCGGGGCCTGGCACTGTCGGTCGAGGCGCCGAAGGACCCGATGGGTCGACACGAACTGCGAGCGCCCCGCCAGCCGCGAAGCCCTGCTCTCCGCCTCCGATGACGACATCGCGCTGCTCCGGGTGACGCCGCACGTCGACGAGGGTCGTTGATTTCGCGCTTGAGAAGGCCGAGGTCATCCGGTGGGTCGGTCTCCTCTCGTGCGCAAGCAAGACGGACGAGGGTCGGCGGCGTGCCGGGAGGCTGGCCGTCAGCGGTGCACCCACGAGCCGTGGCCGAGGTCGAGCCGGATGGACTGCATCACTTGGAAGGTCGTGCTCTCGGTGAAGACGTCGGCGGCGGCGAGGACCCCGGTGTACTTCACGGTCGCCGAGGAACGTTGCGGTGCGTGGTGCCGACCCGGCGGCCGGGGTCAGCACCCAGCTCACGGCGGCGAGCGCCACCGGCACCGCCCAGAGGAGCCTGATCATCACGACCACCCCCTCCCCGCCGGACACCATGCTCGGCACGCGACGCCGCGCGAAGATGGCCGCGGCCTGAGCTGGCCTTCCCGGGGAGGTACGTGTGGACGGAATCCACGACATGGGTGGCACCCAGGGGTGGGGCACGGTGACGATCCCGCCCGATGAGCCCGTCTTCGCCGAGCCATGGGAGGCCAAGGCGTTCGCGTTCGGTGCCCTGTCGGCCCGGTTGTCCGGCCAGAACCTCGACGCCATGCGCCATGCGATCGATCGCCAGCATCCCTACGACTACCTGGCCGATGGGTACTACGGCAGGTGGCTCGGGTGCGTCGAGACGATGCTGGTGGACAGCGGCGTGCTCGCTCCGGGAGCGGTGGTGGCGCGGGCGCGCACGCTGCGCGGCGAGGAGGTGACCGAGCCCGCCGATCCGACACCGCACAAGCCCGACTACCAGCCGACGGCCGGTGGATCTCTGCGCCAGGTCGACACGCCGCCCCGCTTCGCCGTCGGCGACCGCGTCCGAACGAGACACTACGCCCACGCAGGCCACACCCGGCTCCCGCGCTACACGAGGGACCATGTCGGCACGGTGGCGGCGATCCATCCGGCGCAGGTCCTCCCTGACACCCACGCCCACTTCGTCGCCGAGAACGCCCAGCACGTCTACGCCGTGGCCTTCGACTCGACCGAGCTGTGGGGCGACGGCGCCGAGCCGTTCACGCTGACGATCGATCTCTACGACGACTACCTGGAGCCGATCGCATGACCGCGGTGCCGCGTCCCCATGACCATCCCGACGCCGCGCTCCGGACCGAGGCGTTGGAAGCGCTGCTACTGGAGCGGCAGCTCATCGACCCGAAGGTGGTCGACGGCCTGATCAGCCGGTACGAGCACGACGTCGGTCCCATGAACGGCGCCCGGGTCATCGCCAAGGCCTGGACCGACGCCGACTACCGGCGGCGGCTGCTCGAGGACGGCACGGCCGCCATCGGCGAGCTCGGCTACTCGGGCCCGCAGGGAGAGCACATCGAAGTGCTCGAGAACACCGGCGCGGTGCACAACGTCGTCGTGTGCACGCTGTGTTCCTGCTACCCGTGGCCGGTGCTCGGCTTGCCGCCGTCCTGGTACAAGGACCCGGCCTACCGGGCACGCATCGTGCGCGAGCCTCGCCGCTTGCTGGCGGAGATGGGTCTGGTGCTCGATGACGACGTGGCGATCCGGGTGTGGGACAGCAGCTCCGAGGTGCGGTACCTGGTGCTCCCCGAAAGGCCGGAGGGCACGTCGGACCTGTCCGAGGAGGACCTGGCCGCGCTCGTGACCCGCGATGCCATGGTCGGCGTCGCCCGGGTGGCACCCCCTTGAGCGACCTCCCCGCCGAGCTGGCGATCAGCGGTCCCGCCGCACCGCCGCGCTCGAACGGCGAGATGGTGTTCGACGCTCCGTGGGAGAGCCGCCTGTTCGGTGTCACCATGGCGCTCGTCGAGGCGGAGCGCTTCGCGTGGAGCGAGTTCCAGCCGCGGCTGATCGCCGCCGTGCGGCGCTGGGAGGCCGAGCACCCGGACGGCGAGGGCTACAGCTACTACGAACGTTGGGCCGAGGCGCTGGAGTCCTTGTTGGACGACCTCGGCGTCGTCGCCGTCGAGACGATCGACGCGCGGGCGCTTGCGCTCGCCGCCCGTCCGGCAGGGCACGATCACCACGGGCACGGACCGGGCCCCGGCGCGCACGATGGCCCGTGAGCGCCGGCTCTCGGCCGTCGTCGAGGCCAGGTGGGAGGCGGACTACCGCGCCGACATCGCGGTGCGCGACTTTCAGTTCGTCGCAGACGAGCCGCCCCGGTCCGGTGGGGAGGACGCGGGAGCGATGCCGACCGAGTACCTGCTGGTGGCGCTCGCGTCGTGCTATGCGATGGCGCTCGCCCATGTGGCGCGCAGGGACGACGTGAGGCTCGGCCCGCTGAGAGTCAGGGCCGTCGCGACATACGACGGGCCGGCGTTCAGCGCCATCGATCTCGAGGTGGTCTTCGAACAGGGCCCGCCCGATGAGGTGGAAGACCTCGTCGCCCGCGCCTCGCGGTTGTGCTACGTCTCCAACACGTTGCGGCGGGCGCCCGACCTGACCGTGACCGTGGCGCCCGCGTAGCGGGAGCCAGGGGTCAGACGGTCCAGGTGTTGAGCTGGAACGCGCCGGCTCGCCACGCCGTGAGCGCCGAGTCGAGGACGTCGAGTGGGTGGAACGCCTTGACGCCGGGGATCAGGTCATCCTCCCGGAAGCCGTACAACGCGCCCATGGCGAACCGGCACGCATGGACCGTGGCGCCCTCCTTGAGGAGGGTCTTGATCTGGTTGTTGATGGCGAGATGGCCGGGGAATGCCTCCTGCCCGACCGAGGGATAGCCGCGGGTACCCGATGCCAACAGGACACCCGGCCCATACAGCACGATCGTGACGTCGAAGCCCTTGCGGACGAGGCGGGTCGCGGTCAGCAGGTTGACGAGCGCGACCGAGCCTTCGTAGGGCACGGTGTGGATGAAGACGAACGCCTTTTCGCCCGGCTCGGCCTGGATGTCCTCGAACACCTTCTCCTCGGTGTCGAAAAGGGTCTCGCCTTCGTCGGGAAGCGGTACTTGCACCGTCTTTGGCACCTGGTTCTCCTTCTGGTCAAGGTGACTACGGGTTGGTGGCTGTTACACGGCTGGGCCCAGGGGATGGCGGGCACGCGGCGTCCATGTCTTGCGATGGCTGCCGGGCATCGACTGGAGGACGAACGAACGGAAGCGCCACGGCAGCCGCCGGTAGACGGGCGCGAACACCAGGAGGAAGAACCTCCCCTTGACGCCTTCGTGGGGTCGAGGGCACTCGTGGTCATGGCGCGCCGCGACCTCCCGCTGCGCGGCCATCAAGAGGTAATGCTCGGAGTTCGTGCGGAGCCAACGGGCGAACCTCATGGTCGTCAGAGGTTCGCGAGGGCGTTCTGGGCGGCGAGCGCGATCGGTTCGTTGAGCGCGCCGATCGGGGGCGAGTACACGTTCTCCATGTAGGCAAGGTCGTCGAGGGTGATGCCGGTCTTGACCGCCATGGCCAGGAAGTCCGCCCGCTCCTTGATGCCTTCCTGGCCGACCATCTGGGCGCCGATGAGCCGCAGCGTCTCCGGCTCGGCCAGCAGCTTCACCTTGAGGGTCTTGACGCCGGGGTAGTAGCGAGCGCGCGAGATGCCCTGGGCGACGCCCATCACGTGGGGGATCCCGAGTGCCTTGGCCACCGTCTCGCCGTAGGCGACGCCGCCGATCATCCAAAGCCCCGCCACCATCCCCCACGGCACGTACACCGGCTGGTACTCACGCGTGCCCCCCCCGGCGTTGATCCCGGCCACCTTCCCCTGGGCGTACGCGTGAGAGCCCGAGAGCCCCTGCACGGGAAGGTTGCCGACGCCGAGGGGCACCTCGACGCAGTCGCCGCACGCGAACACCGCGTCGGCGTTGGTGCGCATCCGGTTGTCGACGATGAACCCCCCGGTCGGTCCGGTCACGAGGCCGGCGGCGGTACCCAACGAGGTGTTCGGCACCTTCTTCGTGCAGACGACGGCGATGTCGGCGGGCAGGTCGCCGGCAGACGTCTGGACGGCGTTGATCCTGGGCCCGCCGAGGAACGCCTCGAGCCTGACGCCGTAGTGCATCTTGACGCCCAGCTCGGTCCAGGACTCCTCGACCGGCTGGGCGATGTCGGGGTCCGCCAGGTCGCTGAGAGCCCAGGGGCGGTGATCGATGACGTGGGTCTCGATCCCCCGATGGGCGAGCGCGGTGACCATCTCCAGCCCCAGCGGGGTGGCCTCGACCACGACGGCCACCTTGACCTCGTCGAGGACCTTGTCCCACTCCATGGCCCGGCGGATGTTCTTGACGTAATAGAGGCCCTCGAGGTCGGTGCCGGGCACCCCCGGGTCGGCGTAGTCGAACCCCGTGGCGACGATCAGGCGGTCGTAACCGACGTCTGCCTGCCCGTCGACTCCCACCGTGCCGGCCTTCAGGTCGAGGGCTGCAACCGGGGTCTCGTAGCGGATGTCGATGCCCTGCTCGACATAGGCCTCCTTGGTGGCGAGGAACAGAGCCTCGAAGCTCGCGATCTCCTTGCCGTGGACGTAGGGGATGCCGCAGGGGCTGTACGCGGCGTCCTCGTACTCCGTGAAGACGATGACCTCACCGTCGGGCTGAGCGCCCTTGAACGCACCGGCGGCGCCGATCCCTCCCGCGCCGCCGCCGATCACGACGAGCCTCGGTGCCATCGACACCCCCTCGAGATCCGACGAGCGCAGCGCCCGCTCCGGCCCGGCTGAGGCGTCTACCATAGAACACGTGCGTCGTACTTTGCTACGAAGTGTTCGATGACCGTACCGAAGCGTTCGGAGACCGCAACGACCGAGCCGGACGCCGACGAAAGCGGTCCCGGGGCAAGTGGGCTCCACGAGATCGTGAGCTCCATCGGGCCGAAACTGCGAGAGCTGCGGCTCCAGCGGGGGATGTCGCTCCAGCAGCTCGCCGCCCAGTCGGACGTGTCCGCCGCCGCCATCCACAAGATCGAGCGCGGGGGCATGGTGCCGACGATCACCACGCTCCTGAAGATCGCCGTGGCGTTCAACCGGCCGGTGTCGTACTTCGTCGAGGAGCAGATCGGCGAGAATCGGCCCGTCGCCCACATCCGGAGCGACGACCGTGGCCCGATCTTCACGGCCCACAGCGGCATCGAGCTGGCCGGCATCTCCGGTCCCTACGGCCGCTTCTTCCTCGCCGGCGCGATCGCCACCGTGCAGCCGGGAGCCAGCAGTGGCGACAAGCCGATGGAGCACCCCGGTGAGGAGCTGATCCTCGTGCTCGACGGCACGTTCGAGGTCGACGTCGACGGCCAGCACTTCGCCTTGGCGGAAGGGGACTCCCTCCACTTCCGCACCGATCGGCCCCACCGCTGGCACAACGCCGGTACGTCGCCGATCAAGGCGGTGTGGCTGGCGCTGCGCCCGTTCTGAGCGCGCGGTCGACGGGGCAGTTCAACGACCTGACACGGCGCGGTCGAGCGCCATCACCGCGTCGACGAAGCACGTCAGAGGCGCCTCCGCGACGCCGGCGCCGACCTGCCCGGCACCGGCCGACGCGTGGAGGACGCCGGTGGTGATCTTGGGCGTGATGCCCAGCTCGGCGACACGGCGCGCGTCAACGCCGAGGGGCGTGCCCCGGAGGTCGAGGAGGGGGATGCGCAGGCGGGTGCTGCGACCGGCGCAGACGAGGTCGAGCTCCTCGGTGGTCGCGCGCGCGTCGGCCATCGTCCCGCCGACGAAGGCGGCCACGGCCGGCGAGCCGGCGGCGGCCGCGGCGCCGAGGCCAACGAGCTCGAGCACCGCGCTGTCGCCGACGTCGGGCGCGGCGGCTTCGGGGCCGTAGTCCGCGTAGTACAGCGCCTGGCCGACGGCGGGTGCGGGCGCCAGATGCCAGCTCGGCGACCCGGCGAGGCCCACGGCGAACTCCGTGCCGTTGCGCGTCATGGTGGTGACGATCGACGAGTGGGGGACGTCCATCGCCCAGCCGGTCAACGCCCGGGCCGCCGCCATCGCGACGTTCAGGAAGAAGAGGTGGTTGCCGGCCAGGAAGCGAGCGAGGTCGGTACGCCGCGGATCGTCGAGCCCCGCCAGATGGGGGAGCAGGTCGCGCAGCATCAGGTTGGTGCTCCCCTGCAGACGGATGTGCACGTCATCGCCCATGTGCAGGCCCTGTGCCGCGATGTTCATGACGTCGAGGGGCCCGTGCGAGCGGACGGCGTCGTCGAGGAGCGGTCCGGCGACCGCAGCCAGGAATCGCAGCCGGTCGATCGCGGCGCGCGTGTCGCGGCCGAACCATGCGGTGTCGCCCGGTCCCTGGTTCAGCGGCGCGAACGCACGGTTACCGCCGGCCGCGTTCTCGACGATCCAGACCGGCTGCGACGGCCCGAAGGCCGTGACCATGGGCACGCACGCGTCATGCCGGTTCGCCGGCTCGAGCCCGACCCGGCCGCCCGCGAGCAGCCGGTCGGCACTATCCGTCTCGTCGGCCCAGCCCTCGGCGACCACGGCGGCGCGCATCGAGCGGCGCAGGGGATCGATGGCGTCGGCATAGTCGATGGGTGGCCCGCAGTGGAGAAGTGTCGTGCCCTCGAAACCGGGCACGACATCTGCGGCGGTGCGGACGCCGACGGCGCGGGGGGCGCCGCTGTCGAGGCGCCTGAGGACCTCGGCGTTGGCCGCGTCCACCGCGGCGGACATCGGCCCGTAGAGGCGAGCCAGGGCAGCGACGACGTCGGGATCGCCCCCGCCGGGGATCCGCCAGTCGACGTCGACCACCTCGAAGCCCTGCCGGGCGACCGCGTCCGCGAACAGCGACAGCCCGATGTTGACGACCCGTGCCCTCTCGGGCAGCGACGGGGCGTCGTCGCCGCCGGTGGTCACTCCGATGGCTCCTCGATCACACGCCGGGCCTCGGCGACGAGGCTGTGCTCGGCGCGATCGATCGTGTCGAGGCGGTCTCGCGCCGCTCCCGCCAACGCGTCCGTGTCGGCGGCGGTGTCGGCGAGCATCGCCTCCATCGGTTCCGGCGCCGCGCCGCCCAACGCCACGCGCGTGGCGACGATCGCCGCCGGATCGAGGGCGTCGGCGAGCGTCGCGGCATCGATGGCGAGGGGCCGGCCGAGCTGCTCGACGGCGATCTCGTCGAGCAGCGTCGGGTTGAGGTCGCCGGCGGTGCCGCCGTCCGCGGCGAGACGACGCACCGCGCTGCCGACGACCTGGTATGCGGTCCGGTAGTCGACTCCGCAGGCCACCATCAGCTGCTCGGCGACGTCGGTCGCCTGGCTGAAGCCGGTCGCGAGCGCCTCGCGTAGCCGGGCCTCGTTCATGGTCAGGGTGGACACCACACCGGCCGTGAGCTCGGTCATGCGCCGGGCGTGGTCGAGGGCGCCGGGGATCTCACCGTAGGCGAAGATCAGATTGTCGCTCCGGGCGGAGGGGCTCTTCTGCACCGCCAGCACTCCGGCGACGTGCCCGATCAGCACGCCCGTCGTGCCCCGGATCACCGACAGCGCGTACGGGTTGCGCTTCTGCGGCATCAGCACGCTGGCGCGGGTGTACTCCTCGGCGAGCTCGGCGTAGTCGAACTCGGAGCTGGCCCAGATCTCCAGGTCCTCGGCGAGCGAGGTCTGCGTGAGGGCCAGGCTCGCGAGGGTCGATGCCAGCTGGACCAGGCCGTCGACCTGCCACATGGCGTCGCGGGTGTTGACGATCACCGACGCGAAGCCGAGCCGGGCGGCGACGGCGCCGCGGTCGCCCTGGAGCCGGGTGCCGTTGACGCAACCGGCGCCGGCAGGGCTGGCGTTGAGCCAGTCGAACACCTCGAGGAGCCGGTGGCCGTCGCGGATCACGGGATAGGCGAACGACAGCAGGTAGTGCCCGACGGTCGAGGGTTGGGCGTGCTGGAGGTAGGTCTGGTCGGCGAACAGCGTGTCCCGGTACTGGCCTGCCCGGTCCGTGAGCGCCCGCGCCAACGCCGTCGCCGCGAGCACCAACTCCGCGGTGCGGCGCCGGAGGTGCAACCGGAAGGCCAGGCGGGTCGCCTCGCGCCGGGGACGACCGGCGTGCAGCCATCCGGCCGTCGAGCCGATCTGCGCGGCGAACGCGCGCTCGCGGGAGTTGTACGGCTCGCCGTCCCGGGGGTCGTAGCCGATCGAGTCCATCGACGCGTCCAGGATCACCCGGAGCAGGGCCACCGCAGCGGGGCGGGGGATGATCCCGCGTTCGAGGAGGTCGAGCACATGGGCGACGTCGGCCTGGTTGAGCCCATCGTGGAGCGTGGCGGCTCCCCGTGACTCGTAGCCGAACCCGGCGCCGACGAGCTCCGGCGCCGGGCCCGGGGTGCTGGCGCCCCCCGGGCGGGTCATCCGTGCCCGATCCCCATGGCCTCGCCGACGCAGCCCAGCCAGCCGCCGGTGTGCCACAGGACGAGCGGCCCGTCGAGCGACCCGAGGACGGCGACCGCGCGGGCGACATACGTCGTGTCCGCCATGATGCCCTCGGTACGGAGGGCGAGGCGGGCTGCGTCGCACGTCGTCCGGTCGGCCCGGCCGAAGCCGGCGCCCAGGCCATCGAGCAGGCGCAGGCGACCGATGTCCGGACCACCAGCGCCCAGGGCGGTGGCCGCTTCGCAGGCCAGGCGGATCACTTCGCGGCGGGTCTCGGCCAGTGGGCGGCTCACGGCCACGCCGACGAGGGTGCCGGGGACGCCGGAGCCCGCCCACCCGGCGAGCAGCCCGGCGACCGTGCCGCCGGAGCCGACCGCCACCACCACGTGGGCCGGCCGGAACGTCAGCTGGGCGGCGAGCTCCTCTGCCGCGAGCGCGTACGCCGTCGCACCCACCCCGGAGGCGGCCCCGCGGGGCACGATGTACGGGTGGTGCCCGCGCCGGCGGAGCCGGTCGGCGGCCGCAGCCGCATGCTCGGGTGTGGACGCGCGACCGGGATCGCCGGTGAAGCGGACTTGGGCACCGAACATCCGCATCAGCGCGAGGTTCGGGTGGGGCGCCGCCGGCTCGCTGCCGTGCAGGACGAGGGTGCAGCGGAGCCCGGCCACCGCGGCCGCGGCCGCCAGTGCCGAGCACAGGTTGGAGGCCGGCCCGCCGCAGCCCACGACGTGGTCGCACCGTTGGTCGATCGCCTCCGCCAGGAGCACCTCCAGGACGCGCACCTTGTTGCCACCGAGCGCGAAGCCCGTCATGTCGTCGCGCTTGATCCAGACCTCGCGATCGAGCGCCGCGCTCAGCCGCGGGGCGTGAACGAGCGGCGTGGGGAGCACGGCCAGCGGCAAGCGCGTCGGCGGCGTCAGCACGAGTCCTCCCCGAGGCGGCCGAGGACGGAGCGCACCGCGGCGGTGTCACCGGGAGCGATCGGGTCCGCGACCGCCGACTCCGCCTCGGCCCGGGTCATCAGGCCGGCTGCCTCGAGCGCGTCGGCCGCAGACCGACGGTCGCGCCCCGCTGCGCCGAGGGCGTCCCGGAGCGCAGCCTGGGCCCGGTGCTTGCCCAGGCGGCCGGAGAGCATGCCGAGGATCCGCTCGGACGCCAGCAGGCCCTCTGCCGCACCCACGTTCGCGCTCATCCGGTCGGCGTCGACTTCGAGCCCCTCGACACAGGTGATGGCGAGGCGCAGCGAGGCCGAGGTCAGGAGGCACACCTCCGGGAGCGCCACCCACTCGGCCTTCCAGGCACGGCCGTCGCGCTCGTGGATCTGGACCTGGCCCTCCAGCAGCACCAGCGCGTGGGCGCGGGTGAGGCGGGCCAACGTGTCGAGGTGCTCGCTCGACTCCGGGTTCCGCTTGTGCGGCATCATGATGCTGCCGACGACGTCGACGGGGACCGCCTCCCGCAGCTCGCCGATCTCGGGTCGCTGCAGTTCCATCACCTCGTTGCCGACGCGTGCGAGCGTCCCGGTGATCCCGGTCATCACCGCGGCGAACTCGGAGATCCGGTCGCGGCTGGTGAACCACGCGATGCCCGGGTCCGCGAGGCCGAGCCGCTCCGCGAACCGGGCCCGCAGCGCTGGCCCGACCTCGCCGTAGAACCCGAGCGTGCCGACCGCCCCGCCGAGCTGCACGGTCGACCAGCGGGGCCGGCCCTCGTGCAGGCGTTCCCGGTGACGCCCGAGCTCGTCGGCCCAGGTGGCGAGCTTGAACGCGAAGGAGATCGGTGCGCCGGGCTGGGCGTGGGTCCGGCCGGGCATCACGGTGCGCTCATGCCGGGCTGCGAGGCTGGTGACCGCCCCGACGAGCCGGCGCACGTCCCGGTCGAGGAGGTCACCGACGTCGCGCATCGTCAGAGCGAACCAGGTGTCGGTCAGATCCTGCACCGTTGCGCCGTAGTACACGTGCTCGGCGACGTCGTCCGGCAGGATCCTCTGGAGCGCCCGGATCAGGCCCAGCGTGGAGTGCGCGGTGCGGCGGGTCTCCTCGGCCAGGTAGTCGAGGTCGAGGTTGTCGACCCGCGCCAGCTCGGCGATCGTCTCGGCCGACGACGGGGGAACCACGGCGAGGTCGGCTTGCGCCGCCGCCAACGCGACCAGGATGTCGAGCCACTGCTGCCAGCGCGCCCGTTCGTCGAACAGGGCGTGCGTCTCGTCGGTCGCCCACAGGTGCGCGTAGGCGGCGCTGTCGGTCAGGCGGGCACCCATGCCGGGTCGCATCGACGTGCCAGCGTGGCGAGGGCCTGCCTGACCTGCTCGAGGCTCGCACCCCAGGGAACCACGGCGACGTCCCCGTCGATCTCGGTGTGGTCTTCGAGGAGGCAGCACTTGGTGAGCAGGGGCCCGGGTCCCGACGCCAGGGCCCTCGGGCAGGTATCGGGACCGGAGGCGCCGCGCCCGTAGAACCAGTGATGGAGCTGGCGGGACCGGGCGCACCCGAGCAGGGTCCAGTCACGGTCGGCGGGGCGCTCGTCGAGGTAGTGCACCTCCCGGTCCTCGAGCCGGATGCCCGCCCCGCGACACGGCAGCAACACCACGGCGGCATCCCCGGCGAGCGATTCCAGCTCGACCAGCTCGGGTTCGAGCACCATCGGTGGCAGGTCCTCGGCGAGGTCGAGGACCCGCTGCGCCTGGTCCAGCAGCTTGGGGGGATGCGGCGGCACCACCTCGTACACCCGGACCCGCACCGGGTCGGGATCGAGCAGGAAGCTCACGTGCGAGTACCGGCCCTCGACGACGACGGCTCGCGCCCCGGGTTGCCCGATGGCGACCTTCGCCAGTTGCGAGGGCACGCCCGTGTCGATGTCGGGAATGCGCAGGTATGCGGTCTCGGCCGGTAGCGCCAGCACCTCCACTGACGCAGCCGGCGAGAAGAGCGGTTCCGGGTCGGCAGGCTCGACGCCAACGAGGGCGGTGGCGTCGCCGTTGCGCACGACGATGTAGCGGGTGCGCCGGTAGCACTCCCGTCCCAGGAAGTGTTCGATCAGGCGGTCGGCCGTCAGCGGAACCTCGACCCGCGCGACCGAGACCTCCCGGTAGGCGCGTGGCCTCCGGTTCGTCATGCGCTCGGAACTCCGCCCGCCTGCGTCCCGGACGCGACGGCGTGGAGGGCGAGCGTCGTGTCGGCCCGGAGGCCGAGCCGGAGCGCCTCCAGCCCCATCGCCTCGAGCGGCGCCACATTCGCCAGGTTGACGTCGGGGCCGATGCGGCGGATCAGCCACGCCTGCTGGTGCCGGTGGGGCGCCTCGAAGATGAGGTGGTGAGCGCCGACCCCGTCGACGAGGGCATCGACGACCTCGCCCCGGACCGAGCCGTCGGCCGCGTAGAGGCCGACCACGCCGCTCTCCCGTCCTTCGGTGAGCACTGCGGTGGCCCCGGCCTCCAGATCGGCACGCGCGAGCTCGACCCAGGTCCCCGGCGTGAGCACGGACGTCGGGTCCTTCCTCCCCACTTCGGAGACGACGGCGAACATGGAGGCCGCCCTGCGGATGAGGCCGGCCTTGGCGTCCTCTCCCAGGAGGCCGAGTCCATCGCTCACCTCGACCTGCGTGAACCCGCACTCGGCCGCCCAGTCGAGGCACTCCTCGGCGCAGCCCTGGAGGGCGGCGAGCTCGAGCAGCGTGCCTCCCGGGCAGCCGATGACGTCATGGCGCCGAAGGAGGCTGAGCTTGGCGTCGAGCGTGGCGTCGAGATAGGCGCTGCCCCAGCCGAACTTCCACACGTCGATGTGTGCGGCGGCCGAGTCCAGGATGGCGCGCACGTCCGGCAGGGGCAGGCCGGCGTCGATCACACAGGACAAGCCCTGGCGGCGAGGCTTGCGGGACCGGTCGGGCAGGCGTAGGAATGCCGCCGCAGGCATCGTTCCGGATACTAGAGGATCATTCACTATGGTGCAGGCCCTTGCCGAGCTAGTGGAGGCGCTGCGCTCGTCGTCGGGCTGGCAGGCCAAGGCTGACATCGCCGTCGTGCGGGCCGTGCTCGGGGAGAGCGACTGGGTGCGCGGCCCCGGGGACGACGGGGCGGCGGTACGGGTGGGCGGCGAAGAGGTGATCGCTTGCGGGGAGGCGATCCTGCCGGCGTTCGTCGAACACGATCCGTACGGCGCCGGGGTGGCGGCGGTGCTCACCAACGTGAACGACGTGGCCGCCATGGGCGCAGTCCCTCTCGCCATCGTCGACACCGTCGTGGGCCCGCACGAGACCTGCCGCGCCGTGCTGGAGGGGATGCATTTCGCGTCTGCGCTCTACGACGTGCCGGTCGTGGGCGGTCATCTGACGAAGAGCGCTGATCGCGTCGCGCTGTCGGCGTTCGCCCTCGGACGCTGCCCTGGCCGTCCCCTGTCGGCGACACGCGTCGCCCCCGGGCAGACGTTGGCGCTCGTCGTGTGCCTCGAGGGCAGGATGCGGCGCGACTTCCCGTTCTTCCCGTCGTTCGACGAGCGCGGGAGCAGGCTCGCCGGCGACGTGCGCCTGCTCGCGGACCTCGCGGCCGGCGGAGTCGTCGAGGCGGCCAAGGACGTGAGCATGGCCGGGCTCTTCGGGTCGATGGCGATGTTGCTGGAGGCCACCCGCTGCGGGGCATCGATCCCGGTCGCGGCAGTCCCGGTACCCCCCGGGATCGACTTCGGCGCCTGGTCGCTGTGCTTCCCGTGCTTCGCGTTCCTGGTCACGATGGCGCCCGAGAACGAGGCCCGTTGCCGCGACGCCGTGGAGCGACGCGGGCTGGCCTACGCGACGCTGGCCACCGTCGACGGGTCGGGCGTGCTCGAGCTGGTCGACGGAGGGGACGCGGCGATGCTCGTGGACCTGAACGCCGACGGGATCACCGGGCTGTAGCGGTCAGGTCGATCGCCATCGGGACGTGGGGCACGCCGACGTAGATCTCCCTCTCCCCGGATACCGACCAGCCCAGGCGTTCGAAGTAGGGGACGTTGCGGGGCTGGATGTGCGCCGTCATCAGGCGTCCGCCCCGGTTCGCTGCCGTCGCGACCGCGAACCGTACGAGCGGCGCGCCGAGGCCCCGGCCCCGAGTGCCGAGGAGGACGGCGAGCCGATCGCCCTGCCAGTGGCCGGCATCATCGAGAGGGTAGAGGCGCACCGCGCCGCCGGCGACGCCGTCGCGGAACCCGAGCACCCTGATCGTGGCCGCCTCGTCGTCCCGGCCATCTCGATCCGAGCCCTGGAACAGGCGCTGCTCCCGGACGAAGACCGCCTCGCGGATCCGGTGGTGCTCGGCCAGCGTCCAGGCGTCGTCGGCCACGCGGCACTCGACGGTGGTGCGGTGCAGGACGTCAGCCACGCGCCGCGACGGGCTTGGGCCCGATCTGGAGGCGGTCCTGGACGGCGGCCATCGGCGAGCACGCCTGGCAGCGCGAGCACCCCGCCTTGGCCGTCTCCGCACCGAGGCCGCGCTCGGTCAGGTAGGGCGTCACGCGGCGCACGAGGCGCTCGACGTAGTCGTGCGCCGGCGGTGACCACTCGGCCATGAGGCTGCCGGCCACCGGCCGCAGCGGCACCACGAACGGGTACACGCCCATGTCGGCCGCCCGCCGGCACCCTTCCACCGTCAGCTCCGGGTCCTCGCCCATGCCGAGGATCACGTAGGTGGTGACCTGCCCCTCGCCGAAGCGCGGCACGGCGCGCTCCCAGGTACGGAAGTAACCCTCGATGCCCGTGCGGGCCTTCGCGGGCGCCACGCGGGCGAGCACGGCGGGATCGAACGACTCGACGTGGATCCCGACGGTGTCGACGCCGAGGTCGGCCACCCGGTCGATCACGTCGAGATCCTCGGGCGGTTCGAACTGCGTCTCGACGGGCAGCCCGCTCGCCTGCTTCACCGCCGCGGCGCACTGGGCGACGTACAGCGCGCCACGGTCGGGGGCGCGGGTGCTGCCGGTCGTGAGGGTCACGTCGACCGCGCCGTCGAGGTCGCGGGCGGCGACGGCCACCTCGGCGAGCTGCGCCGGGGTCTTCTTCGCCGTGGTGCGACCGGCATCCAGCGAGACCCCGATACCGCAGAAGGCGCACTGGTCGTCGTTGCCCCAGTAGGCGCACGTCTGGAGCACCGTGCTCGCCAGCGAGTCCAGGTGCAGCAGGGCGATCTTCCAGTAGGGGATCCCGTCGGCGGTGGTGAGGTCGTAGCAGCGCGGCCGGGTTTGCGAGCGGGCGGGCGCAACCCACTGTCCGGCCTCGTAGATGCCGACCTCGCTGCCGTCGGTCCGCAGTTCGAAGGGCGACGAGGCCGTCCGGGCCGGGTCGGTGTCGAGCGTGACCGCGTAGTCGTCGACCCAGACCATGCCGACGTCGGACGGGCCGGCGCCCCCGGCCCGGCCCTCGGTCTGCACCTCCGTCCGCAATCCGTGGGCCTGCAAACGGAGGATGAGTTCGGCGGTGTGTCGCTCCAACGCTGCCTCCACTCCCGTGGGGGACGTGTCGGATATTACGACGACCACGGCGACCGCGCCCACCATAGAGGACGGGTCAGGAAACGTCCGCCTGGAGCTCCTCCGCGACCCGTTCCCATTCCGCGGCGGTGCCGGCCGTGTGGACCGCTGCACCCGGGTCGGTCCGCAGTTCGCCGGTCGTGAGATCGACTCGCACCGCGGTCACGAGCAGGGCGGGCGCCCCGGTGGCCTGATCGCCACCCACCTCGGTCAGGATGGCCCAGCCCGACCCGACGTGCACTCTCAGCTCCGGCACGCGCGGGCCGAGCGATTCGGCGTGGACATCGGTCCACCCTGCACCCGCTGCCCGGGCTCGGCCGATCGCGGCCAGCCTCGCCAGCCGCCGCTCCTCTCCTGCCAGTTCGCGATCCCGTGCCGCGGCTGCGGATCCGAAGATGTCGTCCGGGTCGAGGCCCTGCGCACTCGTGCCCGTCGCATCGCACGCCTCCGCCACTTGCTCGACCGCCCGCGCTTGGCAGGCGAGGAGGTCAGCGGCCGTGGTGGTCACCTCCCGCAACTGCTCGCAGGTCGCGGCGACCAGCACCAGGGCCCGCTGGTAGCCGTCGACGTTGGTCATCGCCAGGGGGTACAGGCGTGCCTCGGCGGCCCGCCACGACTGGCGGGCGCGCACGACGGCATCGTCGCTCATCGACACCCTCGATTGACCATCCTGGAGGTGATGTCTACTATCCTCAACGTTCCGCTAAGCCAGCCAGCGAGGTGACGGGGTGGGTGGTCGTGCCCTCATCGCCCTGGGAGGCAACGCGTTGTCCGGCGCCGACCAGATGGGCACCTACGCAGAGCAGCGCGACAACGCACGCGCCATGGCCACGTCGATCGGCGAGCTTATCGACGCCGGTTGGCACGTCGCAGTGGTGCATGGCAACGGCCCCCAGGTCGGAGCCCTCGAGGTGCAGCAGGAGGCCGCGGCAACCCTCGTGCCCCCGCAACCTCTGTTCTCCCTCTCCGCCATGACGCAGGGCCACCTCGGCAGCCTCATCGCGCTCGCTCTCCACGAGCGCCTCGGCCGGCGTCACAAGGTTGTGAGCGTGGTGACCCACGTGGTCGTCCACGTTGACGACCCGGCGTTCGCCGAGCCGTCGAAGCCGATCGGGCCGTTCTACGCCGCGGGCGACGCCCGCCGGTTGTCGGCGGAGAGGGGCTGGACGATGGCCGAGGACGCGGGCCGGGGATACCGGCGCGTGGTGCCCTCGCCGGAGCCCCTCGGTATCCTCGAGGCCGACACGATCCGTCGGATCTTCGATGCCGGCCTCGTCGTCATCGCCTGCGGCGGAGGCGGTGTGCCGGTGACGCTGAGCGTCGACGGCTACGTGGGAGTCGACGCGGTCGTCGACAAGGACCTCGCCGCCCAACGGCTGGCGTCCACGCTGGGAATCGACGTGCTCGCGCTGGTGACCAGCGTGCCGGCGGTCCAGCTCGGCCACGGCACGCCCCGGCAGCACGACCTTCACGAGCTGAACGTCGACGACGCCGAGCGCTACCTCGCCGACGGTCAGTTCGCGGCGGGGAGCATGGCACCGAAGATCGCCGCTGCCATCCGCTTCATCCGCGACGGCGGCGACGCCGTGGCCATCACCACCCCCGCACTGCTGGCCTCGACCATGACTGGGTCGGACGGGCGACCCGCGGGAACCCTGGTCACCGCCACGCCGAGTCGTCAGGTCAGTCCCTGACCCCCGGCGCCATGGTCGCTGGAGTGCGCGTCCTGCGCGACCGCTATGTCGACTCGGTCCAGTTGCTGGCGATCACGCGCCGGATGCGTCAGTCTGAGGGCGTCGACTTCGCCGCTGCGCTGATGGGGACGCCGGCCAACCTGGAGGCGCTCGAGGAGCAAGGGGTCGGCGGCGAGGCGCTGTCGGCGGGCCCCAACGACCTCGTGCTCGCGGCGCGGGCAGGGGATGCCGCGCAGGCGGACGGCGCGCTCGAAGAAGCCGAGCAGGCGCTGTCTCCCACGCGTTCGGCCGCGATCGCACCGGCTGAGCGCTCGCCCCGGTCCCTGCAGGCCGTCCTCGACGGGCCCGACGATCCGAACGTCGCCATCGTGTCGGTGGCCGGCGAGTACGCCGCGCTCGAAGCGCACAAGGCGCTCTCCGCCGGGCTGCACGTCCTGCTGTTCAGCGACAACGTGAGCATGGACGAGGAGATCGCGCTGAAGGAGCACGCCGCGGCTGTCGGCCGGCTGGTGATGGGGCCCGGCGCCGGTACCGCCAGCCTCGGGGGTTGCGGCCTCGGCTTCGCCAACGCCGTCGTGCCCGGGCGCGTCGGCGTGGTTGCTGCCGCCGGTACCGGGGCGCAGGAGGTCATGGCCCTGCTGGACCGCTGGGGCGAGGGGGTGTCCCACGTGATCGGCGTGGGCGGCCGCGACCTGTCCCGGCAGGTTTCCGGGCGCAGCGCGCGGCTGGCGATGCAGGCTCTCGCCCGTGACCCGGGCACGGACGTGATCGTGCTGGTGTCCAAACCCCCGTCTCCCGACGTCGCACGCGAGGTCGTGGCCGCGGGCGGGGCGAAGCCGGTGATCGCGGCGCTGATCGGACTGGCGCCCGACACGCCGGTGCCGGGGGCTGCGGCGGTGGCGACCACCCTCGAGGGCGCCGCGGCTCACGCCGTGACGCAACGCGGGGGATCCCCACCCTCCGACTGGTCGGAATGGCGGTCGCACATCGCCATCAGCCTCGTCGACCTCGATCCGGCGCGCCGCACCGTGCGAGGGCTCTTCTCGGGCGGGACGCTGTGCTACGAGGCGCAGACGCTGCTGCAGCAACGGCTCGGGGACGTGTGGTCGAACGCGCCGCTGGACGAGCGCCGCCAGGTGCCCGCGCCCGCGGGCGCCCACCTGTGCCTCGACCTCGGTGAGGAGGAGTACACGAAGGGACGGCCCCATCCGATGATCGACGCCGAGGCTCGCCTCGGGGTGCTGGCCGAGGCGGGCGACGATGACGAGGTGGCGGTGGTGCTGCTGGACGTGGTGCTGGGCTACGGGGGGCACGACGACCCGGCGTCGGTGCTCGCGCCCGCGTGCGCGGCCGTGGCACGGCCCGAGGGCCCCCGAGTCGTGGTCTACGTCCTCGGCACCGACGGGGATCCGCAAGGCCTGGCGCCTCAGCGCCGGGCGTTCGAAGAGGCCGGCTGCCTCGTGGCGCCCACGGCCGCCCGGGCTGCGCTCGGGGCCGCCGCGATCGCGGGGCGCCAGCCCCAGATCGTCGTGGCGGACCTGTCGTGAGACCGGTCGGGCTGGTCACGTACTCCACCAAGCCGCGCGGCGGGGTGGTGCACCTGCTGGCGCTGGCCGAGGCGCTGGCGAGGCGCTCGTTCCCTGTCGAGGTCATCGCCCTCGGCGATGAGAAGGTCGGGTTCTATCGCCCAGTCGCGGTGCCGTGCTCCTTCGTCGCCGCCCCTGAGCCGGCCCCCGAGCTCGAGGCGAGGGTGTTCGCTGCGATCGATGCGCTGGCGGCGGGGCTGGGGGCGCGAGCGGGAGCGCTGCCCCCGGTGCTGCACGTGCAGGACTGCATCGCCGCCCGGGCCGCCCTCCGCGTGCGCGATGCGGGCGCGCCTTTACGCGTCGTGCGCACGGTGCACCACGTCGACGACTTCACCACGCCCGCGCTGGTCGACTGCCAACGCAGGTCGATCCTCGATCCCGATCGCGTGCTGGTCGTCAGCCGGACCTGGCAGAAGCGGCTCGCCGACGAGTACGGCGTCAAGGCCGACGTGGTGACGAACGGCGTCGACGTCGATCGCTTCGCCGCGGCCCCGCCCCCGGGGGTCGCCGCTGCCCTGCGCGCCCGCGCCGGCGCGGAGGGGCGGTTCCTCATCCTGACGGTGGGCGGCATCGAGCCCCGCAAGGGCACCGACCAGCTGTTCCGGGCGCTGTCGCGCCTGCGCCGGCGCTGGGCTCGTCCGCCGGTGCTCGCCATCATCGGCGGCCACTCGTTTCAGGACCACACCCCCTACCGCGAAGGTGTCATCGCCTCGATGGCGGACCTCGACCTCGAGTTCGGCCGGGATGTGGTGCTCGTGGGCACGGTGCCCGACGACGAGATCGCGGCCTGGTACCACGCCGCCGACGCCTTCGCGTTCCCGTCCGTCACTGAGGGCTTCGGTCTCGTCGTGCTGGAGGCGATGGCCTCCGGCCTTCCGGTCGTGCTCACCCGCCTGCCGGTGTTCGCCGAGTACGTACGCTTCGGCGAGGACGCGCTCGCCGTGGCTCCGGGCGACGACGAGGGGCTCGCCGACGCGTTGGACGCCGTCGCCCGCGACGGCGACCTGCAGGCGACGCTGCGCCGGAGGGGGCGCGCCCTGGCGGCGAGGTTCAGTTGGGACGCTACGGCACAGCAGCACATCGCCATCTACGACGACCTGCACACGAGCTGACCGGTGCCGCGAGGGGGAGACGACGTCTCGGGGCCTCGACCCCGCAGACCGACGGCCGCCGCTGGTGGATCATGGGCCCACTTTCGCCACAGATCAGCGCGTTGGCCGAACAAGATGTGCGCGGTGCGCCGAGATCGCGCGTGGATGGAGACGCGCGGGCACCGGTCCTGCGAACGCCTCGCCAACCATGATCCGGCCACATGGAGATCAATGCGTGCCAGGAGGGACCTGCTGCGGCGCCTAGGCCGTGGTAGACGACCCCCCAGCGTGCCGCTCTACAAGGCAGATGTCGGGGGTTCGAGTCCCGCCGCGCCCACCGAGTGCCTGCAGTCATCTGCGGTGATGCGTCGTCGGCCCGCCAACCCGAAACCACGTGACAGGGCTTCGAGCCACGGCTGTCCCGTTGTTCGATCTGCCGCGCACCTTGCGTGCCGCGCCGAACAACATCGCTGAACACAGGCTGTTGTTCGTCGACCCGGGCTGCCTGGCGGGCCAGGGCTCGCCCGGCGTGGTCGGCCAACATGACCAGGCGCGGATCGGCAGTAGCGCCGTCGGCGTCGCCGGTCATGGCCTGCCCATATGGAGCACGAAGTCGATCAGCTCGTCGAGGTGCTCGGCGACAGTCAACGGGTCGGTCGTCACCTTCACCCGCCTCCACGCGTAGTGCTCGTCGAAGAATTCGCGCTGACTCGCCGGCGGGCCGTAGCGGACGTTCACGCTGAGCACTTGGGGTTCACCGCCCGTCGAGCGCTTCGCTCAGTGGCGCGCCATGGCCCGCACGTCGTCGAGGCGCGGGTCGAGCGCCTTTGGGTCACTGGGATCGAGGAGACAGATCGGTCCCGTCTCGTGCCGTTCGACCCTGCCCTCGAAACCGATGATCTGCTCTGGCTGCCCGGGACCGCCGCCTGTGATGCGGTCGAGGTTGCGGTCGATCGCCTGGCCGTACTCGTGGATGCGCGGGTGACGGTCCTCTCGATCGAAGATGACACTGAGCATCGGCGTCGGTGATGGTCGAGATGCCGGCGTTGAGGTGCACACCGTGGTGGTCGGTGGGGTCGGCGAGCATGTGGCCGGGAGACGGCCTGCTTTGTCACCACGGTCTGTGGTTGAATGTCGGCGCGGCGGAAGTTGACGGTGGATCGAGCCCTTCGCCAGTAGCGCCAGTGGACGGGAGGCGCGCATGACGCTTTGGGACCAGCTCCCGGCTCCCGCGCAGAACAACGGGGCGGCCGAAGGCGTGCGGCCGCTGCTCGAGGCGCTCGACGCCAACCACGACGGGGTCGCCACCGAGGATGACGGCAGCTGGGACCGGTGGTCCGCATCGGGGACTTGGCCGACCCCGGTCAGCTTCGACCCCGGTGCTGGCGGGTTCACGGCCAACGCGGTCAACGCGTCCACGCCGCTCGAGTTCCCCGACCCGGCCGTCGGGGTCGAGGTGGGGCTGCACCTCGACGCCGGCGGTAACCCCGACGGCGGCTGGCGGGTCACGCTGGAGGTCCCGAAGGTCATCGTGCGCCTCCCGTTCCTGCGGGGCGCCGACCTCGACGCCCAAGGCCAGCTGCGGGCCAACGGGCAGACCGTCCGGTTCACCCTTCCCGCGCTCCGGATCCGGGCCAAGCAGCTCACCGGCCAGTCCGTCGGCGTCGAGCTGCTGTCGGCCACGATCACCAACCCACCGGTCGATCAGCTCTACGAGCTGATCCGCATGGAACCGCCGTACGCGCTGATCGGGCCCAGCGACGTGGTCGGCTTCGCCTTCCGCACCGCCGTGCTGGACCTCACCGGCGAGGCCGGCCCCGACGGCGTGCCGCCCGGCGCCCGGGCGATGCCGACCGACTGGCAGGGCCTGTGGCTGCCCGAGGCACGCCTGTTCGTCGCCCCAACCGGCCTTGACGGCCTGGCCGTCAGCGCCGGCGTGCGCGACCTCTGGATCGGGTTCGGGATTCACGCCGGGGTCACTGGCATCTTCGAGGCCGAGGTCGTCAACCGCGGCGGCACCCCGACGCTCAATGCCAGCTTCCGTACGGCTACAGGCCGCTGGATCCCGGCGCCGGCGACGGGCGCCGTCCTCCTGCCCGCCCAGACGACGCTGTTCGTCGACGCCCACGGCGGCATCGCCCCGGTTACCGTATCGATCGACATCGGCGGGACGGTCACCACCGCCGACCGCGTCGACGTGGCGGTGCCAGCCGCGGGCGCGGTGACCATCACGATCACCGCCACCGACGGGGGCGGCCACGTGACGACGCGCACGTTCGACGTGAGCCGCGAAGCCGCCACCCCGCCGGGCGGCTCCCCGGGGGCCATGACCACGCTGGCGCCCACCAGCACGGGAGCCCACCAAATGGTGCTGGTCTCTCAGACCACGACCGAAGCGGTCCTCAGGTTGGAACCGGAGGTGGCCGCCAACTGGAGCTGGCCGGGCGGCTCGGCGCCGAGTGCCACCAGCGCCACCGTGCCGATCGCGGCGGCCGGGGACTTCACGGTGACCGCCACGATCACAGCCGTGGCGCCGACAGTGATCGACGCCTTCTTCGTCTTCGACAAGCCAGCGGGGTGGGCTGACGACCTGGCCCGCGACCGGTGGGCCAGCACCGGCGACAACATGCACACGGGACCGGCCGGCTCGCGCACCCGGCCGGGAAACTCGTCCACACTGGCGTCGACGCTGCCGGGCCGGCTCGCCCAGCTCGGCGCGGGCACCGCGCTCACCGTGCGGGGGTACGCCTCGTTCGAGGGCTTCGACGACGACCCACACCGGCAGCACAACGAGGCGCTCAGCGTCCGCCGCCGCGACGCGCTCATCGCGCTCTTGCGGGCCAGCGGGTTCACAAGCCTCAACGCCGCGACGTCGACCGGCCACGCAATGGCCCGCGACGGCACGTCGATCGACGGCACGACACCAGCGCCACCCCCCGGCGACGCCCGCTGGTGGCGGGCCCGCGCCATTACCGCGACAACCGGCCCGGAAACGATCACCGGGCGGTTGCGGCGCCCCGCGCCACCGGCCACCACTAACACGGATCCCGCGCCACCGGCCACCGGCCGCCCCGACTGCTTCCGCCAGCTCGGCGTGCGGGTGGAGCTCCTACGGAGCACCTTCATCCGCGCCGAGCTGTACGGCCAGTTCGACATCGAGACGGCAGCGGAGACAGCGCTGCGCCACCGCGGGCAGCCGCCGCTGCGACAGGGGCCCCGCAACCCGATGGAGGGCGTGTGCGACTTCCTGGTCCGCCTGCGGGTCGCTGCCGACCGCGAGTCGTGGCTGGTCAGCGCCGAGCTGCGGGCAGCCGAGGGCGACCTCGACGGTCTGGCGATGATGGACGAGAGCCGGGCCAACCCGACCGCGCTCGACGTCCTTGGCGCGCTCGCCATCCTGGCTCCGCTCAGCTCGGCCACCGCGGAGCTGAGCCCAGCGGCGGGCACGCTTGTGGCGCTCGGCTCGCTCACGCTCGGCGGGGCGGGCCTCATCGACACGAAGCAGCTGATCCTCCGCGGCGCCGAGGTCGTTGTCAGCCAAGGGATCATCGCCGCGGACGGCAGCTCCACCGTCGACGCCCGCGGCACACAGGTGAGCGTGCTGCTCGACATCGAAACCGCTTTCACCTTCGACCTCGGCATCGTGCGGGTAGACCCGGCGCATCCGGTGACCACCCGCTACAAGGCCATCGGCGTCCGGTCCTCCTGGAACACGGCACCCGGTCCGGGCGGTCAGGTGGACTACCTGCCGATACCGGTCTTCGACCCCAGCCGCGGCTACACCCTCGACATCCCCACCGGTGCGCTGTCGGCCAGCCCGCCGCTCGACGAGCTGCTGCGGATCCTCGGCTTCCGGGTCAGCCGCGATAACCCGACCTTCGTCGAGGTGGAGGTCGGCCTCGGCGTCGACCTCGGGATCGTCGACGTCGAGAGCGTACGCGTCCGCGCCCGGATCGACGGGCCGCCGTTCGACATCACGCTGACCAAGCTCGTGGCATCGCTCGAGGTGCCGGGCGTGCTCCATGGCCGCGGTTCGCTCGAGTTCACGCCGCTGGGGTTCAAAGGCGCGTTCGACCTCACGGTGGTGCCCCTCAATATTCGCGCCACCGCGGTGCTCGCCCTCGAATCGCGCGACGGCGTCACCGGCGTGCTCGTCGGAGTCGACGTCGAGTTCCCGGCGCCGCTGCCGCTCGGCAACTCCGGGCTCGGCATCTACGGGTTCCTCGGTGGTGTCGGCGCGAACTACGCGCGCAACGAGGCACCACACGCTGGCAGCCAGGTGCCGGCGCTCGACTGGCTGACTGCGCAGCTGCCACGCGTCGGTGGCGTCATGGACCCGACCGGCTGGACGTTGACGCCGGGCTCGTACGCGTTCGCCGCCGGCCTGCTGCTCGGAACCGTCGACGGCGGCTTCGTCGTGCACCTCAAGGGCGTGGTGCTGATCGAGGTCCCCGGGCCGCGGCTGTTGCTGATCATGAAGGCCGACGTCTTGAAGATGCCGCCGGTACTCAAGAGCGCCAGCCAGAACGCGACGTTCCTCGCCGTCCTCGACATCGACTTCGGGCGGGGGACGATCACCCTCGGCGTCGTCGCCACCTACGAGATCCGCCGCCTGTTGAAGATCCGCGTCCCGGTCACGGCGTTCTTCGACACGCAGCACCCGGAGAACTGGCTGGTCGACCTCGGCACCTACAACGACCGGGTCACCGTCGAGGTGCTCGACGTGATCACCGGTACCGGGTACCTGATGGTGCACGGCAACGGGCTGAGCATCCCCGGCCTGCCGCCGGTGACCGGCGGGATGGCCATCGGCGTCGGGTTCCACATCAGCTGCATCCTCATGGGCAGCCGCAGCGCGGGCCTCTACCTCGAGGTGGCTGCGGGCTTCGACGCCATACTCGGGTTCGACCCCTTCTACCTGGCCGGCAAGATCTACGCCCGCGGCGAGCTCCGGTTGTTCATCGTGAGCATCGGTGTCAGCGCCGAGCTGGAGGTGATCGTCGGCCGGGTCTCCCAGACGAGCCCGGACATCACCTACGTCCATGGCGAGGTGTGCGGGAAGGTCGACTTCTTCTTCTTCTCGGTCAAGGGGTGCGTGTCGCTGACGATCGGCTCGAAGCCGGCGGCCCCGGCGACCCCACCGCTACTGGTCGCGGGGGTCAGCCTGGTCAGCCGGTCCCCGGCCCTGCTGGAGGGGACGGCCACCGATCGGGCCGTGGACGGGAAGCTGGGCGACGCGCCGGAGGACGGTACTAGCGGCACCCGCCCGTCCGTGCCCCTCGACGCCGTGCCGGTCATCGCGTTCTCGTCCGCGCCCGTTCTGACCGGGACCGCGCTGGGCGGGACGCCGGTGGGCAGCTCCGGCGCCCCGGCCGGCGGTTGGGTCCGCCTCGGCGACCGGTGGTGGACCTACGAACTGGTCGACGTGACGCTCGTCGGCAGGCTGACGGCGGGGTCGACGCCCAGCGCGTGGTGGGCGGCGCCGAACACCGACCCCGCCAGGGCGCCGTCACTTGCCCTGCTCAGCTGGCTTCCGACGCCGTTCAGCCGCGCCGTCCCCTATGGCGAGGCGCTCACGGAGATCGTCACCGGAAGCTGGGGGACGGTGTGCAGCGACCCGGCGCCGCCCGCCCCCGTGCTCTGGACCTTCGACTACCAACCCCTGGGGCCCAGCCCCGTCGGCTGGCTGCTGCACGGCGTGCCGTGGCCAGACCCCCCTGGCACGGTCCGTACCGCCCCCGTCGACGGCGACGCACTCGTAACCGAGCCGTGGCGCTGCGGCGATGCGGCCATCGACCTGCTGGCCGGCACCGCGCCGGCGGTGGTCGTCGGCGACTCGGTGCGCTGCGGCGAGAAGCCCGACCGCGGGCTGCTCACCGATCCGATCGCGGCGATCAAGGGCTTCGGAGGACTGCCCGGCGCCGGGTTGGCCCACGACCACGCCGCGTTCCTCGCGATCACCGAGGCCGTGGCCAGCGGGGTCTCGGCCAGCGACCTCGCCGCGGCGGAGCAGGCCCAGCGGTGGGACCCGCGCGCGGCGAGGGACGACCACAGCTGCGACGGGCGCATCCTGCGCTCACCCGAGCTGGAGTCGGGCGAGCCGGCGCCGCTCGGCACACCCGAAGACGCCGAGCGGGTGAAGCAGGCGTGGGACGAGCTGGGCCATGTGCCCCACCGCCTTCGCGACGCCGTCCGCCTCACGGCCGAGGGCGGGCTCAACGGGTTCGGGTTGCTGCTGCTCGTCCCCGAGGAGCTGTTCGTCGAGCGCCTCATCGTGCTCTACGAGGACGCCGCCGGCGGCGGCGTTCACTCGCGTCCGCTGAGCTTCGACGACCGGGTGTCGCCGGCCAACCCGCTGCCCGGCGAGTGGCTGGACGCGGACGGGCCGTGGGCAGATCCGGTACTGCGGGCCCTCCAGGTCGCCGCCCGGGTCGCAAGCGACTCCTGGCTGCAGCAGGCGTACGTCTTCATCCGCGACGAGGACCTGCCCGACGAGGTCACGTCCGTGGTCATCGGCTGGGGCGGCGACCACTTCCGGCGGGAGGTCGCACCGGCGTTTCACGTCGTGGCCGCCACCGGCGAGCTGGCCAGCGAGCGCTGGCGGTCTTCCTGGGACGACGAGGTTGTTAGCAGCAACCAGAGCGCGCTCAGCACGGTGCTGAGCCAGGACCCGGATGACCACGCGCTGTTCACGACGGGCACGCAGTACGCGGTCGAGGTCACCTGGCGAGCGGCTTCGCTCCAGTCCGACACCCGCCCCGGTGCGGGCGTGACACCGAGCTTCGGGGCGAACAGGACGCAGCGCTTTCGTTTCACCGCCGACGGCTCCGACCAGGCGCCCAAGGACCTCGCTCCCTGGCTCCTGGCCACAGCACCCGGGCAGGGTGAGACGGGGGTGTTCCGCGCGGAGCCGATCCGGGTCGCGCTCGCGACGCAGAACGTCGCCGCCCTGTTCGATGCCTACGGCGAGGAGCTGCTCGTCGTCGTGCACTCCGCATCGGGCAAGCACCCGGCGCCGCCGGGGGGTTCGCCCGGCTCGGCGTTCACCATCCCGCTCGCTGTCGACGGCGTCCACCTCAAGGGTCTCATCGCCCTCACGGTGATGACGCCCTGGGAGGAAGCGGTTCGCGAGGTGGCGGGCACGCTGGGATGCATCGACGGGTCGGGCACCTACACGCACCACCAGGTGCTCGAGCTGCCGTATGACTTCGAACCGCTCACCGACTACCTGCTGGACATCCACGCCGTGTCCAGCGGCGGCTCGGCCACACACCAGAACCTGGTCCATCGCGTGCCGTTCACGACAGGCCGATTCTTCGACGAGGGCCAGTTGGCCGAGCTGGTCCGTACGGCCGCCTGGGAGCACACGGTGGTCACGAACCCGGCGGCCCTGGCGGCGCTAGCCGAGCGGCCGACCGGTGACCAGCTCGACGCGGCGTTCCAGGCCGCGGGCCTTCGAGCCCCGCTGGCGCCGAGCCTGCCGCTGGTGCAGGTGCTGTGGAACGCCGACGCCGTACCGCAACCCGTGGCGGTAGTGGTGGAGGGCGCCGAGCCTCTGTGGCGCAGCCGTGACCTCCCGGTCGTGGTGCCCGGCCCCGCGGATGCCTCGGACCCGACCCACCGCTGGTGGGCGACCCGGCCGCAGGAGTGGCTGGCCCTGCGGGCGAGCAGCGCGGGTGGCACGTTGCCGGCGGCCGCGGTGACGCGGATCGTGCGGGGGCCTGGGGCGACGCGAGCGGTCGTGGTGCTGGGTCCCAGCAGCCGCGGCGCCGAGCTGCGGCTGGACCTGGTGCGGGCCGCCGACCCGTTGGCGGGCACGGCGGCATCGGCGGTGGCGGCGCTGAGGCTCCCGTTGCGGGCGGCGCCCTGGGAGTTCGAGGAGTAGCCGTGGCGAGGACAGCGGACTCCTGGCGGTTCCGGGCCCGGGCGGAGCGGCTCTCTTGGACGACCAAGGCGCGCGAGCAGCTGGCCCTCATCACCGCCGTCGGCGCGGACGCTGGCTTCTGGGCAGAGCACCTCAAGCGACTCAGCGGGCGCTTCGATGAGGACATTCGGTTGATGTGGACGTGTTCGCCCGAGCTGGGTGTGCCGCGCGGGCCGTTCACGGTGTGGTCGCGCAAGCCGAGCGATGCGCTCGAGGAGGTCGACGTCACCATCCTCGGTGGTGCTTCGCCCGTGCTGTGGTGGGGCGGGGTTGAGGCGGCGTGCGTCGAGGTCACGTGTGAGCCCTTGAGCGGCAACCGCCCCGTCGGGCTGCTGCTGTTCCGCAACGGTGGCGAGCCGCGCCACGTCGTGTCAGCCGGCGCGGTCGACCCCGGCGGCGCCAACGTGGTGACGATCCGCGTCCGCACGCCTGGCGCGACCTTCGCCCGCCTCGTCGACGGCTTCAACCCGAGCGTGCTGATCGACCCACTCAGGACGGTGGTGAACGACGACAGTTGGCAGCCGATCGAGGTCGTCGGCCTTCCGGTGGATCAGCCATGGAACGGCACGATCTACGACAGCTCGCCGCAGGGCCTCGTCGGGGCCGAGGTCGCCCCGCACGACGCGGCCGTCGACCGCCTGCGGCGGGGCGGCCCGCGAGTGGGCTGGTGGCCTATCACCGAAACGGCCCGGACTGCGCCGTGGTGGGAGGCCCCTGACTCGGGCCGCCTCGTGAAGGAGGTCCGTGACCAGCTGTTGTCCGAGATCCTGCCCCTGTACGACGGCGTCGCCGGGGAGCAGGAGCAGGCAGCACTGACGGACCTGCGAACGGTCGACGGCCCGAGCCAGGGCGGCAATACCTCGACGCTGGCCACGACGGCCGACGTCGGCCCCTGGGCCAAGCTCGTCCTCCCCGCGCTGAGCGACCCGTTCCTCAACCTGGCCTGCGGCTTCGGTACCGCGTACCCCGTGGAGGGAAGGGACACGCCGCCGGTAGCGGGTCATGACTTCCTCGTGACCGCGACGTACTCGCAGGTGCCGTTCCCGATGGACAGCGAGGAGGTGGCGGCCTACGCGCCGGCGGCCGCATTGCACCTCGCGGTGCCGGATCCCGCCGGCCTGGCGGCCGAGCGCCGGGGGCTGGTCGCCCCGCCAGTGCCGGACGCCACATGGCGGGAGTCGATCCGCCTCCGTTGGCAGCGGGTTGAGCCCACGGCGAGCATGCCGCCGATCACCGAGGCCGCCCTCGCGATCTACGAAACGTGGGGTGGCGGCGACGCGTCGTCGCTGTTGCCCGAGCGAGACGCGGGCGGCCCCCGGCCCTTCCTCATCGGAGCCGAAGCGCCCGAGGGCCAGCCGGGAAACGACCGGATCGCGCTCGTTCACGGTGAGGCCGAGATCCCCAACGGCAGCGGCGGGAGAGACGTCGGCTACGCGGTCGCGGTCAGCGACGTATTCGGCATCTGGTCCCGCTGGCAGGACGTGCGGTGGCGCGGGGACGAGCCGCTCCCGCTACCGCCCCGCATCGTGGCCGTCTCGCTGTCGACGACCTACGCCGGCTCGACGGCCTGCCCGGCCACACTCGCAACCGAGATCGCGGTGGAGTGGCAGGAGCGCACGCCGACCTACGTCGATGTCGTCGCCCTCTTCTTCCCGATGGCCACGGCGACGACGGCGCCGCCCGCGGGCCTCTCGCCCGACCTGTCGCTCCCGGCCGGCTGCTTCCGGCGCGACCTCGCGCTGGGCTTCGTCGGCGACTCGCCGATCCCGTCGGGCTGCACAGTGACTCCGCTGAACCCGGCTGGGGACGCGGCGATGGCGCCGGGGCCGGGCCAGGGCAACGGCGGCCGGCGCTACCGGCTGCGCGCCAACGTACCGACGCTGGACTACGCCAGCGTCGGCCGTTGGGGCGTCCAGCTGTTCACACGGCGGGAGCTCGTCGTCGGGCCGACGCTCACGGCGTGGGGACCGCCGGCCACCCACCCTGCGCTGGCCTCGGCGGCCAGCCCGGTCCCGGTCCTGCCCCTGCCGCCCCCGGCGCCGCCGGGCGTCCCCCTCGGGAGCACGCTCGACGCCGACGGGCGCTCACACGTCCGCGTGCACTGGTCGCTGCCCTCGGGCGACGTGCGGACCTGCATCGTGTGGGAGGCGTCGGAGACCGCGCTGCGCCAACGGGTGGGGCTGCCCCCGCGGGCGCCGGACACAGACCCGCCCGGGGTGCGGCTGGCCGAGCTATGGAACCGCTACGACGCCATGACCCCAACCGCCCGGCGGGCCACGTTCCGACGGCTGGCCGAACTGCCGAGGACGGCACGGCAGCACGACGTCGCCCTCCCCAAGGGATCGACCGACATCCACCTCTTCGTAGTCACGACGATGACCGGCTCCGGTGTGGAGTCGCCCTGGCCGGGCGGCGCGACACCGCACGAGCACCTGCAGGCGGTCATCGCACCCCGCCTGCTGCAACCCGGCCCACCAACCGTCGCGCCCGACTTCGATGAGGCGGGAACGGTCACGATCCAGTTGCGCAGCACCGGCGCCATCCCGGTCGACCGCGTCCGCCTCTACCGCACGCGCTCCGAGGGGGCGGCCCGCAAGGTGGAGACGATGGGACCAGCCTTCGCCGACGTCGGCGCCGTGGTGGTCTCCGGCCTCACGGATCCGGTCCTGCGCACGCCCGTGTACGAAGCGGTCTGGACGGGCCTCGTCCCCGGGCACTGGGACCCGTGGCTCATCCGGGCCGTCGCCGTCCCGCCGCACACGCTGCCCGTGCAGGGCGTGCGGGGGCTCCCATCGCCGGCCAGTGACGTCGTGTCGCTGCTCGTTCCGCCTGCGCATCCACCGACCCTGGAGCCGCTGCTGGCGGAGGTGTGGGGCGCGGACCACCGAGGCGTGCTGGTCCACACGGCGACGACGGCGCCGCCCCGCACGTCTGCGGTGGGCACGCACACGCTGTCCGCCAACGCAGGCGCGCAGGTCCTGGCACCGGTCGGGATCGAGGCATTGGACGAAACGGCGCTCACCAGCCCGCCCGCGGCGGCGTCGGGGTCGGTGGTGCTGGAGCGGGGGGTGCGGTCGAACGGCCGGTCTCCGTTAGCGCTCTGGTTCACGCGCCTCGTCGCCGGCGACGCGGTTACCGTCGCCATCCGCATCGCCGACCCGTTCGGGCGTGTGTCCGAGCACACGATCACGGTGCCCGGTTGGGTGCCGCCCCCGCCGGTGAACATCCGAATCACCGACGTGTTCGCCGTCGCCGGCCGGGGCGTCGGCATGACGTTCGAGACGGACGCCTCGGACGAGATGGTGCTGGAGGTCAACGCCGCGCAGCGCTTGGCGCAACCCTTCCCGCCGCCCCGCCGCCTGTCCGTGCGGGGCCTCGTCGGCGACGTCCCGAACCGCCCGCCGCTTTTCCCCGGCCGCCCGGGCATCCAGGTCGCCCGGTCAGGTGGCGAGTACTCGGCCTTCGTCCCGCTCACCTCACCGGTCGCGATCGAGGTCGCCATCGAAGCCCCCGACGGCTCCCGCGTCACCGACACCGCCTCGGGCTGAGCCCTGATCGATCGGTGCCCCAGCGCCCTGGCGCTCGACGAGCACCCGTGACCCTGACATGCCAACATCCTGCCAACGGTGATCCGGTCAACATGGGCATCAGGGCGTGCCACGTGGCGCGCGGTGATCGACAAATGCCGTGGTCAACCGCCACTTACAAGGCAGATGTCGGGGGTTCGACTCCCTCCGCGCCCAACCAGGTCAGAGGCGCCTTCGGGCCGGAAGCTTCAACCCCAGAGCCGAATTAGGCAGCACGCAGGCCTTTCGGCTCGACTCGGGGCCATTGACCTCTAGGCGACTTGAGGTTCTAGTTTGCGCGTCATGGACGATGTCGATGAGGCCACCATCGGTTCTTCCGAGGAGTTGCGCCGGGTCGGACAGCTCGTGGGG
>DASSUD010000441.1:0-3887 GCA_035707385.1 Acidimicrobiales bacterium
GAGCCAGGGCCTGCTCGACCCGGAGCGGACCCCGTCGGGCTACCGGAAGTTCTACGAGGGCGACATCGACCGCCTGCGCTGGATCCTGCGGCAGCAGAAGGAGCACTACCTGCCGCTCAAGGTGATCAAGGACCGCCTCGACGACGGAGAGGTCCCCGCCGCCGCGCCGGCCCCGGGGGCCGAGCGCAACGGCGCGCCGGCCAGCGGGCCCGGCATCAGCCGCCCGGCCGTCACCGTGGCCCTGGCGCTGGACGACCGGCCGGCCTCGCCGCCCGTGCCGCCCGCCCCGGCCGAGGCGCCGGCCGCCCGGGCCCCCGCGCCGGCCGCGCCGCCCGCCCCCTCGCCTGCCGACGACGGCGACGAGACCGCCCGCCTGCGCCGCCCGGTGCCCCCGCCCCGGCCCGATGCCCCGGCCCCTGGCGGGGGCCGCACGGTGATGCCGGCCGGCGAGCCGCCCGAGGCGCTCCGCCGACCGGCCCCCAGCCGGGCCGGTCACCGCAGCGCCCGGCCGGCCCCGGCTCCCGAGCCGGGGTCCGTGAGCCTGACCGCCGACGAGCTGGCCGAGGCCAGTGGGCTCGCGACCCGGGACGTCCGGGACCTCGAGCGCTACGGGCTGCTGGAGGGGTTCTCGGTGGGCGACGCCACCTACTACGACGCCGACGGCCTGGTCGTGGCCCGCACGGCGGCAGGCTTCCTCCAGCACGGCATCGAGGCCCGCCACATGCGGACCTACAAGGTGGCGGTCGACCGGGAGGCGGGGCTGTTCGAGCAGATCGTGCTGCCCCTCCTCAAGCAGCGGAACCCGGACGCCAAGCGCCGGGCCACGCAGACGGTGGTCGAGCTGATGCGCCTGGGCGACGACATGCGCCGCGTATTGCTGGCCCGGGAGCTGCGGGACCACCTGCCGCCACCCTGACGCGGACGGGCCCGGAAGCGTCTCTCCCACGTCGCCGGGCGCCCGATGCGGGCATCGAAATGAGCCATCGGAGGAGTAGGGTTGCGGGCAATGGCCGTCGAGATGGAACTCGTCAGCGTGGAGGCGCCGGAGCGCCCGACACGCACGCCGGTGGTCATCCTGCGTGAGACGAGCGGCCAGCGGCGGGTGCTGCCGATCTTCATCGGCACGCCCGAGGCCCAGGCCATCGCCTTGTCGATGCAGAACATCGAGACGCCGCGGCCCATGACCCACGACCTGATGAAGAACCTGCTCGACGAGGTCGGCGCCCGGGTCGAGCGCATCACGGTGACCGCGCTGCGCGACGGCACGTTCTTCGCCGAGATCGTGCTCAACGCCGGGGGCGAGGTGCGCTCGGTGTCCAGCCGCCCGTCCGACGCCATCGCCCTGGCCATCCGCATCGGCTCGCCGATCTTCGCCGAGGAGGACGTCCTCGACGAGGCCGGCCGGGTCGAGCAGCCCAACGAGGAGCAGGCGGAGCAGATGGTCGAGGAGTTCCGGGAGTTCATCGACCACGTCAACCCCGAGGACTTCGCTCTCTGACGACCCGGGTCGGGCGTTGACCCCTGCGGGGTCGCGCCGTAGCCTGCCTGCTCGTGACATGGGCGTAATTCCGCCCGTGTCACCCCCGGACCGTAGGAGAGCCTGTGAGCGAGCGCAGCGACACCCCGAATCCTCCCGTCGAGGGGTTCAGCGGCAAGCGGGCGGCGGACATCGTCGGCATCAGCTACCGCCAGCTCGACTACTGGGCGCGCACCGACCTGATCCGGCCCTCGATGGCCGACGCCCACGGCAGCGGCAGCCGGCGGCGCTACACCTACCGCGACCTGCTGGAACTGAAGCTGGTCAAGACGCTGCTCGACAACGGCATCAAGCTGGAGTCGATCCGCGAGGCGTTCGGCTACCTGCGCGACCAGTTCGGCGACGACGTGTCCACGGCCAGGCTCGTCATCGCCGGGAACAGCGCCATCCTCGTCCGCGAGAACGACGAGCTGATCGACGTGGTGAACCGCTACCAGGGCCAGGGTGTCCTCAACCTGCTCGCACTGGACGGCGTGAAGGAGCAGGTCGATGCGGCGATCGTCGAGCTGCGCCCTTCTGAGCCCGCCCCCTCCACCACGGTCACGGGCGAGGGGGCGGATGGAGCGCGACCGGTAGCCTCCCGCGGGTGACGCTGCAGCACTCGCCCCTCGACGACCGTCACCGGCGCCTCGGCGCCAAGCTGGTCCCCTTCGGGGGCTGGGAGATGCCGATCCAGTACCCGTCCGGCACGCTCGCCGAGCACCGGGCGTGCCGCACCGGCGCCGCCGCCTTCGACGTCAGCCACCTGGGAACCGTGCGGGTGACCGGGGCGGGGGCGTTCGACCGCCTGCAGGGGGCGCTCACCGCCGACCTGGGCAAGATCGGCCCCGGCCGCACCCAGTACACCCACCTGCTCGACCCGGGCGACGCCTCGGTCCTCGACGACATCATCGTGTGGTGGGTGGCGGACGACCGCTTCGACGTCATGCCCAACGCCTCCAACACCGACCGGGTGCGCGACGCCATCGGCGGCGAGGACGTCACCGCCTCCCGGGCGGTCATTGCCGTGCAGGGCCCCGAGGCCCGGGCCCGGCTGGCCGCGGTGTCGCCGGAGGCGGCGGCCGTCGAGCGCCGCCGCGTGGCGCCCGTCGAGGTTCTGGGCCACCCGTGCGTGGTCGCCGGCACCGGCTACACGGGTGAGGACGGCGTCGAGCTGGCCGTGCCCGCCGGGGCCGCCGGCGAGGTGTGGGACGCCGTGGTGGCCGCCGGCGTCACGCCCGCGGGGCTCGGCGCCCGCGACACCCTGCGGCTGGAGGCGGGCCTGCCGCTGCACGGCCACGAGCTGGGCCCGGGGATCACCCCGTTGCAGGCCGGCCTGGGTTGGGTGGTGGCGTGGGGCAAGGGTGGGTTCCAGGGCCACGACGCCCTGGCCGCCGAGCGGGAGCGGGGCGTCGCCCGCAGGCTGCGGGGACTGTCGGTGGCGGGCCGGCGCCCGCCGCGGGCCGAGTGCCCGGTGGTGGTGGGCGGCGAGCGGGTGGGGGTGGTGACCAGCGGCAACTTCTCGCCCACCCTGGGGCGGGGCATCGCGCTGGCGTTCCTGCCCCCGGAGATCGGAGAGGGGAGCGAGGTGTCGGTCGACATCCGGGGGGCCCTCGTGCCGGCCACCGTGGTCCCCACACCGTTCTATTCACCGCCGGACCGTTGACGGGGGCCGTAGTCTCATAGCAACACCCGAGAGATATGGGGGTCGTTGCGATGGCATTGGCACCGTTGGTGGAGGAGGTGCTCGGGGGCGATCTGCCCCTGGCGGTCGAGGCCTACGACGGCAGTCGCGGCGGTCCGGACGACGCGCCGGCCACGTTGGTGGTGCGCTCGCCGGACGCGTTGTCGCGGGTGATCACCGCGCCGGGCGAGCTGGGCATCGCCCGGGCCTACGTGGCCGGGGACCTGGACCTGCGGGGCTCGATCTGGGCGCTGCTGGACCTCCGGGACCGCCTGCCCCACGTCCGGCTCGAGCCCAGGGCGATGCTGCGGCTGGTCCAGGAGCTGGGGGGCTGGCGCCACGTCCACCGGCTGCCACCGCCGCCGGAGGAGGCCCACCTCCACGGCAAGCGCCACAGCCGGGCCCGGGACGCGGCCGCGGTCCGCCACCACTACGACGTGTCCAACGCGTTCTACCGGATGGTGCTGGGGCCCACCATGACCTACTCGTGCGCGGTGTTCCACGATGCCGCCGACACGCTCGAGCAGGCCCAGGAGGCCAAGTACGAGCTGATCTGCCGCAAGCTGGGGCTGCAGCCGGGCATGCGGCTGCTCGACGTGGGGTGCGGCTGGGGCGGCATGGCGATGCACGCGGCCCGCCACCACGGGGTCAGCGCGGTGGGCGTGACCATCTCGCCCCGCCAGGCCG
>DASSUD010000442.1:0-12436 GCA_035707385.1 Acidimicrobiales bacterium
CGGCCGTCCGACGCACCGGCGGTGCCGAGGTGCACGGAGAGGTCTGGGTAGGCTGCGGCCGTGTCCATCCGCTACCGCTGCTCCGCCTGCGGCAACCTGACGCGCTTCGACGTGGTGACGTCGAGGCGCACCCGTGCCTACCACCACTACACCGTGGGAGGCGACCTCCGCGTCGAGGACGAGACCGTGCTGGACGAGAAGGTCGAGGACGTCACCTGCCGGTGGTGCGGCGACGGGGGCTCCGTCGAGCGGATCGACGGCGCACGGGACGGCGCGGCCGAGGCGTCCGCGGTCGCGTCCGATCGCCCGGGGGCAAGCTGAGCGACCCCGCCGGGCTGATCCGTCCGGCGGTCGAGTCGGCTGTCGCCGTCGCCCGCTCCGGCCTCACGGCCGACCCGGTCGTGCCGCCGCCGGTCGCGCTGCGCCCCTATGTCGGCTTCGCCAAGCAGACCCCGCAGTCACTGCGCGCCGTCGCCCGGGTCGTCGAGCGCGACGACGAGTTCCGAGCCAGGGTGGCGAGCGCCGTCGAGGAATCCGACGTCGGCCGGGCGGGATGGCTGTGGCTGACCCAGCCGGACGGATGGCAGGAGGAGCTCCAAGAGCTGGAGTCCGCGTCCGCCGCCCGCTCCGCCGACGAGGCCGAGGCCCGCGAGGAGCGGGCCGCCACGCGGCGGTTGGCCTCGGCGCAGGCGGCCGCCCAGCGAGCCGAGGCCGAGGCGTCGGCCCGGCTGGCCGAGCTGGAGGCGCTGCGGGCGGAGCTCATGGCAGAACGGGCCCGGCGGGAGGCGGCCGACGCCCGAGCCGCGGCGCTGGAGGCCGAGGTCGCCTCGCTGACCGCGGCCCGGGTCGAGGCGGTCCGCAACCTGAAGGCGGTCGAGGCCCGGCTGGTCGACCGCTCGACGGAGCTGAACGCGCTCCGGGCCCGGACCCGGGCGTTGGAGGCGGAGGCCCGCACGAGCGGGCCCGGGGGCGTCGTCCGGCCCGACCGCTCGGCCGTCCCCGCCGACGACGAGCCGACGTCCCCGGAGCCGACGTCCCCGGCCCCCTCCCCGGACCCCGGCCCCGACCCGATGCCGGAGCCCGACCGCGACGCCGTCGCCCGCGAGCTGGGTCGGGCGGCATCCGGGGCGGCGGCCGTGGCCGAGGGCCTCGCCGCGCTCGCCCGCCTGCTGGCCGGCGAGCCCGTCCCGGGCGAGCCGGACGCCGCGTCGGCGAGCCCCGGGGCCGGTGGGACGGCCGCCGCCGGCGGGGAGCCGGCGGCCCCGAGACCGGCGGCCGGTCGGCGGGTGCCCCTGGCCCTGCCGGGGGGTGTGTTCGACGACTCCGCGGAGGCGGCGGAGCACCTCCTGCGCACGCCCGGCGTGGTCCTGATCGTCGACGGCTACAACGTGTCGATGACCGGCTGGCCCGAGCTGGGCGCGGCCGACCAGCGCCGCCGGCTGGTGGCGGCGCTGCACGAGCTGGCGGCCCGCACGGCCACCCACACCGAGGTGGTGTTCGACGGCGCGGACGTCGATGCCGTCCCGGTGCCGGCACCCCGCCGCCGCCTGGTGCGGGTGCGGTTCTCGCCGCCGGGGGTCGAGGCGGACGACGTGGTGATCGACCTGGTCGAGCGGCTGCCGGCGGCCACCCCCCTGGTGGTGGCGTCGAGCGACAAGCGGGTCCGGGACGGTGCCCGCCGGCTCGGCGCCAACCTGGTCCACGCCGGCCAGCTCCTGGACCTTCTGGCCCGGCGCTGACCCCGCGCACCGGGAGGCAGGCTCTGACTGTCACACCCCGTTCGTAGGGTCTCGGCCGTGGACCAGATGCCCGAGCCGCTGGACGGCCGACGCCGAGGAGACGACCGTGTCCCGACCGAGCAGCACCCCGGCCGACCCGCCGCCGCGCCGCGACGGCCGCCTGGTGATCGATTGCGACGAGTGTGCGATGCAGGGCACATCCGCCTGCGCGGACTGCGTGGTCACCTTCATCTGCTCGCGCTCGCCCGGCGAGGCGGTCGTCGTCGACGTCGCCGAGGAGCGTGCGATCCGGCTGCTGTCGGGAGCCGGCCTCCTGCCGCGGCTGCGCCACGTGCGGCGTACCGGCTGACGCGTGCGGCGAGGAGTTGCCGCCGGGAGCCGGGGTGGGCACGATGGCGGCCGTGCCAACGGCGTCACGCCCCGAACGCCACGTCCCGGACGCGGCGGAGCTGGTGGCGTTCGGCCGCGCCCAGGGCCTCGACGCCGTGGGCGTGGCGCCGGCGGATCCGTTCGCGACGACCAGGCGGCACCTGGAGCGTCGCCGCGCCGCGGGTCTCCACGGCGGGATGGCCTTCACCTACCGGCGTCCGGAGCGATCCTGCGACCCCGGCCTCGCACTCCGTGACGCCCGCGCCCTGGTCGTCGGTGCCCGCGGCTACCGGCGGGAGGACCCGCTCCCCGGCGACCGCGTCGAACGGCCCGCCGGCCGGGTGGCGCGCTACGCCTGGGCCGACCACTACGGCCCCCTGCGAACCGCGCTCACCGCGGTCTCCCGGCGTCTCACCGACGACGGGTGGCGCGCCCGGGTCCTCGCCGACGACAACGCGCTGGTCGACCGGGAGGCCGCCTACCGGGCCGGCCTCGGCTGGTACGGCAAGAACGCCAACCTGCTCCTACCCGGTCAGGGCAGCTGGTTCGTGCTGGGGTCCGTGGTCACCGACGCCCCGCTGGAGGCGACCCGGAGCCGCGTCGACGACGGGTGCGGCACCTGCACGCGCTGCATCGAGGGATGCCCGACCGGTGCGATCGTGGCGCCGGGGGTGGTCGACGCCCGGCGCTGCCTGGCCTGGCTGCTCCAGGTCGAGGGGCCGTTCCCGCGTGAGCACCGCGTCGCCTTGGGCGATCGCCTGTACGGCTGCGACGACTGCCAGGAAGTGTGCCCACCCAACCGCCGGGTCGACCGCACGAGCCCCGCCGACCCGGCGGAACCCTCGGCGCAGGAATGGGTCGGCCTGATCGACCTGCTCGATGCGCCCGACCACGAGCTCCTCGCCCGGCACGGGCGGTGGTACATACCCCGGCGCGACGCCCGGTACCTGCGGCGCAATGCCCTGGTGGTGCTGGGCAACATCGCCGACGGCCGCGATCCGCGGGTGGAGGCGGCACTGCGGCGTGCGCTGCGCTCGCCCGACGGTCTCGTGCGTTCCCACGCGGTGTGGGCGGTTCGGCGCATGGGCCGGGACGATCTGCTCAGCGGCGACGGCTCGGACCTCGACGCCGATCCCGATCCGCTCGTGCGCGCCGAGCTGGTCGCACCGGTCGAGCGTCGCTGAGCCGGACCGAGGACGCCTCCGGCATGACGCACCTGCTCGTGACGAACGACTTCCCGCCCAAGGTGGGGGGCATCCAGTCCTACCTGTGGGAGCTCTGGCGCCGGCTGGACCCGGCGACCTTCGTGGTCCTGACGACGCCCTACGACGGTGCCGACGCCTGGGACGCCGACCAGCCGTTCCGCGTCGTGCGAACCGCCGAGAAGGTCCTGTGGCCCACCCCGTCCCTGGTCCACCGCATCGACGCGCTGGCGAGCGAGGTCGGCGCCGGCCTCGTGGTCCTCGACCCCGCGCTGCCGCTGGGGCTCGTCGGGCGGCGGCTCGCCCGGCCCTACGGGCTGGTCCTTCACGGCGCAGAGGTCACCGTGCCCGGGCGCCTTCCGGGCTCGCGCGCACTGGTGGGTCGGGTGCTGCGGGGCGCGTCCGAGGTGATCGCGGCGGGTGGCTACCCGGCTGCCGAGGCCGAGCGGCCCGCCGGGCGCGAGCTGCCGGTGACCCAGGTGCCGCCAGGGGTCGACCCCGTGCGGTTCCGGCCGCTCGACCCCGAGCAGCGGGCGAAGGCCCGGGCGCTGTTCGATCTGCCGGCCGACGGGCGGGTGGTCGTCAGTCTCAGCCGGCTGGTGCCCCGCAAGGGCATGGACGTGCTGGTGGAGGCCGCGGCCCGCCTGGCCCCGGGTCGGCCCGACCTGGTCGTGGCCATCGGCGGGTCCGGCCGGGACAGGGCCCGGCTCGACCGGCTGGTGGCCGCCACCGGGGCGCCGGTGCGGATGCTGGGGCGGGTGCCCGAGGCGGACCTGGCCGACCTCTACGGCTGCGCCGACGTGTACGCCATGCTGTGCCGGAACCGCTGGGCGGGCCTGGAGCAGGAGGGGTTCGGCATCGTCTTCCTCGAGGCCGCCGCGTGCGGTGTGCCCCAGGTGGCGGGCGACAGTGGCGGGGCAGCGGAGGCGGTGGTCGACGGCGCCACGGGGATGGTGGTGGAGGACCCCGGCGACCCCGAGGCCGTGGCACGGGCCCTTGCCGCCCTGCTCGACGACCCCGGGTTGCGAGCCGACATGGGAGCGGAGGCCCGGCGGCGGGCGGAGTCGGACTTCGCCTACGAGGTGCTGGCCGAGCGCCTGGCGGGGGTGTTGGCCCGATGGTGAACGCCGACGACCGGGCCCGTGCCCGTGACGGCGAGGGCCACCCGCCCGGGGACCGCGTGCCGGGGGGAGCGGGCAAGGCGCGGGAGGACGGCACAGTGGCCGACCCCGGCGACATCGGCGTCGCCGGCGGTGTGGGCGACGTGAGCCGGGCGGGCGAGGCCGGCGATGCCGGTCGTGCGGGTGAGCGCATCCTGCGGGCCGACGTGTGGGGGACCGCCGCCTTCGCGGTGGCGGCGGTGGCGGCGGCCGTCGTCCCGGACCCGTTGCTGGTGCTCGCGGTCCCGCTCGACCTGACGTTGTTCGCGGTGGGCACGAGCGCCTTCCTGTGGGCCTACGGCGTGGCGGTGAGCCGCAGCCGCTACGAGGTCGTCACGATGGGAGGGGTTTTCTTCCCGGGGCGGGCCGTGATCCCGGCCTCCGCGGTGCGCACCCTCCGGCTGATGCTGGCCGCCCAGGTCGTGGTGGCCGTGGCCGTGGCCGCGGCCCGGCCGTTCACCGCCGCCGCCTTCGCGGTCCTTGTCCCCATGTTCGGACTGGGACTGATGGCGCTGTACGGCGCCAGGTTCGGGCGGTTCGCCACCAAGCCCCCGGAGGGTGACGACGCGGCGGTCGCCGGTCCGGACGGGGGGTGAGTGCGGGCGCAGTAACGTGCGCACGTCCATCGTGAGATACCCAAGGGGGCCCCTCGACATGGCTGACCAGACGACGCAGCACATGGTCGTCGGCGCCTCTCCCGAGCGCACCTGGGCCGTGCTCACGGACTTCGAGGACTACCCGAGCTGGGCCCACGACCTGAAGTCGGCCGAGATCATCGACCGCGACCGCGAGGGCCGGCCCCGTGACGTCGCCTTCCGGGCCGCCGCCATGGGGCGCAGCACCAGCTACACGCTGCGCTACGACTACCGCCGGGCGCCCCGCGTCCTGGCCTGGCGCCTGGTGCGGGGCGACATCACCCGCAAGCTCGACGGGTCCTACGAGCTCGCCCCCGTCGACAGGGACGCCGACAGCACCGCTGTCACCTACCACCTGGAGGTCGACCTGCTCGTTCCCTTGCCGGGCTTCGTCAAGCGCCGGGCCGAGAACCGGTTGCTGGCCACAGCGCTGCGCCAGCTCCGATCGCACCTCGAGACGTGACGGCGGCCGCTGGGGGAGGGGCGGACCCGGCCCGGGTGCTGCTGTTCACGGGCAAGGGCGGGGTCGGCAAGACGACGGCGTCGGCGGCCACGGCCCTGCGCTGCGCCGATGCCGGCCTCCGCACGCTGGCCCTGTCGACCGATCCGGCCCACTCGCTGGGCGACGCCTTCGACGCCCCGCTGGGCCCGCTGGTGGCACCGGTGGCGCCGAACCTCTACGCCCAGCAGCTCGACGCCCAGGATCGCATGGAAGACGTGTGGGCGGACATCCAGCGCTACCTCCTCGAGGTCTTCCGCTGGGCCGGCGTCGAGGGACTGGAGGCCGAGGAGCTCTCGGTCATCCCCGGGCTCGACGAGGTCTTCGCGCTCTCCGACATCAAGCACCACGCCAGCTCCGGCGACTGGGACGTGGTCGTGGTCGACTGCGCCCCGACCGCCGAGACGATCCGCCTGCTGTCGCTGCCCGACGTGCTGGCCCGCTACATGGAGCGCCTGTTCCCGGTCGGCCGCCGGGTCAACCGGGTGGTGGCACCGATCGTGGCCAGGGTGTCGAGCCTGCCCACGGCCGGGGACGAGGTCTTCGCCGCCACCCAGCGGTTCTACGACCGGCTCGACGGCGTGCGGGCGATCCTGACCGACGGCCGGCGCAGCAGCGTGCGCCTGGTGGTGAACCCCGAGCGGATGGTCATCGCCGAGGCCCGCCGGACCCACACCTACCTGGCGCTGTTCGGCTACCACGTGGACGCGGTGGTGGCGAACCGCCTCCTGCCCGACGACGTCGTCGACCCGTGGTTCGCGCGGTGGAAGGCGGCGCACGCCGAGCATCTGGCCGCCATCGAGGAGGGCTTCGCCCCGGTGCCCGTGCTGCGTGTGCCCCTGCAGCCGGCCGAGCAGGTGGGCCTGGAGGCGCTGCGCCACTTCGCGGATGCCCTCTACGGCGACGAGGACCCGACCGCCCGCTACGGTGACCGTTCGCCGCTCGGGGTCCGACGCCGGGGCGATGCGCTGGTGCTGGAGATCGAGTTGCCGTTCACCGACCGGGACGAGCTGGAGGTGGGCCGGACCGGGGACGAGCTGCTGGTGCGGGTGGGCCCGTACCGCCGGTCCCTGGTGTTGCCCGACGCCCTCCGCCGCCGGGCCGTGTCGGGCGCCGAGTTGCGGGACGGGACCCTGGCGGTCGAGTTCCGGGACGACGAGCGCCAGCGGGCCGGCGCCGGCACCTGACAGGCGAGGAGCCATCGATGAGCCACACGACCAACGGAGACGCGCCGGCGGACGGCCAGGCCGCGACGCCTGGCGGGGGCGATGCGCCGGGTACCGACGTGCACGAACGGGCGCGGCAGGGGGTCGAGCACCTCCAGGCCGCGGCCAGGGAGCTGATCGAAGCCGCCCGGGCCGCGCTGGACGTGGCCGAGGAGCTGGTGAACGACCCCGAGGCCGTGGCGTCGCTGGCGGGCATGGTGGCCACCGTGGGGGACCTGGCGCGGCGCGTCGCCGGGGCGGGAGCCGCGGACGCGGCGCCCCGTGGCGGGGACCCGGCGGCAGGCCGTGACCCGGACGGTCCGCCGGGGCGGGTCGAGCGGATCAGGGTGCGCTGACGCAGCAGCCGACTCGACCAAGCCTGGGCATGACCCGTACATGTGTTCGTGTGCGTGGCGTATGATGGGCCGATGGTCGAGCGCGGCACCGTCCACCAGGGCACGGTCCACCCCAGCGGGGTGATCCCGCAGGGGCTCGTCGACAAGGTGGTTGCCCGTCGCGGTGGGCGGCTGCACATGTACGACGGGCTCGACGGGCCGCGCACGGCGTTGGTGGTCGTGGACATGGACGAGGACTCGTGCGAACGGGCGGAGCGCGACGGCGACCTCTACGGCCCGGTGAACGCGGTGGGGGCGGCGGTCCGGGCCGCCGGTGGCGTGGTGACGTTCGTGACCTCCGCCGTCCCGAGCGCCGAGACCCTGGCCGCCGGCCTGGGCGACGAGCTGGCGGCGTCGTACGCGGCGGCGACCGCGTCCGGGGCGGCCGGCCGCCTGGCCGCCGGGCTGGACGTCCGCCCCGGCGACCTGCGGGCGGTCAAGGCGCGGGCCAGCGCCTTCTTCCCGGGCAACTGCGACCTGCCGGACCGGCTGCGGGAGCGCGGCGTACGGGACGTCCTGGTCGCCGGGTTGGCCACCAACATCTGCTGCGAGTCGACGGCCCGGGACGCCTGCGAGCTCGGCTACCGGGTCACGATGGTGTCCGATGCGCTGGTCGGCAATGCGTGGGGCTTGCACGAGGCCTCGCTGTCGACGTTCTTCCGCATCTTCGGCGACGTGCGGCCCAGTAGGGAGGTGATCGCCATGCTGCGCGGCGCGTCCTAGGAGACCCCCCGGGCGAGGGGGCGGTCGGTGGCCTACCATCGCCTCGACACCTCCGATCCGGGCGGCGGTACCGGGTGGGAACCCGTCCCCCGATCAGACGATCGCACCACAGGAGGCGCCGTGGCGGTCATCACCCAAGCCGCGATCAGGGAGCTGGCAGCGATGAAGGGGGAGAAAGCCCCCATAACCTCCTGCTACCTCGACGTCGACGGCCGCCGGGTGGCCCGTCACCAGGACCTGCAGCGTGAGGTCGACATCCTGCTGAAGTCGGCGCGCGCCAAGGCGGACGGGGAGGAGTCGGTGGAGAGCGACTTCGACCGGATCCGCCAGTACGTGGGCAGCGGGTTGGACCGGTCGCGCACCCGGGGCCTGGCGATCTTCGCCTGCTCGGCGGACCGGTTGTGGCACGTCATCGAGCTGCCCGTGCCGGTGCACGCCCGGGTGGTCGTCAACCACGTGCCCGCAGTGGGCCAGCTCGAGTCGGTGCTGCGGGAGCACGAGCCCGTCGGGGTCCTCCTGGCCGACCGCCAGCACGCCCGCATGTTCGTGTTCGAGCTGGGCGAGCTGGTCGAGCGGTCCGAGCTGTTCGAGGCGGTGCCCCGCGCCACCGGCGCCCGCGGCGAGCGCGACCGGGGCGGCGACCACCCGCACGCGCTGGAGGAGCACACCCACCAGCACCTCCGCACGGCGGCCCAGGTCGCCTTCGAGGTGTGGAGCCAGCACCCGTTCGAGCACCTCGCCATCGCTGCCCCCGAGCACCTGGCGGGCCACCTCGAGGCCACGCTGCACCCCTACCTGCGCAAGCGCCTGTGCGGGCGCCTGTCGGTGCCGGTGACGGCCAACCACGGCGAGGTCCTCGCCGCCGCCCTCCAGGTCGAGGCCCAGGTCGAGCGGGCCCGGGAGGCGACGGTGGTCGAGCGCCTCCGTACGGCGGTGTCCGCCGGCCGCCGGGGCGTCGCCGGGCTCGGCCCGGTGATCGAGGCGCTGGGCGACCACCGCGTCGACACGCTGGTCGTGTCCAAGGGCTTCTCGGCTCCGGGCTGGCGCTGCCGAAGCTGCGATCGGCTGGCTGCCATGGGTCGGCGCTGCAAGCGGTGCGGGGGCGACATGGTCGAGGTCGACGACATCGTCGAGGACGTGGTCGAGGAGTCGCTGACCCAGTCGTGCCAGCTGGAGATCTGCGTGGGGAACGCCGACCTCGACGTCATGGGGCGGATCGGCGCCCTGCTCCGCTATTGAACGACCACGAGCGCCGCCTGCTGGCGGGCGTGGACGTGGGTGGCACCAAAGTCCTCGGCGTCGCCGTCGACCCGGCCGATCCCGCCACGGTGGTGGACGAGGCCCGGGCCCCGACGCCCGACGGCGAGGCCGCCGTGCTCGACGCCATGGCCGATGTCGTGCGCCGGCTCGACGACCGGGCGGGCGGCCGGGTCGAGGCCCTAGGGGTGGGCATCGCCGGGCTGGTCGACCGCGCCGGCGTGCTGCGCGTCGGGCCCAACCTGCCCGGGCTCAAGGACGTGAACGTCGGCGCCGGGCTGCACCGCCGGCTCGGCCTACCCATCCGGGTGGACAACGACGCCACCTGCGCGGCGTGGGGCGAGCACCTGGGGGGCGCCGCCCGGGGCGTGGGCGACGCCGTGTGCGTGACGCTGGGGACCGGCATCGGTGCCGGGATCATCGCCGACGACGAGCTCGTGCGGGGGGCCCACGGCTTCGCCGGCGAGGCCGGGCACATGGTGGTCGACGTCCGGGGCCCGTTGTGCCCGTGCGGGCGCCGGGGGTGCTGGGAGCGGTTCGCCTCGGGCAACGGGCTCGGATGGCAGGGGCGGGAGGCGGCCGAGGCCGGGCGCCTCCCCCGTGTGGTCGAGCTGGCCGGCGGGATGGCCGAGCTCGTGCGGGGCGAGCACGTGACCCAGGCTGCCGCCGAGGGCGATCCGGGGGCACTGGCGGTCATCGAGACCTTCGCCGGGTGGGTGGCCCACGGGGTCGCCAACCTGGTCACGCTCCTCGACAGCGAGCTGGTGGTGATCGGTGGGGGCCTCGTCGAGGTCGGGGACCTGCTGTTGGACCCGGTGCGCCGGGCGTTCGCCGACCAGGTCATGGCGCCCGCGGCGCGCGCCGATGTCCGCATCGTGGCGGCCGAGCTGGGGGAGCGGGCGGGAGCCATCGGGGCCGCCCTGCTGGGCGGCCAGGAGGCGGCAGAGCCCTAGAGCCGGTCGGGGGACGCCGTGTGGCGCTGCCGGCAGGCCTCGATCTCGGAGACGGCCGCGGTGACCCCCTCCCACCCCCGCACGCTGGAGTGCTTCTCCGGCTCCAGGACCTTGTAGACCTCGAAGAAATGCTCGATCTCGTCCACGAGGTGGGCAGGCAGGTCGGCCATGTCCTCCACCTGTTGCCAGCGGGGGTCGCCGGCGGGCACGCACAGGATCTTGGCGTCTGGCCCGGCGTCGTCCTCCATCCAGAACACGCCCACGGGCCGGGACGTGATCCAGCATCCGGGGAACGTGGGGTCGTCCAGCAGGACCAGGGCGTCGAGCGGGTCGCCGTCCTCGGAGAGGGTCCCGGGGATGAAGCCGTAGTCGGCGGGATAGGTGGTGGCGGTGAACAGGCGGCGGTCGAGGCGGAAGACGTGCGCCTCGTGGTCGAACTCGTACTTGTTGCGGCTGCCGCGGGGAATCTCGATCATGACGTCGATCTCGCAGGTCACGCCCGGAATGATCCCCGATGGCCGGGCCTGACCACAACGGCGGCCGGCCGCACCGAAACCGACCAGGAGGCCTCCCGCGGCCCCCGGCTAGCGTTGCCCCATGGAGTTCCGCCGCATCACCGGGTTGCCCCCGTACGTCTTCACGATCATCGACGGTCTGAAGGTCGAGGCCCGGCGAGCCGGCGTTGACGTGATCGACCTGGGGTTCGGCAACCCCGACATCCCGTCCCCGGCGCTGGCGGTCGACAAGCTTTGCGAGGCCGCCCAGAACACGCGCAACCACCGCTACTCGGCGAGCAAGGGCATCCCCAAGCTGCGCCAGGCACTGGCAGACCTCTACCAGCGGCGCTTCGGGGTGGCCCTCGACCCCGAGCGCGAGGTCATCGCCACCATCGGGGCCAAGGAGGGGTTCTCCCACCTCATGTGGGTGCTGCTGGGCCCTGGTGACGCCGCCCTGGTGCCGTCGCCGTCGTACCCGATCCACATCTTCGCCCCGCTGTTCGCCGGCGCCTCCGCCCGCGAGATCCCGATGTCGACGGACGGCAACTTCATCGAGCGGGTGCGGGAGGCCTACGAGTACTCGTGGCCCAAGCCCCGGGTCATCGTGCTCAGCTTCCCGCACAACCCGACCACGGCGACCGTGGACCTCGATTTCTTCCAGGAGGTCGTCGACTTCGCCCGCGAGCACGAGGTGATCGTCGTCCACGACAACGCCTACGCCGAGCTGGGCTACGACGGCTTCGAGCCGCCGTCGGTCCTGCAGGCTGAGGGGGCCAAGGAGTGCGCGGTCGAGCTCTATTCGCTGACCAAGTCGTTCTCGATGGCGGGCTGGCGCATGGCCTTCCTGGCCGGCAACGCCGAGGTGGTGCAGGCCCTGGCCAAGCTCAAGTCGTACCTCGACTACGGCAGCTTCCAGCCCATCCAGATCGCGGCGACCGTCACCATGAACGAGGCGGTGGACTTCCCCCGGGAGGTCCAGGCCGTCTACCAGAGCCGGCGCGACGTGCTCATCGACGGCCTGCACCGCATCGGCTGGGACGTGCCGCGGCCCCGGGGCTCGATGTTCGCCTGGGCGCCGATCCCCGAGCCCTACCGGGAGATGGGTTCCGTGGAGTTCGCGTCGATGCTGGTGCGGGAGGCGCAGGTGGCGCTGTCCCCGGGCGTCGGCTTCGGGCCGGGCGGCGAGGGGTATGTGCGCTTCGCGCTGATCGAGAACGAGCAGCGCACCCAGCAGGCTCTGCGCAACCTCAAGCGCTCGCTCACCAAGCTGGGCTGACCCCCCGGTTCAGTGGGTGCCGTTGCGGCGGCGCTCGGCGGGCTGCTCTTCGAGGCCGCGGCGCACGCCGGCGGTGAAGCGGGTCAGGAAGCCGTAGACGTCGTCGGCGGTGCGCTCCGGGCCGTACGTGCGCTGCGGGGCTCCGCTGCCGCTCGCCACACGGTTCACACCGCTGTCGCCCGCCCCGCCGTCCGGCCGTCGCAGGAGCAACGGCTCGGTGGTCGGCAGCTGTGCACCCGGGACCCGCCGGGTGAGGCCACCGCTGGTGATCCCGCCCTGGTCGGGGCCGAGCGACGGCCGCGGCGCCACCGGCTGGCGCTCCGGCGGGGCGGCCTGCCACACCGGCGGCTCGGCGACCGGGGGCGGGTTGTCCAGCGGTGACGTCCACGGCGGGGCCGGCGGCCCCGGATCCGGGGGCACGACGCCGGGCCGCGGGGCGAGGGGCGGGGCCGGCGGCACCCGGCCGGCGTGGGGCACCGGCCGGGTCAGTGGCGCCCTGTCGGGGATCGCCGGCTCCTGCGGCCCC
>DASSUD010000443.1:0-11286 GCA_035707385.1 Acidimicrobiales bacterium
AGGTGGCCTCCGCCACCGCCGCCACCGGCAGGCCCTTGGCCTCGGCCACCGCCGCCCCCACCAGCGGGACCAGCGCCGGGCGGTTGGGCCGCCCGCGGTGGGGCACCGGCGCCAGGTAGGGCGAGTCGGTCTCGACCAGCACCCGGTCGAGCGGGCACAGGACGGCGGCGCCGCGCACGTCGCCCGCCGAGGGGAACGTGACGATCCCCGAGAACGACAGATGCCCGCCCCGGTCCAGGCACGCCTGCGCCTCGTCGGGGCCACCGGTGAAGCAGTGGAACACGGTGCGGGCCGGGGTCCCCTCGGCGTCGAGCACCGCGAAGGTCTCGTCCCATGCCTCACGGGTGTGGATCATCAGCACCAGGTCGCGCTCGTGCGCCCAGGAGATCTGGGTGGCGAACACGTCCCGCTGCACCGCCCGGGGCGAGTGCTCGTAGTGGTGGTCGAGCCCGCATTCGCCCACCGCCACCACACCCGGCGCGGCCAGGAGGTCGGCGAGGCCGTCGAGACCGAGCCTGGCGTCGTGGGGGTGCAGGCCGACCGTGGCCCACACCACGCCGGGGTGCCGGGCGGCCGCAGCCACGGCCGCGGCCGAGCGGTCGAGGTCGGTCCCGACCGTGACGAGCCGGTCCACACCGGCGCCGCGGGCCTCGGCCACCATGGCGTCGACCGCCGCCTCGGTGGGCGGTGCGTCGTCCTCCCATCCCAGGTGGCAGTGGTTGTCGATCCAGCTGAGGGCCACGGTCGCGCAGGCTACCGGCGCTACGATGGCTCCCTGCTACAACCGGGGGTCACATGGCGGACGGGCACAGGGCGGGCGCGGTGGCGGTGCGACTGCTGGGACCGGTGCGACTGGTCACCACGACGGGCGCCGAGATGGGCTTCCGCGGCCACGCCGCCCGCCTGCTGGCCTGGCTGGCGCTCCATCCCGACCGGGTGTGGGCCGCCGGCGACCTGGCCACGCGGCTGTGGCCGGACGGGCCGCCGCCCACGGCCCGCACGGCCATCCAGGGCCACATCTCCCGCCTCCGCCGCACGCTGACCGCCGTCGGAGGCGTGCGGATCGAGTCGACCCCCGGCGGCTACGTGCTGCGGGCCGGGCCGGGGGCCGTCGACGCGCTGCGGTTCACGGCGCTGTGCGAGGAGGCCACCGCGGCCGAGCGGCAGGGCCGGGGCCCGGCGGCCGCCGCCGCGCTGCTGGCCGCCGCCCTCGACCTGTGGTCGGGCGACGCCCTGGCCGACCTGCGGGACGATCCCCACCTCGGCGCCGAGGGCCGTGCGCTCGACGACCAGCGCCTCGACGCCCAGGAGCGCCACGCGCACGCCCTCATCGAGGCGGGCGACATCGACCGGGCCCTCGCCCTGCTGGCCGGGCTGGTCAACGCCGAACCGCTGCGGGAGCGGCGCTGGGCGCTGCTCATGACCGCCCTGGCCCGGGCCGGCCGCCAGGCCGACGCGCTGCGGGCCTACCGGCGGGCGGCCGAGACGCTGGTCGAGCGGACCGGGCTCGACCCCGGGCCCGAGCTGCAGCGGCTGGAGACGGCCATCCTCCTGCAGGACCCGGCGCTCGACGCCGCCCGCTGGCAGCCGGCGCCCGGGACGGCTCCGGCCCCGCTCACCGGCCTGGTCGGCCGGGACGGCGAGCGGGCGGCGGTGATCCGCCGGCTGGCCGGCTCCCGGCTGGTGACCGTCGTCGGGCCCGGCGGCGTGGGCAAGACAACCCTGGCGGTGGACGTGGGTGCGGACCAGCAGGCGACGTTCGCCGACGGGGTGGTGGTCGTGGACCTGGCCCCGGCGGGCGAGGGCGACGTGGGGGCGGTCGTGGCCTCGGCGGTCGGCGCCCGGGCCGCGTCCCCGGCCCCGCCGGGCGGCGGCCAGGACGCCGGTGCCGGCGCGCCGTCCTCCCCGGACGATCCTCTGGCCCGGGCGGTGGCGGCGCTGGCCCGCCGGCACGTGCTCGTCGTCCTCGACAACTGCGAGCACGTCGTCGCTGCGGCCGCCCGGACGGCGCTGGCGCTGCTCCAGGCCGCCCCGGGGGTGCGGGTGCTCGCCACCAGCCAGGTGCCGCTGGGGGTGGCGGGCGAGGCGGTCGTGGCTCTCGGCCCGCTGGCCGTGCCCGCCGAGCGCGCCCCGGCGGCGGCGGTGCGGTCGTCCCCGGCCGGCGAGCTGTTCGGCCGGCGCATCGAGCAGCTCGGCAGCCCGGTGGCCGGCGACGACGACTGGCGCCACGTGGGGACGATCGTGCGGGCGCTCGACGGGCTGCCGCTGGCCATCGAGATCGTGGCCGCCGAGGCGCGGGTCGAGCCGCTGGCGGCGCTGGCCGCCCGGCTCGTGTCCGACGCGTCGCCCGTGCTGGTCGCCGAGCCCCCGGTGGGTGCGGGCCGGCGGCGCCTGGGCGCCGCGCTGGACGCGGCCGTCGCCCGCCTCGATGCACCCGCTCGCGAGCTGTACGCCCTGGCCAGCGTGTTCCCCGCCGGGTTCGACGCATCGGCGGCGGCCGCGGTGGCGGGCGTCGGGATCAACGACGCCCGCGCCCTCGTCGCCCGGCTGGCCGACGCCGGGCTGCTCGTCCTGGACGAGCCGCGGCGCACCCGCGCCCGGCTGCTCCAACCGGTTCGGGCCCATGCCGCCGCCCGCCTCGACCCCGAGCAGGAGGATGCCGCCCGGGGCCGGCTCGCCACCTGGTGCCTGGCCCTGGCAGAAGGACTGGACCAGAACCTGCACAGCAGCGCCGAGGACGAGGTCATCGACCGGTTCATGGTGGAGCTGCCGTTGTTCCGCAGCGTCCTGCGGCGGCTGCTCGACACCGGCCACACGGCCGCGGCCGCCGAGCTGTTCCGGCGGCTGGCCGCCTGTTGGGCCGACTCCCCGGCCAGCCCGGAGGCACCCGAGTGGGCGGACGAGCTGGTGGCGCGGGCCGACGAGCTGGGGCCCGGTCCGCGGGCCCGGCTGGAGATCGCCGCGGTCCACGTGCAGTTCGCGTTCGAGCTCATCGCCGAGAAGCTGCCCGTGGCGACGCGGGCGCTCGCGTCGGCCGAGGCCGCGGGCGACGAGTTCACGGCCGCGGGCGCCCGGCTGCAGATAGCCATCGGCCTCGGGTGGCGGGGTGTCGACATGGACAGGGCCGCGGCGCTGCTCGACCGGGCCCGCACCGCCTTCACCGACCTGGGCGAGCGCCACTGGGCGGCCGTCACCCTCGAGTTCCAGGGCCTGCTGGCGCTGCGCCGGCTGGACGTCGTGGCGGGCATCGCGGTGCTGGAGTCGGCCGCCGCCGAGCACCGGGCCATCGGCGGCCCGGGCCAGATCGCGCACACCCTCATGTTCATCGGCTACGCCCGCCGGGCCATCGGCGACCTGACGGGGGCGCTGCGCGCCTTCGACGAGGCCCGCCGGCTGGTGTCCGGCACCCGCGTGTCGACCTGGCTGCGGGCCACCGTCGGCGCCGGCCACGCCGCCCTGGCGCTGGGGGACACGGCGGCGGCGGGCGACGCCTTCCGGCTGGCGCACGGCCGCGCCGTCGAGGTCGGCGACCGCCGCATCGCCGGCACCGCGCTGGTGGGCCTGGCCACCCTGGCCCGGCGGGACGGCGACGACCAGCGCTGCATCGCGCTGCTCCAGGCCGCGGCGGCGGAGGGGCTGGGTGGCGGCGACCCGACCGACGCCGTCACCGCCGCGGGGATGCTGGCGGAGATGCTCGTCGAGCAGGACGCCACCGAGGAGGCCGCCGTCCTGCTGGGGGCGGCGGCCACCGTGCCGGACGAGGTGGGGGTGCGGATCGACTTCGGGCTGGCCTACGACGGCGGCCCGGTCCGCCACGCGGTGGCCGCGCGGCTGGGCGAGGCACGCCTGGCGGACCTGGCGGGCGACGGTCGGGCGATCGGGTTGGCCGCCGAGGTCCGGCGGGCCGCCGCCCGCCTGCAGGACACCGGCCCCGGCGACCGGGCCGCGCCCCTCCGCCTCGTCGAGGGCGGGGTGGAGATCCGCATCGGCGCGGTCGGGCAACGGCCGCGCGCGGGGGGAACGGCGGGGCGTCGACGCTGACGCCCCAAGCGGCAACCGGGGAGAAGGCCCCGCCATCCACCGTCCGACGGGAGTGCCATGAGCGGCGCGCCGCCCGCGTTCGCCGCCCATGGCCCTCGACCGTCCGCCCTGCTGGGGAAAGGGCGTGCCGAGACCGTAGAGGGCGCTCGCTCCCCTGTCACGGCGCTCGGTCGACTCCGTTAGGCAGCCGTTAGGATCAACCGCGGACAGTGGCAACATGTACACAAGGCGGGACGGCCCGTGGCGATGATGCGCCGCGCCCGCGCCGCGATGGGTAGTGTTGCTCGACCGACGGACCAGGATGCTGGCGGGGCTTCGATGCCGGGGAGCGACTGCCGTACTCGTGGAGGAACGACGCTGAGCGCTTCCCAACCACCGCCACCTGAGCGGAGGGGCGACCGATACACCGCCGAGCGGGCGGCGCGCGAACGCTATGAGCGGGAGCGGGCCGCCCGGGAGCGCGGCGAGGCCCCGGACACGGGCCGGCGGCAACGGTGGCAGCAGCTCGGAAGCTGGCGGCCCGGCGACGACGAACCCGGCGGGCCGCCCGCGGCACCGACCCCGCCTCCCCGCCGGGGCGAGCCCCGCCCGGACCCGCGCCGCGGCGGGCGCGACCCGCGGGAGCCCCGGGAGGGGCGCGGCCGGCGGCACTTCGACCTGCCCGCGGTGAACCGGATGCCCCGCACCCCGTCGCCCCGGTGGGACGACGACCTGTCCGACCCGAGCGAGCTGTCCGGCTGGCGACCCGCGGGGGCACCACCACCCGGCCCGGCGCCGACCCTGCGGGGCGCGCCGGCGGCCCCGCCCCGGTCGGCCCCGCCGCGGTCCGCTCCGCCCCGGTCCGCACCGCCGGGGTCCGTGCCACCGGGCGCCGCGGAGCCACCCGCCGGCCGCGGTCCGCGCGGCTGGTCGAGCCCCCACGCCCCGCCCGGCGGCGCGCCCGGCAACGGCCACGGCACCCAGGTGCTCGACCGGGGCTGGCAGGACGAGGCCCCGCCCGACTGGGACCACGCGGACGGCACCCCCGACCCGGCACGGGCCACGACCGCCAGGACCGAGTCCGGGCCCCGGCCCCAGCTGCCCTACGTCGCAGGCTTCGACGGCCTGCGGGCCCTGGCCCTGCTGGCGGTCCTCGCCTTCCACCACGGGTTCGAGTTCGTGCGCGGCGGCTTCCTGGGCATCTCCAGCTTCCTGACCCTGTCCGGGTTCCTGCTGGGGACGCTGGCGCTGGCCGAGTGGTCCCAGGACGGCCGCCTGAACGTGGGGCGCCTGTGGGAGCACCGGGCCAAGCGCATCCTGCCGCCCGTCGTCCTCACGGTGGCGCTGGTGGTGGTCCTCCAGGTGGTGCTGCGGGTGGGCGCCGGACCGGGGTTCCGGGGCGACGTCCTCGCCGCCCTCGGCCAGGTCCTCAACTGGCGCTTCGCGTTCAGCGGCGACGGGTTCGCCAGCGTGCTCACCGACCCGTCCCCCGTGCAGCACCTGTGGCCCCTGTCGGTCCTGGTGCAGCTCACCGTCGTCGTCCCGCTGGCCTTCGTCGGCCTCATGCGGGCCACCGGCCGCCGCTGGCGCACCGCCGGAGCCGTGTTCGCCCTGGCCGCGGCGGTGTCGTTCTGGCTGGCCCTGCGCACCGCCCGGGCGTCGGGCAACGACGGACTGGCCTACTACGGCACGCACGCCCGGGCCGGCGAGCTGCTCGTCGGCATCGCCCTCGCCTACGCGGTACTGAGCCCGGCCGTGCGCCGGGTCATCGAGACCCGCCAGGGCATCGCGCTCGTCCGCTACGGCGCCCCTGCCGCCCTGGTGGGGCTGGCGTGGCTGTGGCACTCGACCAGCCTCTACAGCACCAACCTCTTCGGCGGGGTCACCGCGGTGAACGCGGTGCTGACCGCCTTCGTGGTGCTGGCGGTGACCGCCCCGGGCCCCGCCACCACCCTGCTCGGCAGCCTGCCGCTGCGCACCATCGGCAAGGTCAGCTTCGCGGCCTACCTGCTGCACTGGCCGCTGTTCCTCCTCATCGACGACGCGCGCCTCGACCTGCCCAGCCCGCTGCTGTTCCTCGTGCGCGTGGCCGCCTCGCTGCTGGCGGCGGCCGTCGTGACCTACGGGCTCGAGACCCCGTTCCGCACGCGGATCTCCCTCCCCCGGCCCCGGCTCGCCCTGGTGGTGGGCATCGGGCTGGCGGCGGTGGCCGCCGCGGCCCTGGTCCTGCCCGAGCAGCCTCCGCCCGGCGTCAGCCTGACCGTCGACGACGGCAGCGGCGCCGGTGACCTCGACGTCGTCGTGCCCTCCGGCGGCGACGAGGAGCTGTCGGTGACGCTGGTGGGCGGGACGCTGGCCGGCAGCCTGGCGGACGGCTTCACGACCTGGAACGGCACCTACACCGACCAGCAGGTCCGGGTTCACACCCACGTCGCCGAGGACTGCCCGCTGGGCGGGGCCGGCCCGGTCCGCCTGGCCGGTGCCGTGGTGGGCGAGGACACCGCCTGCGCCGGGTTCGCCCCCCGCCTGCCCGAGCTGCTGGAGGCGGCCGCCGCCGACGTGGTGGTGGTGATGCCGGGCGTGGCCGACCTGGGCGAGCGCGAGATCGACCGGGCCTGGCGCCACCTGGGCGACCCGGCCTACGACTCCTGGCTGCGGGAGCGGCTCCACGACCTCGACGCCACCCTGCGGGCCCACGCCGACAAGGTGGTGTGGGCCACCAGCCTGCACGTGCGGCTCGCCCCCCACGGCGACGACGGCGACGACTGGACCGATGTCGCCGCCAACGACCCGGCCCGGGTCGACCGGCTCAACGCCATCATCCGCGAGGTGGTGGGCGACCGGGAGGGCGGGGTCGTCGACCTCGACGCCTGGTCCCACCGGCTGCCCCAGGGCGGCGAGTTCGGCGCCACCCACCGGCTCGACGGCCGGGACCTCACCCCGGCCGGGGCCGCCGCCCTGGTGGGGAAGCTGGTGCCGGCGCTGACGGGCGAGCCGGGCCGGGCCACCCCGGACCCGACCACCACCACGACGGCCCTCCCCGTCGACCCGGCGGCCCCGGTGGATCCCGCCGCGCCCGCCGACCCGGCTGCCGCGCCCGGCTGACCCGTGGGCCGCATCCGGATCCGCACCACCATCGACGCCCCGCCGGCGAGGGTGTGGGACCGGCTGGCCGACATCGCCGACCACGTCTCCTGGATGGCCGATGCGGCGGCCATCCGCTTCACCGGCGACCGGCGGGCCGGCGTGGGCACCACGTTCGAGTGCGAGACCCGGATCGGTCCGCTGCGCACCACCGACCTGATGGAGGTCACCGAGTGGCGGGAGCGCCGGGCCATGGGCGTCCGCCACGTCGGCTTGTTCACCGGCACCGGTCGGTTCCTGCTGCGCCGGGCCCGGCGGGGCCGCACCCGCCTGACCTGGGACGAGGACCTGCGCTTCCCGTGGTGGCTGGGCGGTCCCGTGGGCGCGGTCGTGGCCGCCCCGGTGCTGCGGGCCGTGTGGCGGGGCAACCTGCGGCGGCTGGCGGCGCTCGTCACCGGCGATGGCACCGCCCCCGGTGCCGGCCGGCTGCGGGTGTGACCGCCGGGCCCCGGTCCGACCGGCCGCGGATGCCTGGCTACGGCATCGGGCCGCCGGACGCCGGTACCGGCCTGCTGCCCTGGTCGTGGGCGGAGGAGCGCCTGAGCAGGTCGCACCACTTCTGGCTGGCCACGGTCGGCGCCGGCGGCCGTCCCCACGTCATGCCCGTGTGGGCGGTGTGGTCGGAGGGCGGGCTGTGGCTCAGCAGCGGGCTGCGGTCCCGCAAGGCCCGCAACCTGGCCGCCGACCCCCGCTGCACGCTGACGACCGACGACGCGCTGGAGCCGGTGATCGTCGAGGGCGACGCCCAGCGGGTCCTCGACCCGGACCGGCTGGCGGCCTTCATGGCGGCGCTCGACGCCAAGTACGAGACCGACTACGGGGCCGAGTTCGCCGACCCGGCCGTCAACGGCGTGTGGCGGGTGGCGCCGACCTGGGCGTTCGGCCTGGTGGAGGACGACTTCACCGGCTCCCCCACCCGCTGGACCTTCGGCTGAGGCCCCCGCAACGAGGCGCGCGCGGTACGGCTCTCAGACCACCAGCAGGCAGCCGACGTAGAGCAGGCCGGCCAGGGCCAGGCAGGCCAGCACCGGCAGGGGCGATCGCGGCCCCAGGCGCGGGGCCCACTGCCACAGGATGACCCCACCCACGGCCCCCGCCACCAGCCCGCCGATGTGGCCGCCGATGGAGATGCCGGGGAGCGCGAAGGTGAACAGCAGGTTGATCACGATCAGGGGCCCGATCCCGGTCGAGAACGGGTCGATGCCCCGGGACCGCAGGGCCACGAAGGCGGCCCCCATGAGCCCGAACACGGCCCCCGACGCGCCCACGGTGACCGAGTCGGGCGAGAGGACCAGCACCAGGAACGACCCGCCCAGCAGCGACAGGACGTACAGGACGGCGAACGGGATCCGCTTGACGGCCGGCTCCAGCAGCGAGCCCAGCTGCCACAGCAGGAACATGTTGAAGCCCACGTGGATGAGCCCGACGTGGAGGAAGCCGGCGGTGAACGGCCGCCACCAGTCGCCCGCCGCCACCGCCGGGCCGAAGAGGGCGCCCTCGTCGCCCCAGTCGCCCAGGCTGTTGCCGAGGCGGCCCCGGGAGATGGCGTCGGCGAGGAAGATGGCCAGGTTGGCCGCCACCAGCACCATGGTGACGACCGGCTGGGTCCGCAGCTGGCGACCGGTCACCACCTTCTGGCGGCCCTGGCGGGCGCACTCCGGGCAGTGGAAGCCGACCGACGCCTGGTGCATGCACGCCGGGCAGATGGGCCGGTCGCAGCGCTGGCACAGCACGCCGGCCCGGCGATCCGGATGCCGGTAACAGGTCTGGACGTCGGTGGCCACGGCGGCCGAGGCTACCGAGTGGCGGACCGACCTCAGCCGCGCAGGTCCAGCGGTCGGGACGACACACCCAGCCGGCGGGCCAGCGGGACCAGCAGCTCCCGCTCGGCGACGGTGGCGCCGCCGGGGCGCAGGGCCTCGTGGATGCGCTCCTGGGCGGCGTCCAGCTCGACGTCGATCGCCAGCTCCCGGGCCAGGGTGACCAGCTCGCCGGCGGCCTCCACGGCCGCCCGGCCGGGCCGGGCCGCGGCCTCCTCCACCGCCCGGGTCAGGGCCCGGGTCAGCGTGGCCGCGGCCGCCGGCGACGACAGCCGTGCCCCCTCCTCCCGGGCCTCGCGGGCCAGTGCCCGCACCCCCCGGTAGAGGGCGGGGTCCTGGGACGTCACCGCCGCGGCCAGCGCCCCCTCCAGGCGCCGGGCCAGCGCCAGCTCGATCGGCCCCCGCAGCTCGGGCGCCAGCTGCGTGCCCGCCACGGCCAAGGCGGCCAGGGTGTCGTGGTGGTCCGAGCGCAGCTGGTCGTAGGCGGCCACGAACCGGTCGGCCAGGCCCTGGGCCGTGGCCCGCAACAGGTCCTCCCCCACGCCGGGCAGGGCGCTCTCCAGGCCGAACTCCCGGGGCCCGAAGCGGTCGACGACCATCCGCAGGAGCCCCGTGACCCGGACCCCCCGCCGGGTGTCGCCCACCATGGCGGCCACGTCGAGGCCGTCGCGGTCTCCCTCCGCCGCCGGGCGGACCGCCCCGAACACCTCCAGACCGCCCAGGTGGACCGCCGCGTAGGTCCAGCGGGTGCGGCGCCGGGTCCGCCGGTGGGTCACGGCCACCCGGCCCGCGCACACCGCGACGCCGCCCCGGTCGACGGTCTCGTGCAGCTCCCGCACCAGCTCGAAGCCGGCGATGTGCTCGGCGGCCGCGTCGCCGGCCAGCAGATCGGTCAGCGCCAGGTGGGCGACGACCCGGCCCGGATCCACCCGGCTGGAGTCGACGTGGCGCCGCCAGATCTCGCGGCCGTCGCCCTCCGCCGGGTCGTTGCTGCGGGCCTCGGCCAGCGCGGCCAGGACGGCGTCGACGGGGGCGGGCTCGCCCAGCTCGGCCAGCAGGTCGCAGCAGCAGGCCGCGTACCGCATGCTCTGCACGGTCTCGATGCCGGCCAGGTCGTTGAAGAACCAGCCGCACGACGCGTACATGAGCAGGGCGTGGCGCTGGCTCTCCAGCAACGTGAGGGCGGTCACGACGGCGCCCTCGTCGCCCGGGTCGACGACGTGCTCGGCGGCGAACGCCTCCCACGTCGTGGCCCCCAGCACCAGGTCGACGTAGGCGTCCCGGGCCGCCCACGGGTCGCGCAGCACGGTGGGACCGCGGCGCGCGTACACCTCGACCGCCCAGTCCCGCACCCGGTCGAACGCGGCGCGCAGCGGCGCCCGCCACGCCTGGCTCCAGCCGGGCTCGCCGCCGGTGTGGCAGCCGCAGTCCTCCATCCAACGGGCCACCCCGTGGGCGCACGACCATGCGGAGGTCAGGACCCGGCCCTCGAGCACCGGCGGGTGAGCGGCCAGCCAGTCCGCCAGCCGGGGCAGGTCGACGCCCCGGCGGTCCGACTCGACGGCCAGCGCGTAGGCGACCCCCCGGTCGGCGTAGGCGTGGTGGTGCCCGAAGGACTCGCCGTCGCACGCCACCGACACCAGGTCTCCGGCGGAGCGCTCGACGATGCGGTCGACCACCACCTGGCTGCGGAACCCGCCGAAGGCCACGTCGTGGGAGATCGGCCCGTCGTACACGACCAGGTCGACGCCGAGGTCGGGGCGGTCGGGGTGGCGCCAGCGCAGCGCCCCCGGCAGCCGGGCCTCCGCCCCGGCCGGGGCCCAGTCCCCGCCCGGCGCCCGCACGGCGGCGATCTGGGTGGGAGCGAGGATGGTCAACGACACCCCCTCCTCGGCCAGGGCGGCGAGCACCCGCTCGTCGACCGCGGTCTCCGGCAGCCACAGGCCCTCGGCCTCCCGGCCGAAGCGGTGGCGGAAGTCGGCCAGCCCCCAGCGGATCTGGGTGCGCAGGTCACGGTCGTTGCACAGCGGCAGGATGGCGTGCCCGTAGGCCTGGGCGATGGCCCGGCCCGCGACCCGGTCGGCCGCCAGGATGCGGTCGTAGGTCTCGGGGGCGTGCTCCTCCAGCCACGACAGCAGGGTCGGGCCCATGTCGAAGGAGAGCCGGCGGTAGTTGTCGACGATCGCCACGATGCGGCCGTGGTCGCCGAGGATGCGGGCCCAGCCGTTGGGCCGGTAGCACTCGGCGGTGATGCGCTCGTTCCAGTCGTGGAACGGCGCCGCCGTCGGCTGGCGCGGCACCA
>DASSUD010000444.1:0-6190 GCA_035707385.1 Acidimicrobiales bacterium
CCTCGAAGGCCTGGGCCAGCTGCTGCGCAACGTCCAGCTCGTGCAGCGCAACCTGAACCCCCGCCTCGAGCTCAGTGCCATGGTGCTCGTCATGTACGACGCCCGCACCAAGCTGGCCGACCAGGTCGTGCACGAGGTGCGTGACCACTTCGGAGAGAAGGTGTGCAACAGCATCGTGCCCCGGACCGTGCGGCTGAGCGAGGCACCGTCCTTCGGGCAGCCGATCATCACGTTCGACCCCACGTCCCGGGGCTCGATCGCCTACCGGAGCCTGGCGGTGGAGGTGAGTGGTGGAGCGGCGAAGCGGGTTGGGTAGAGGCCTCGGTGCACTGATCCCCTCGGACGTCGTGGCGGGTACTTCCCCCCGCCCCGGCGTGCAGGAGGTGCCGATCAGCAAGATCGAGCCCAACCCGTACCAGCCCCGCAACCACTTCGACGAGGAGTCGCTGGCCGGCCTCACCGCCTCCATCCGCGAGCTCGGCGTGCTCCAACCGATCCTCGTCCGGGAACTGACGCCCGACCGCTACGCGCTCATCGCCGGCGAGCGCCGCTGGCGCGCCGCCAAGCGGGCCGGCCTCCAGCACATCCCGATCATCGTGCGCGACGTCAGCGACGAGCTGACGCTGCAGCACGCGCTGGTGGAGAACCTCCACCGCGACGACCTCAACCCCCTCGAGGAGGCGGCTGCCTACCAGCAGCTGATCGAGGACTTCAACATGACCCAGGAGGCCGTGGCCCACCGGGTCGGCAAGAGCCGTTCAGCCGTCGCCAACCTGTTGCGGTTGTTCCAGCTGCCGCCCCAGGTGCAGCGGCTGGTCGCCGACGGCCAGGTCTCGGCCGGCCACGCCAAGGCGATCCTCGGCACGCCCGACCGGTCCTTCCAGGAGGCGCTCGCCCGCCGGGTCGCCAGCGAGGGCCTCACCGTCCGGGAGACCGAGGAGGCGGTCCGGCAGCGCCAGGGACGCAACAGCGACCTGCCCGCCCCCGACGGCGGCACGCCCGGCAGCAGGCTCCGGGCCCCCGGGCTGCTGGAGCTGGAGGAGCTGCTGGCCGACCAGCTCGACACCCGGGTCAAGATCAACATGGGACCCAAGCGGGGCCGGGTGGTCATCGAGTTCGCCGATCTCGAGGACCTGGAGCGGATCTACCGGGTCATGGCCACGGCGCCACACCCCTGACACCCCTGACGCCTGACCGGCAACACGTGAGAGGCGCCGAAAAAGACTAAACCCCAACCTGAGGATCGCATGTCCTCAAGTCAGGGTTTAGTAGTCCACAACCTTACGCACAGGTTGTGGATAGAGCTGTGGGGGCTGGTCAGGGCAGGAATTCGTCGAGCTCAGCCAGAAGCTGACCCTTACCCTTGGCGCCGACGAGGCGCTTCTGGGCCTCGCCGTCCTTGAAGACGATCAGGGTCGGGATGCTCATCACGTCGAACCGGCGGGCGACGTCCGGGTTGTCGTCCACGTTGAGCTTGGCGACGGTGATCTTGCCGGCGTGCTCGTTGGCGATCTCGGCGAGGATCGGGGCGATCATCTTGCAGGGACCACACCACTCGGCCCAGAAGTCGACGACCACAGCCTCGTTGGCCGCGCCGATCGTCTCGTCGAACGTGGCGTCCGTGAGGGTGTTGATGTTTCCAGCCATGTGGCGGTGACCTTTCGTGGTGTGAGTCCCAGTATTCGAGCTACCCGCATGAACAGCGGTGACACGGTCGATGTTCCCTCAGGAACCGTGCTGCGCCTCCAGCCACCGCTCGGCGTCGATGGCGGCCTGGCAGCCGGATCCCGCAGCGGTGATCGCCTGCCGGTAGATGTGGTCCTGGACGTCGCCGGCGGCGAACACGCCCGCGACGTTGGTGCTGGTGGCGCCCTCCCCCAGGCCCGTGACGAGGTAGCCGGACTCCTCCATCTCGAGCTGGCCCTTGAACAGGTCGGTGTTGGGCTTGTGCCCGATGGCCACGAAGAGGCCGGTCATCGGGAGCCGCCGGCGCTCGTCGGTCAGCACGTCGCGGACGGTCACGCCCGACAGGGTCGTCTCGCCGTCGATGGCCTCGACCACGCTGTTCCACAGGAACGTGATCTTGGGGTTGGCGAACGCCCGGTCCTGCATGATCTTCGAGGCCCGCAGCTCGTCGCGACGGTGCACGACGGTCACCGACCGGGCGAACTTGGTGAGGAAGATGGCCTCTTCCAGAGCGGAGTCGCCCCCGCCCACGACCGCGATGTCGTGGTCGCGGAAGAAGAACCCGTCGCACGTGGCGCACGTCGACACCCCGTGGCCGATGAGCTCGGACTCGCGGTCGATGCCGAGCATCAGCGCCTGGGCGCCGGTGGACACGATGATGGCGTCCCCCTCGTAGGTGGGCTCGGCGGCCGACGGGTCGCCCACCCACACCCCGAAGGGCCGGTGCGACAGGTCGACGCGGCTGACCTTCTCGGTGCGGACGTCGGCGCCGAAGCGCACCGCCTGCTCGCGGAACCGCACCATGAGCTCGGGGCCCATGATGCCCTCGGCGAAGCCGGGGTAGTTCTCGACCTCGGTGGTGAGCATGAGCTGGCCGCCGGGCTGGTCGCTGGTCGACGACGGCTCGCCTTCCAGCAGCAACGGCTCGAGGTTGGCCCGGGCCGTGTAGATGGCGGAGGTCAGGCCTGCCGGGCCCGAACCGATGATTATGACCTTGCGGGTGTCGCTCACTCTGGGTGCGTCCTGGATCGGGGAGCTGTCGCGGGTGCCAACACCCTCAGGCCAAGCTGTCTTCCCGGGGCCTCCGGCGGGGCCACAGGATGGCGGCGACCAGCAGGAACAGGACGCCGAGGATGAGGTAGACGGCCCACATGTGGTCCTCGCCGAACCACGCATCCGGCAGGTAGTTGTCGAGCAGGCGGACCGCCATCACGATGAGCAGCACCGCAGCGACCACGCTGACGAGGGCAGCGAACAGGCCGTAGACCAGACCGCGCGCCGCCGTGATGGCAGGGCCTGTGGTCTTGTCCCGTACGGTGCCCACCACTCGCTCGATCGTGTCGGCGGCCTGGGCGGGCCAGTCGTTGTCGGGCGCGGCGGCGCCGGGCAGGCGCGCCGTCCGGGCCGGGGTCGAGGCGTTCGCCATGGGGCCAAGCCTAGTTCTGCGGTCGGGTCAGCCCAGTGCTTCGTCCACCACGGTCAGGCACGACTGGTCCACGGCCACGAGCCGCCGGCCGCCGGCCGTGGACACCACCCACACCTCGACGGGGGTGCCGTCGAGGTCGGCGTGCCCGTAGAGCTGGACCGGGGCGGCGCCGTCCCGCAGCACCGGAGGCAGCGAGTCCGCCGGGCAGGCGGCGGTGGCCAGCGTGGACTCGGGGAGGACCTGCCCGGCAGGCTCGTCCTCGCCCGGCGAGAAGTCGCCCGAGGCCAACTCGGCGACGTGATCGGTCAGCGCCGCCACGGACGCGAACGAGCCGAGGTAGCCGGCGGCGCGCTCTGCCGTCTCCGGTTCGGTGGGGGCGGCGGCCGCCCCTTCGTCGTCGGCCTCGCTGCCGGCGTCCTCGGACGCTTCGCCGGCGGTGTCCTGCCCGGCGGACAGGCTCAGGTCCTCGTCGGCGCTCTGGCCGTCGCCGGCGAGGACCGCCAGGCCGGCCAGCCCCGCCACCACGACCACGACCGCCGCGGCCGCGGCGAGCCAGCGCGGCGGCCCGCTGCGGCGTCGCCGCCGGGACTCCCCCAGATCCGCCACCCGGCCCGACCCACCGGCCCCGGGCTCGAAGGCGGCCAGCGCGGCGGCAACGGCCCGGTCGCGTGCGCCGGCGTCGGGCGGGGGCACGTCGCGGAGCCGGTCACGGGCCTCGGCCATGGCGGCCACGCGGGCCAGGACCGCCGGGTCGCGCCGCGCCGCGGCGGCTGCCGACTCGGGCAGCGCGCCGTCCAGCAGGGCGGAGGCCAGGTCGTCGTGGCGGTCGTCGGCGTCGGTCATGGGCTCGTGGTTGGACGGTCGGGGGAGGCTGCGGGGTTCCCGAGCAGGTCGGCGAGCTGGGCCCGGCCCCGGGCGATGCGTGACCGCACCGTGCCCGCGGGGATGCCGAGGACCCGCCCGATCTCCGCGTAGTCGAGATCGCACAGGTCCCGCAGGATCACCGCCACCCGGAACTCGTAGGGCAGCCTGGCCAGCGCGGCGTCGGTGTCGAGCCGGCCGGCCACCGCCTCGACGCCGGCGTCGTGCCCGACGGCACGGGCGGCAGCGGCCTCCTCGACCGCGGGCACGGCGGGCACCGGCCGCCGGGCGCGGCGCCGCAGCTCGTCGAGGCAGGCGTTGCTCACGACCCGGTACGACCAGGTGGTGAACGCCGACCGGCCGTCGAAGCGGGGAAGTCCCCGGGCGATGGCGATCAGCGCCTCCTGCAGCGCGTCCTGGGCGTCGGCGTCGTTGCCGGCCAGGCGCCGGCACAGCCGCCACCAGCGGTCGTGGTGCCGCCGCAGCAGGGCGTCGAGCGCGCCCCGGTCACCGGCCTGGGCGGCCGTGACGAGGGAGCGGTCGTCGGCGTCGGGTGCGATGGGGCGAACAGTAGGTCAGCGCCCGAGCCGAACGTCTTCGACCACCATCTGGCCGTTGTCGCCCGCCCGGGTGAACCACAGCAGGACCGCCGCGCCCTCCTTGTCGAACTCGGCGGTGGCCGTGCTGCCGTCGCCGCCGTCGAGGTCGGCCACCGGCTCGCCCCAGTCGTCCAGCGTCTGCCCCGGCGCGTCCGCCACGTACACCTCGGCCTGCCAGCCCGAGCTGGACGAGTCGACTTCCAGGGAGCCCAGGCCGCTGGCGGCGTCGAGCGTGAGGACGAGGCCCACCCCGTCCTTGAGGCCTCCCCAGTCGGGGTTGCCGTAGGTCTCGGACGTCCAGGCGGTGCCCGGGTCGCCGTCGATGGCGTTGCCGGTCTCGTCGCCGTGCTCGCCGCCCGTGCCCGGTGGTGGGTCGAAGTCGACGATGCCGGACACCGCCACCTGGTCGGACGCCGGCTCCTCGGTCTGGGCGGGGTCGTCGCCGCCGCCGTCGTCGTCGCCGAACAGGTCGGTGGTGGACCCCTTGATCAGCAGGCCGGCCAAGCCCAGCGCCACCGCCACCAGCACGACCAGCAGGGTCGGGACCAGCCAGCGGCGCTCGCTGTCCCGGAAGCGGACGGGCACGTTGCCCGGCGGTGTCGCCCCCGGCGGGAACCCGCGGACCGCGTTGTGGCCGCCGCCGATCGGTGGCGGGGGCAACGGCCGACCGAGCGGCTCGGGCACCGTGTTGTCGACCGTCGCGGCCCGGTCGTCGGCGCCGGCGCCCAGCAGCGCGGCCCGCACGTCGGCGGCGGTGGGGTAGCGGTCGGCCGGGTCGCGTGCCAGCAGCCGCATGGTGATGGTCTCGAGCTCCCGGGGCACGCCGGCCCGGACCAGCCGGGGGCGCTGCGGGTCGGTGTGCAGCCGCGCCAGGGCGGTGGCCGACGACGAGTCGGCCTCGAACGGCACCCGCCCGCACAGCATCTCGTAGAGGACGACGCCCAGGCTGTACAGGTCGGTGCGGCCGTCGACGGGCTTGGCCTCGATCTGCTCCGGTGCCAGGTACTTGGCGGTTCCGAGGAACGAGCCCTCCTGGGTCAGGTCGGCCGACTCGGCCGCCTTGGCGATGCCGAAGTCGCCCACCTTCACCCGCCCGTCCTGGGAGAGCAGGATGTTGGCCGGCTTGATGTCGCGGTGGACCAGCCCGGCGGTGTGCGCCACCGCCAGCGCCCCGGCGACCTGGGCGGCGACGTTGGCCGCCACCCAGGGGTCGACGGCGCCGTCGTCGAGCCGCTGGCGCAGCGTCTGGCCCCGCACCAGCTCCATGACGATGGCCTCGATCCCGTCGTCGCTGCACGTGTCGTAGACGTTGACGATCGAGGGGTGCGACAGCTTGGCGACCGCGATCGCCTCGTGGCGGAACCGGGTCACGAACGTCTCGTCGGCGGCGAGGTGCTGGTGCAGGATCTTGAGGGCGATCGCCCGCCGCAGCACCTCGTCGGTGCCCAGCCACACCTGTGCCATGCCGCCCGACGCCAACAGCTCGTCGAGCCGGTAACGGCCGCCCAGCAGCGCGCCAGCAGCGACGCCGGCGGCTTGCGACGGGCCGGAGGAGGGAGGCGTCACTGCCACGGTACGCCCACCGTACTCAAGGGTCACCCCGGACGCGATGTCAGGT
>DASSUD010000445.1:0-7665 GCA_035707385.1 Acidimicrobiales bacterium
GTGAGCGTAGGGCCCCGGCGTCAGCCGGGCGACGAGCACCGCGGAGCGCGTCAGGCCGTGCGCGCCGGGCGTCCGTTGGCCGGCTGTCAGGCCGTGTGCCGCATCGCCGCGGTGCCCCCGTCGTCGAGGGGCGCCTCGCCGAGCGCGGCGGGCGGCGGCACCGGCGGGGCCGGCGGCTCCCGCCGGGCGGGCCGGTAGCGGGTGGCGAGGGCGGCCACGCCGGCGTCGGACAGGCCCGCGGCGCGCACCCGGTCCGGCGTCCCCCGTCCCTCGGAGGCCAGCGCCACGCCGTCCGGGCCCACCCGGACCACGTGGCGGAACCAGGTGGTGGCCGAGGCCGGCGCCGACCGCATGGTGGCCACCACGATCACCCCGGCCGCGGCGCCCCGTGCCAGCACCAGCTCCATCGCCCGGTCCAGCCGCCCGCGGTCCGCCTCGCCGAGGCCGGCGCCCCAGCCGGTGATCTCCTCCATGACCAGGACCACCAGCGGTTCGTCCCGGCTGCCACCGGGTCGCCGCGCCCGGACGAGCTCGGCCGCGTCCTCGACCAGGGGGAGGCCGGGGCCGGGGTCGCCGGCGGCCAGGCGGGCGAACAGCGGGGCGCCCGCGGCGAGCTCGAGGCCGCCGCGGCCGTCGATTCCCCACAGCTCGACCGAGCCGTCGCGGACGCGGGCGGCCAGGGCCCGGACCAGCGACCACACGACCGACTCCCGGCCGGCCCCGTCGCCCGTGCCGGGCGGGCCCGCCGCCAGCAGGTGGCCCCGGGCCAGGCGGACCGTCCAGGGTGACCCGTCCTCGCGGGACCCGAGCACCAGGGCGTCCAGGTCGGGGCGGTCCGGGACGGCGAGCGCGGGCACCGGCCGGGACAGGGGATCGGCCCGGCGCAGCTCCAGCGTCACCGCCCCGGCACCGTCGTCGCGCACCCGGCAGGTCTGGGCGCCGAGCGCGGCGGCCAGCCACTTGGAGCGGGCGGCCAGCGTCTCGGGCGTCTGGCCGTCGAGCAGGTGGACCCGCACCGTGTCGGCCCATCGGGTCGAGTGCACGGTGCCGAGCCGGGGGACCGGCGGGCGCCACTCGCCGGGGCCCTCCAGGCCGCACGCCACCATCGCCCGCCGCCAGCGGCGGCCGTAGACGACGCTCCGGCGCCAGCGCCGCAGCACCGCCCGGTCGAACCCGTCCCGGTCGCGCCACCGCCACGCGAGCGCGCCCGCCGCCACCAGCGCCCACAGGCCGGCGGCCACCGGCGCCCCCCCGCCGGCGACGGCCAGAGCGGAGCCGCCGAGCGCGGCCGCCAGGAAGGGATGGCGGACGGCCAGCCACACCGCCAGGGTGACCAGGGCCACGACCAGCACGGCCCCGGCGGTGGCCAGCGCGACCACCATCCCGGCGGCGAGCGGCACGACCCCCGTGGAGCTGCTCGACCTCACCACGACCCGTGCCATGCACGCATCGTGGGCACCGGCGGGAGGCGCGTCTACGACACTCTGCGCGCGCAATTCCGGTCGCGGAGGCGCGTTCGTGCGCGGCGCGTGCGCGCAGCGTGCGCTGCTGCGCGCGCATCGGGGATTCGCGGGAAACTGGCAGCATGGACGGGCCCCGGCTCACGCTAGGAGAGACGATCGCCGCCCTTCGCCGGCAGCGGGGCCTGAGCCAGGGCGAGCTGGCCGAGGCGCTCGAGGTCACCCGTTCGATCGTGTCGGCGTGGGAGAACGACCGGCGCCGACCCCGGTCGGACAAGCTCGCAACGCTGCGCGAGGTGATCGGGCTCACCGACGAGGCGACTTCGGCCCCGAGCAACGGCGAGCGGGGCGAGCGCGGCCCCGTCCTCCCCGCCGGGACCTCGGTCAACACGCTGCTGCGCCAGGCGGCCGACGGGCTGATCTCCCACCTGGCGGCCGACACCGCGGTCGACGGCTATCCCGGCGTCGGCTGGCGCCGCGAGGTCGACGACCCGACCCTGCAGATCTCGGCGATGGCGACGGCCTACGGGCTCCAGGCCAGCCTGCTGGCCGGCACCCGGGACTGGCGCATCGACCTGCGGCTGCTGCGCGACCTGCTGCGCCGGCTCGAGCTGCCCGACGGCGGCTGGTCGGCGGTGAGCGGCCCCGGTGCCCTCGCCCGGCCCGAGGTCACGGCGGTGGTCGTCGGCGCCCTGAGCGACGCCGGTGAGGCCCGCGACTACATCGCCGAGCGGATCGACCTGCTCGTCGCCCGCCTCCAGCGGCGGGCCGCCGGTGCCGAACGGGGCCGCCCCTACGTGTTGACGACGTCGCTGCTGGAGCTCAGCCGGCTGGAGATCCGCGACGTGGCGGCCCGCCGGTTCCTCGACGACCTCGTCGACCTGGCCATCCACGAGGACGGTGTCCGGGCCTGGCCCGTGCGGGTGGGCAGCGAGATGACCGGCTCGGACCCGTCGACGGTGCACACCGCGACCGCGGTCCGGGCCCTGGCCGCCTGGGCGGTGCGCCTCAACGACGACTGGCTGTGGGAGGTGGCCGTGTCGGGTCGGGTGTGGCTGGAGCGCTACGCCGACCTCGGGCTGGACAGCGAGACGTTGCGGTTCGAGCGGGTCGACGGCACCGAGGACCTCCACACCGTCAGCCACTTCACGCCCGCGGTGGTGTTGCGGGCCATCGTGGACGCCGGCGGCGACGCCGGGGGCAGCGTGGCCCGCCAGGCCCGGCGCGAGACCCTGCGCTACTACCGGCCGGAGGCGCGCCTGTGGCGCTGGCCCACCGGCGGGGGGCAGTACCCGGTGTGGATGACCTATCAGGGGATCGCGGCGCTGCGGTCGTGGGCACTGTCCAGCACCCCGGAGTGAACGAGCTACAGTCACCGCGTTCAGAGAGGGAGGCCCTGTCTCGGGCCGCGGGATCCAGAAGTTGGGGCACGTGTCCGTCAACAGCGCGGTTGATGATTCGCTCACGCCTGCCCGTCTCGACGCGCTGCTGCGGTCGCGAGCGAGCCGGGAAGCGGTCGCCGAACGGTCCTACTGGCACCCGAACGGCTTCCTGAAGATCGTGCTCGCCGGCGCCTCCGGCGCCGAGCAGCTGCGCCTGCACGTGTGGCCCGGCGTGCCGGAGAACCACGACGTGCACGACCACGCGTGGTCGTACCGGTCGGTGGTGCTGGCCGGCGTCCTCCAGGAGAGGCGCTACGCCGAGGTCGCCCCCGGCGGGCTCGACGCCGAGGTCATGTGGCGGCACACCTACCGGGGCGACGGCGCCGGCCGGTTCCGCCTCGATGCCCCCGCGGTGGTCGACCTCCGCGAGTCCAGCCGGCGGTTGCTGATCCCGGGGATGCGCAGCCACGGCACCGCCACGTGCATCCACAGCTTCTCGGCCGTCGTCACGCCGGCCGTCACCCTGCTGGCCGTGGGGCCGCGGCAGCAGGACCTCTCCAGCGTGTACCGGCGCGCCAGGGTGGTCGAGGAGACCGTCGTCCCCGCGGCGACGACACCGGACGAGGTCGGCGAGTGGGTCGAGTTCGCACGGTCGGCCCAGTGCTCGACCTGACCCCCGCACCACCCGTTCCCGACGCCCGCGCCGCCCTCGATGCCGTCGTCGACGTCGCCGCCGTGGTGTTGGGCGTCGGCAGGCGGCGGACGCAGCGCGTGCGCCGGCGCCGGCACGCGGCGCTGGGCTCGGTGGAGCGTGCCTCCGTCGCGGCCGGGTCGCTGCGGGGGTCGTGGCGCTGGGGCGACTTCCACCTCGACGAGCGTGGCGGGCTCTCCTGCAGCGACATCGACCTGTTCGGCCGGGTCGCCCCGGCCGAACGGCTGCGCACCGGCGCGGGCGCGCTGCGGGTCGCGGTCCACGCCGTCGACTACGAGCAGACCGTGTCGCTGCGGGTGTCCTACGCCTTCGCCCTCGTGAACCTGGCCACCGCCCGGCTGGAGCGGGCCGACGACCCCTACCTGGTGGCCAAGGCCCAGCTCATGCTGGCCCGCCAGGACGCCTGCGAGCGCTACGCGGACGTGGCCGCCCGGATCGGCGGTGTGGCCGGGGCCCGGCTGCTGTCCCGCAAGCTCGGCCTCGAGGCCGGCCCGCCGGGACCGGGCCCCGGGGGGTGGTCACCGGGCGTGCCCGTGGGGGAGCCGCCGCCGCCCCTGGCGCCCGTGCTGGAGCAGCTGCTGGCGGGGCGACCGCACCGGACCGGGCTGGAGGCGCTGCGCCGCTACCTGGAGAACGGCCTGCCCGAGCTGGACGAGCGCCACCGCCGCTACGTCGGCGACAAGGTCGCCCGGCTGGCCCGCACCGTCGGTCCCTGAGGCCGGCGAGCCCATCCCACTAGTTTGGGCCGTCGATGACCGGCGACGGATCCGCACCCGAGGTCCCCGCCTGGTTCCGGCGGGCGCTGGCCGAGCCGTACCGGGACGAGCGGGTGACCGTGGGCGGGGCGCAGGTGCACTTCCTGGCGTGGGGGCCGCCCGGGCGCCGGGGGCTCGTGTTCGTCCACGGCGGCGGCGCTCACGCCCACTGGTGGACCCACGTCGCCGCCCAGTTCGCCGGCGACTTCCGGGTGCTGGCCCTCGACCTGTCCGGCCACGGCGACAGCGGCCACCGGTCGTCGTACTCGCTCACGACCTGGGCGGACGAGGTCATGGCCGTGGCGCAGGCCGGGGCCATAGCGGGTCCGCCCCTGATCGTCGGCCACAGCATGGGCGGCTTCGTCACCATCGGCACGGCCGCGCTCCACTCCGACCGGCTGGCCGGCGCCATCGTGTGCGACTCGCCGGTCACCGCGCCCGACCCCGAGGTGGACGCGGCCCGCCTCGGCAGTGCCTTCGGGGCGCCCCGCACCTACCCGACGCTCGACGGGGCGCTGGCCCGCTTCCGCACCGTCCCGCCCCAGCCGCACTACCTGCCCTACGTCATCGACCACGTGGCCCGGCACTCGGTCCGCCGGGTCGAGGGCGGCTGGCGCTGGAAGTTCGACCGCCAGGTGTTCGCCCAGTTCTCCGGCGGCATGCGCTCGGTCGCCCTGCCCTACATCGACAAGGTCCGCTGCCGGCTCGCTCTGCTCCGGTCGGAGCACGGGCTGGTGACCGCCGACATCGGCGCGTCCATGTACGAGCGCCTGGGCCGGGTCGCGCCTGTCATCGAGATCCCCGAGGCGGGGCACCACGCCATGCTGGACCAGCCGTTGCTGCTGCTCACCGCGCTGCGGACCCTGGTGGCCGACTGGGACCACTCCGAGCCTCTCAGCCGCCCCGACTGAGCCCGTTCGGGAGCCGGCGGGCGACCTACCAGATGCGGACCCGGTCGTCCTCGTCGAGCCACATGCCGTCCTCCTTGGTGACGCCGAACGCGTCGTGGAACTCGTCGAGGTTGCGGACCACGTTGGCCCGGAACTCGGGCGGCGAGTGGGGGTCGATGGCCAGCCGCCGGATCTGCTCGGCCTCCCGCACGGCCATGCGCCACACCTGGGCCCAGCCGAGGAACACCCGCTGGCTGCCGGTCAGCCCGTCGACCACCGGGGCCTCGGCGCCCTGCAGGCTGAGCAGGTACGCCTTGTGGGCGATGGTGATGCCGCCGAGGTCGCCGATGTTCTCGCCCACGGTGAGAGCCCCGTTGACGTGGTGGCCCGGCAGGCCCTCGGGCTCCAGGGCGTCGTACTGGGCGACCAGCATGCGGGCCCGGGCGTCGAAGCCCTCCCGGTCGGCGTCGGTCCACCAGTCGGACAGGTTGCCGAGCCCGTCGTAGCGGCTGCCCTGGTCGTCGAAGCCGTGGCCGATCTCGTGCCCGATCACCGCCCCGATGCCTCCGAAGTTCACGGCGTCGTCCGCGTCGGGGTCGAAGAACGGCCACCGCAGGATGGCGGCGGGGAACACGATCTCGTTCATGCCGGGGTTGTAGTAGGCGTTGACCGTCTGGGGGGTCATGTGCCACTCGTCCCGGTCGATGGGGCCGCCCAGCTTGGCCAGGTTGCGGTCGGTCTCGAAGGCGTCGCAGCGCCGCACGTTGCCGAGCAGGTCGCCGGGCTCGATGGCCAGCGCCGAGTAGTCGCGCCAGCGGTCCGGGTAGCCGACCTTGGGGGTGAACTGGCCGAGCTTGTCCAGCGCCCGCTGCCTGGTCTCGGGCGACATCCAGTCGAGCGCCTCGATGTCGGTCCGGTAGGCCTCGACCAGCCACCCGACCAGCCGGTCCATGTGGGCCTTGTGCTCCGGCGGGAAGTGGCGGGCCACGTACAGGCGGCCCACGGCCTCGCCCAGGCCGCCCTCGATGACGCCGACCCCCCGCTTCCACCGCTCGCGCAGCTCGGGGATGCCGGACAGCAGCGTGCCGTAGAACGCGAAGTCGGCGTCCACGAACCGGCTGGACAGGAACGGCGCCGCGGCCCGCACGTGGTGGAACACCAGCCACGCCTGCCAGTCGTCCAGCGGGATCTCGTCCAGCAGGCGCCCGGCCGCCTCCAGCGCCTCGGGCTGGCGGACGACCACCTCGTCGAAGGCCCCGCCGGGCACCTCTGCGGCGGCCAGCCACCGGTCCCAACGCAGCCCGGGGGCGAGCTCGTCGAGCTGGGCCCGGGTGCGCTTGTTGTAGGTCTTGAGCGCGTCGCGGCTGTCGACCCGGGTCCAGTGGCCGGCGGCCACCGCGGTCTCCAGCGCCATGACCCGCTGGGCGGCGCCGGCCGCGTCGGGCTCGCCGACCAGCCGCAGCATGGCGGCGACGTGCTCGACGTACGCGGCCCGGGTCTCGGCGTAGGCGTCCTCCCGGTAGTAGGACTCGTCGGGCAGGCCCAGCCCGCCCTGCACCAGGTTGACGATGTAGCGGGTGGCGTCCTCGCCGTCGTTGTCGACGTACCACTGGACGAGCCCGGGCGTGCCGTGCCGTTGCAGCCGACCCAGCAGCGTGACGAGGTCGTCGACCGAGGTCAGGGCCCGGATGTCGGCCAGGTCGCCGGCCACCGGCTCGGCGTCGCGCTGCTCGGCCCCGTCGGCGTCCATGAACGACGCCCACAGGTCGCCGACCTTGCGCTCGTCGCTGCCGGCCGGGGCGTCACCGGCGGCGGCCTCCTCGGCCAGGGCGCGCACGTCGAGCTCGGCCTGGTCGCGCAGTGCGTGGAACGCGCCGTGCGCGGCCCGGTCGGCCGGGATCTCGGTCTCGGCCAGCCAGCGGCTGTTCACGTGGCGGAAGAGGTCGTCCTGGGGGCGGATGTCGGGGGACAGCTCGTCGACGGCGATCCCGCTCCGGAGGGTGTCGGCCATCCGGCCAGCCTACGACCCGATCAGGGGCCCCCCGACCGGAGCAGGGCGTCGACCAGCCGGGCCACGGACTCCATGGTGCCGAACAGCCCGTCGCCGGCCGCGGCGTCGGGGTCGACCCCCACCAGCAGCTCGATGCCGAGGAACAGTGCGGTCACCGCGGTGGTGAGGTCGGCGGCCGGGAGCACGCCGGCGTACGGCGTGCCGTCGAGCAGCCGGTCGATCGTCTCGCCCACCAGCGCGGTCCACGGCTCGAACGCGTCCCGGATGCCCTGGGCCAGCGCGGCCCCGCCGACGGCGCCGGCCAGCATCTGGGTCAGTGCGGCGACGGTGCCGGCCTGGAACTCCTCGTCGTGCAGGCGCCGGGCCACCGCCACCAGTCCGACCAGCGAGTCGACCTCGCGCAGCGCCTCGGCGTAGAGCGCCGAGCGGCGCTCGCTCTCGCTGCGGGCCACCGC
>DASSUD010000446.1:0-3996 GCA_035707385.1 Acidimicrobiales bacterium
AACGAGCGGATCGGGATGGGGGAGACCGCGGCCGGCGCGGTCCTGGCGGTGTTCTCCCTCACCGGCGTCGTGGCCCGGCTGGCCTGGGGCTGGATCGGGGACCGCGTGGCGGGGGCCGCCCCGGTGCTGGGTGTCCTGGGCCTGGCGTCGACCCTGGCCACACTGGTCCTGTGGCACGCCGAGGCCGGTCCCCCGTGGTCGCTGTGGGCGGCGGTGGTGGGCCTGGGGGCCAGCGCCGCGGCCTGGAACGCGGTCGGCATGCTGGCCGCGGTACGCGACGTCGACGCCGCGCACGTCGGCCGGGCTACGGGGGTCGTGAGCGCCGGGTTCTTCGCCGGGTTCATCGTGAGCCCCACGGCGTTCGGCGCCGTGGTCGACGCCACGGGCGGCTACCGGCCCGGCTGGCTCGCCGTCGCCGCCCACTTCGCCGTCGCGGCCGGCCTGAGCTTGTGGTGGTGGCGCCGAGAGATTGTTGACAATCCTGAGCACAACCCCTAGCGTGCGCGACGGGATCCACCAGGGGGGTGGCCATGTCGACGGCCATGTCTGCGGCCACGGAGCAGCTGTTCGTCGGGGGAACCTGGCGCGACGCGGCCGGTACGTTCGACGACCTGAACCCGGCGACGGGCGAGGTCTGGCGCCGGGTCGCCGACGGCGGCGCCGGCGTGGCGCGCGAGGCGGTCGAGGCGGCGCGGGACGCGCAGCCGGCGTGGGGGGCGCTGCCCCACGACCAGCGGGCCCGGGTGCTCATCGACGCCCTGCGCGCCCTGGACGACCTCCAGGACGACCTCGTCGACGCGCTCGTCGACGAGGGCGGGGCCTGGATCGGCAAGGCGATGTTCGAGACCGGCTACGTCGCCGGCATCGCCCAGGCGGCGGCCGCGGCGGCGCACATGGTCACGGGCGAGCTGCTGCCGTCCGACCACGGCAAGGTGAGCATGGTCGCCCGCGAGCCGGTCGGCGTCGTGTCCGTGGTCTCGCCGTGGAACTTCCCGCTCCTCCTGTCGATGCGGGCGGTGGCCTTCGCCCTGGCGGTCGGCAACGCCGTCGTGCTCAAGCCGTCGGAGGAGACGCCCATCGCCGGTGGCCTGCTCGTCGCCCGGGTCTTCGAGGCGGCGGGCCTGCCGCCCGGCGTGCTCAACGTCGTCACCTGCTCGCGCCCGCGGGTCGACGAGGTGGGCGAGGTGCTCGTGAGCCATCCGGCGGTGGGCGCGGTCAGCTTCACCGGGTCGACCGCCGTCGGCCGAGAGGTCGCCGCCCTCGGCGGCCGGCACCTGAAGAAGGTGGCGCTCGAACTGGGCGGCAACGACGCGCTCATCGTCCTCGACGACGCCGACCTCGAGCGCGCCGTGGGCGCCGCCGCGTTCGGCTCGTTCATGCACGCCGGGCAGATCTGCATGTCGACCGAGCGCATCCTCGTCGACGCGGCCGTGGCCGCCGAGTTCACCGAGCGCCTCGTGGCCCGGACGGCGTCGCTCACCGTGGGGGACCCCCGTACCAACGTCATCGGCCCCGTCATCAACGCCAGGCAGGCCGCCAAGATCCGGGCCCACATCGACGACGCGACCGACCGGGGCGCCACGATCCGAGCGGGCGGCGGCAACGACGGCCTGTTCTTCCAGCCGACCGTGCTCGACGCCGTCACGCCCGACATGGCGGTGTGGACCGAGGAGACGTTCGGGCCGGTCGCCCCGATCATCACCGTGTCGGACGAGGACGAGGCCGTCAGGCTGGCCAACGACTCCTCCTACGGCCTGTCGGCCGGCATCATCACGGCCGACGAGGAGCGCGGGCTGTCGGTCGCCCGCCGGCTCGAGACCGGCATGGCCCACGTCAACGACACCTCGGTCTACGACGAGCCCAACGCACCGTTCGGGGGCGTCAAGGCCAGCGGTGTCGGCCGGCACGGCGGGAAGGCCGCCATCGACGCCTTCACCACCACCCGCTGGCTGACCTTGGAGCGCGGCGGCCGCCAGTACCCGTTCTGAGCCCCGCCCGGCCCGCCGGGCGAGGGCCCCGGGTACCATCCGCCCGGTGGCGGCCGGGCGGGTGATCGTGCTCAACGGGACGTCGAGCGCGGGAAAGTCCACGCTGGCGGCCGCGCTCCAGGCGCGCCTGGCGGCGGCCGGCGAGTGCTGGATCGTGTTCGCCCTCGACGACCTGTTCGCCAAGCTCCCCTTCGCCTGGGTCACCTACGGCGACCACGTCGGCGCCCATGCCGACGAGGGGATCGCCTTCGAGTTGGTCGACGGCGAGGTGGTGCGCCGGGTCGGCCCGATCGCCGAGCGGATCCTCGACGCGTACCGGGGGATGGTGGCCCGAGCGGCGCTCGCCGGCCTCGACGTCATCGTGGACGAGGTCCTGCTGGGCGAGGCCGAGTGGCGGTCCTGGCAGGTCGAGCTGGCGGGCCTGGAGGTCCGCTGGGTCCGGGTCGACTGCGCGCTCGACGTGGCCGAGGCCCGGGAGCGCAGCCGGCCCGAGCGCCTCCCCGGCATGGCCCGCAGCCTGCACGGCACGGTGCACCGCCACCCGTCGTACGACCTGCGGGCCGACACCTCGGCCACGGTCCCGGACACCGCCGCAGCCGCCATCGTGGCGGGGCTGGCGTGGTGAACGTCAGGGTCGGTTGACAGCAAGCTGTCGATATGACAGTATGTTGTCAAAGACGACGGAGGAGACCATCATGACCGACACCGTGCACCTCGCCATCTACGACACCCTGGCCGACTGGGAGATCGGGTTCGCCACGGCCCACATCAACAGCGGTGCCTGGCAGCGCCAGCCGGACCACTTCGAAGTGGTGACGGTGGGCGAGACCCGGGACCCGGTCACGACGATGGGCGGGCTCCGGCTCACGCCGGACATGGCCGTGGCCGACCTCGACCCGGCGGGCAGCGCCATGCTGATCCTGCCGGGCGCCGACACCTGGCTGGCCGGCGGCAACGAGGTGTTCGTGGACGCGGCCCGGGCCTTCCTCGACGCCGGTGTCCCCGTCGCCGCCATCTGCGGGGCGACCGGTGGCCTGGCCGCGGCCGGGCTGCTCGACGACCGCCCCCACACCAGCAACGCCCGCGAGTTCCTGGAGGCCACCGGGTACCGGGGATCCGCCCACTACCGGGAGGCCGGAGCGGTGACCGACGGCGACCTCATCACCGCCAGCGCCACGGCGCCGGTCGACTTCGCCCGGGCGATCTTCGCCCGCCTCGGCCTCTACGAGCCGGAGACGCTGGACGCCTGGTACAAGCTCTACGGCCAGGGCGACCCCGCCGGCTACTTCGAGCTCGTGGCCTCGACCACCGCATGAGCGACGCGCCCCAGTTGCTGGGCGACACGGCCCTCACCGTGTTCCGCCTCAACGGTCAGCTCCTCGGCCTCGCCGAGGAGCTGACCCGTCCCGTGGGGCTGACCGCCGCCCGCTGGCAGGTGCTCGGCGCCGTCCTGCGGACCCCGCTCACCGTCGCCGGCATCGGTCGGGCCGTCGGCCTGACCCGCCAGAGCGTCCAGCGCACCGCCGACCTGCTCGTGGCCCAGGGCCTGGCCGAGTACGTCGACAACCCGGCCCACCGGCGGGCCAAGCTGTTCCGGCCCACCCGGGAGGGCTACGAGGCGGTCCGCCGCATCGCCCCGGGCCAGGCCGCCGCGGCCATCCGGCTGGCCGGCGCCGTCGGCCACGAGGACCTGGCCCGCGCCGTGGCCACACTGCGGCGCCTGGGCGACGCCCTCGACCGGCTGGAGGACGAGCGCTAGCGGCCCGGCCGGGGGCGTGCGGGCGATTTGGTGATTTAGTGTCGATCGCTGGACGGTGGGTTCATGCATGTCATCTGACCAGGGTCGCTCCATGGCGTACCGCCGGATCGTGGTGGACCGGGCCGCGTCTCGGTCGGCGTCGACACGGGTAGGGCTAGCGGGTGCCGACCGCCGGCGACCAGAGCGGCGCGCGCTGCGTCGAGCCCTACGTCCAGCTCGTCGACGTCACCGCCACGGGAGCGCTGGTGG